>JARKQH010000198.1 GCA_029974925.1 Verrucomicrobiota bacterium
AGCCCCGCGTCCACCCAAAGCTTTCGGCGGCGCCGCTATTCCGGGGAGGTCACGGCCACTGGAAGCGATAAAAACGCGCGGGTGCGGATGCCGGCTGCTCGACGTGCAGAAAGCCGTCGGCATCGGTGGTGTTCGTCGAGACGGCCTGCCAATCCTGGAAGTTGGTCGTCGTCTGGAGCTGATACCCGTTGCTCGGAATGCCGGCGAAGACCAACCGCAGAGTTCCGGCCTCGAGCAGCGACCACCCGGTGATTCTTGGCTCAACCACGGTCACGGAAACCGAGCCGGTGGCCTGGCCGCCCCGGCCGTCGGTGACCAGATAGTTGAAGCTTGCCAGACCGGCGAAGCCGGGCAGCGGCGTGAACCGCACCTGATTGGCAGTCAGGATGGCCGAGCTGGTGTTGGCGCCCGCCGTGGCGCCGGAGAGTGTCAGGGGGTCGCCATCGGGGTCGCTATCGTTTGCCAGCAAATCCGCCGCGCTGAAAGCCGTCGTGGCGCCGGTGTGCGCGTGAAACGCGTCCGGTTCCGCCACGGGCGGCCGGTTCAGGGCCTGAATCGTAATGGTGAAGGTTTGCCAGGCGCTGGCGTTCACGCCGCCATTGGCGGTCCCGCCGCTGTCGAACATGCGCGCGCCGACACCAGCCACCCCCACGGCACCCGGTGCCGGAGTGAAGGTGAGCGTGCCGAGCGGGTTGATCGCCGGCTGCACGCTGAACAACGCGTTATTGCCGTTGGTGACCGTAAAGCTGACCGCCTGGCCAGCCTCATCCGGCGCCCCCCGGTCCAGCTCGGTCGCCCAGTTCGGGAATACTTGCGGACCACTGTCCGCGGCGACGAGCAGGTCCGGCCCCTTGACGAACGAAGGCGCATCGTTAACCGGCGTGATATTCAGATTGAATGCCTGGGGCGGCGAGGTGTCCTGCCCGCCGTCGGCGGTGCCGCCATCATCCCTCGCCCAAACGGTCACCACCGTGGTCCCGTTGGCATTCGCAGCAGGTGTAAAACTCAGCGTGCCGGTCGGCGACACGGCCGGTTGGACACTGAACCGCGCGGGATGGCTGTTCGAGCAGATGAAACTCACCGTCTGCCAGGCTTCGCCAGCCGGACCGGGGCTGATTGCTGTGGCCCAGTTGGAAACCATCTGCGGGCCCGCGTCCTCGAGGAGGGTTTGATCGGGTCCCTTGACAAACGTGGGCGGCTGGTTGGGGCCGGCGCCAAGGACGATCAAGTCAAGGTCCACAGTGCCGCTGGCCGCCCCCTCGGCGGGCGCCAGGCGCAGCCACGAAACGATCTGGCCCGCCAGCGCCGCGTTGGTGCTCAAATCCACCTGGTAGGTCACGAAGTTGGTGGCCTGGGGTTGAATGGCAAACGCGACCGACCGGGTGAGGTCGGCGGTCGCCGAGGTTTCCGTTCCCCAATAAAGGCGGGCCGTGGTGGCGGCGGTCTGGTTGCGGAGCCGCACGCTGAGCGTCCGGCCCCCCTGCATTCGCAGCGGCGCAATTTCCAGAAAAGCGCCGGCCCCGGCCACCGCCAGCGAACAGACCCCGTTGCTGACGATGGCGGACGCGTCCGCAGACGGCAGCCAGCCTTCCAAATCGCCCGGGGTGTTGAATTGCCAGTTCCCGGCCGCCGCCAGACGGTCCGCGCCGGGCAGCAGTTCCGCAAAATCCAGCGCAATAATGGCTCCGCTGAAAGTCGTCGGGTCCAGGCGCACCGAGTGCAGGTAACCGGTCCATTGGGGAACGGTGGAAAAATCCAGCTCAATTTCGCGCCACAACCCATCCGCGGGCAGATTGAGATTGGTCGAAACGAAACCGCCGCTCTTGGGAAAGAAGAAGAACTGTGCCAGGTTTCCTCCGCCCGACGGTCCGACCTTCACCCGGCACCGGAACCGTTTGTAGAGGTCCGTGTTGATGCCTCGGTCAATGCCGCCGCCGCTGTTGAACACCAGGTAAGGGTCCCCGCCCGTTGAGACCCCCTGCCACACGCCACCGCCGGCGGACACGGACCCGATCTGGTTCGTGTGGGCAATGTCGCCGTCCCGCTCCATCTGCCAGGGGCGGAGGAACAGCGGCAGGGGATGGGACCAGGGCGACACGACCCCGGCGGCATCCACGGCGCGCAGCCGCCACCAGTGCAACCCGTCAAGGGCCATTCCCGTCACCACATGCCGGCCCCCGCGCAGCCCGTTGGTCTGATACACCACGTTGGTGAAAAAGAAATCCGTGGCCAGTTGCAGCTCGGCGGTCACCCCGGCGTGGTCCGGCTCCTGCGCCGGCTCCCACCGGCACAAGGGCTGGGTGGAATTGACAATGATATCCGAGTCCGCCATCCGCGGCGGCAGCAGAATGGGCGAGAGGCTCAGGTAATCCACGCTCACCACTGTCCCGGCGGTGTTCACGGGGTCCAGTCGGAACCGGGTCACAATCCCGTTCCAGTCGGGCACCGAGGTCAGGTCCACTTCGTAGCTTCGGGTGCCCGCCTGCACGGGAAACTCGGTCCGAAAGAACGACGAGCCGCGCTTCCACCAAAACAATTCCGCCACCCCGGGCGTGGACGCCGTCATCCGCAGCCGGACCTTCTTGTAGTAATCCGCATTGATCACCGCGCGGTCGGCGTCCTCGGCCGGGTTGCGCTTGTCGGTCGCGAGGTAGAAATAGCCGTCCGGTCCGCTGACGGCGCTGACCTGGCCGGCGGTGACCGCGAGGTTGGTCAGTTGGTTGGCGCTGAAGACTTCGTTGGGGTCGTCAAAGTGCCAGCAGCGATTGGCCTCCAGCCGGAACCAATCGAGTTCGAATCGCACCCCGGGGGCGGAACACGGCCGGAACCGCAGGCGCTGAATCCGTTTCTCGCGCCAGGGGGCGTGCTCGGCGAGGTTGAGACGATACACATTCCAGCCGGCCTTGGCGGTGAAGGGCAGCGATCCCGTGGCGCCGCTGGCGTCCTGCCACTCGAACTGTCCGAGACCGGCCAGAGCCGCCTGCACGTTCAATCGGAACGAAGCGGCGTGAAACCCGTCTGAAACAATATGGCGGGTCGGGGATTCATTAAACTCGAGCGTGAGCCACGCAGCCGAATTGGACGTCCAGCCGGAGACCACGCCGCGATTGAACGTCAGCGCGCCGGCGCCCTCGACCGCCTCAAGATGGCCGGGACGGCTCATCGTCCAGATCAGGTCCCGCGCCGTGGCGGTGGTTTCCCACGCGCTCAGCCCCGTGAAGGCTTCGGCAAAACGATTCGACACAAACTGGGCGATGGCCGTTTCCAGGGGTTGCCCGTAAATCTGGTAGGTCGGCTGGCCATACCAGGCGTAAGGGCAGACCGCATGCGCCCCGGAGGCCCAAACCGAGTTCAACGCGGCGAGATTGTTCGCGACGCTGCTCGAGTCCAGCGGGTTCCACTCATGGATGCCCCAGTTGTGGTCGTTGGCATAAATCGCGTTGAACAGGCTGGTGTTCGACGCCCAGGACCCGTAGGTCGTGATGCCATTGCCGCCGTGGTAGGCAAAGGTGGTGGTCCAAGGGGACGCATACTTGCGCTCCGTTTCCGAGGTCGTGGCCGGGTTGAATGGAATCTGGTGGCCGAACAGAAAATCCGGACTCCACCCGGACTCGAATCCCCATTGAAGCTGCTGCTGGACCATTTGGCTGACCTGGTTGATGCGGAAATCATGCCACTTCCGCCACCACCGGCCGGTGTCGGATGTCGTGCTCCAGTTGACATTGGTTGGCGGCACGACGGCGGACCAGCTCGCAAAGGGAAACCCGGCGCCAACGGCCCCGTTGACGTTGGCGTCATTGTTGAGCGCGGCCAGGTCCGCGTACTGGCCCCGGCCGGTGTACAGACCCATGCCGCCCAGCCAGTCGCGGAATTCCTGTTTCGACCACTCGCTGTAATCGCAGTATTCGCTGTTGGCGGCCACGTTCTGCGCGTATTCGCTCGAGGTGCTGGTGAACACCAACAGGTCGGGGTGCTGCTCCCGATACCAGTCCAGCAGCCGCATCACGATGCGCGCATTCCGTCCCAGGTACTCCTGCACCACCGTGGCATTCCGCGACAACGTCAACTGCATCTCCAGCATGTCGGCGAACCCGTCGAAAACCTCGTCCGCCGCGGGGTCCTGGGTGCGGGAGGCGTTCCGAATCCGGCCGAGGCGGTCCACCTGCAGCAGCGCCCCGCCGCCCTGTTTCTCCAGGAAATTGGACAGCACGTCCACCGCTTGCTGGGCAGGATCGGCCCAAGGCGTGCCGTTGATGTGCAGCCCCAGGGGCAAATCGCTCGCCCGCGCCAGCGCCAGGTTCGCATCCGTCTCCCACGGCGCGTAAGCGGGCGAGTAAATGTAGTCATAGTAACGCCCGTGGGTGGAGGAGATGAAATTGGCCGTCATCGAAAACCCCACCTTGACGTTTGGCGGCTGACCCCCCCCCGTCAGGGCCAGCAAACGCTCCCGGAACAGGAAGATCGAGTTGGAGCTGCCCGGCGTCTGATCGTAGGCGCCGATGGGGGCGATGAAAAAGGTGCGCCAGTAAACCTCGTCCAGCGGATCGGCCCGGAGCCCGCACGACGCTCCGCCCAGCAAACCAGCGACGGTGGCGCCCAGCGCCAGAAGCGGGCGCCCGGCGATGAGGGGTCTCCGAATCAATGTTGACATGGGCTGCGCGGCCGGCCGGGCATTAACAAAGGGAGGCCGGGCACACCCGGCCCGGCCTCCCGCACAACACCCAACCTCACCAATTCGTCATGCTTTCTAAGGCGCGCGCAGGCGGTAGTACCGTTGCGTGCCCGGCGCCGAGGCGTCGGTCACCGTCAGGATCCCCCCGCTGCCGCGCACGTTTCGCAGGAAAACCCAACCCGGTGCGCCGAGATCATCCTTGTACTCCGCCACATAAACAATGTCTTTCAACGAGTTGAATTGGAAGCTGGCGGAGCCCCCGCCTGCGGCCGGGTTGAACAAGACCGGCGCCGGCACGGACACCGCGTTGCCCAAAGCCGCGAATTCAAAGTCATCAAACGTTGCGGAAACCCCCGTCGGCCCGCCCAAGGCGGTACTGGCAAAGGACATGAGCGCCACATAATGCCGTGAAGTGGTGGCAGGCATCGGCACAATTCCGATCACCTCGCCGTTAATGGTGCCTTTGATGACGTTGGTCCGCACCTCCAGATCAAACTCATAGGTGGCGGCCGCGGGCACCGCCCCCGCCCCCAGGCTGGTACCGCCTTGGAAAGCCTGCCACCCACCCCCGGGGCGAATGAGAATGCCCAGGCCTTCGCCGCCCGCCACGCCCACGCCCGGGTTGGGCTCCCGCAGCTTGATCGCCGCCCAGCTATCCGCCGTGCCACTGACGGTCGGCGACACCTTGAACCGGATGCGGAACGACTCGAAACGCTCGTAGGGCAGGAAATCAATGTCGGGCCAGACGATGGCGATTGAGAGCACATTGTCCGGGTTCACAATGACCACCTGGTTGTTGGTGATGCCGACCGTGGCGCCGGCGCCGTTGTCAATGGCCACCCAATTGCGCGGGGCGGCCAGCCCGGACTGGCGGCTCCCAAGGTTCTCATTCAGGTTGGCCGTGTCCGCCGTGTCAAACGTGTCGGCCAGAATCACCGTGGCGGGCAAAACCGGTTCGGCCATCACGGAGATCGCCAGATTGTCAAAGGTGGTGATGGCGGGCACGGCGTCGGCGGCGCTGTGCTCCGAAAGAGTGATATAGTTGGCCACGCCCAGATTGGTGATGGTGTGCTCGACCGCCCCCCCATCAAACACCAGGGGCCAGCCGTTGATATGCACCTTGACCCTGTTGTTGACCACCTCGAGGCACGCCCGGTAATTCGTCGCCCCGCCGGGAATGCCCCCAAACCCGATCGAGTACGGACCGTCAAACGCCTGCCAGCCGCCGGCCGGCCGAACCAGCACGGCAAATCCATTGGCCGGCACCGGGCCAATCAACTGGTTGCCGCCGATGGTGATGCCCGCCCAACTGTCCCGGCCCGGGTCCACCGACGCCGTCGAAATGTCCACCGTCAGGCGGAAACTGCCATTGACCTCGAAGGGCCGAAAATTCTGGTTGGGCGTGACCAACAAGCGTTTGTCCGGCGCGAAGTCGGTGCCATCCAGCCGGGTCAGCGTCAGGGTGTTGTTGGTGATCTCGATGAAGTCATTCAAGCTGAACTGCTGCGAGTAATAAGGCGGGAAGCCGGCCAGCGGCGCCAGCTCGCCTGTCTGCCGCGCCTCCAGGTCCGCCCCCAGGTCCACCGTGTAGGCCGTGTTGAAGGTCTCCGTGAACAGGTTCTTGCGCAAGGTCAACCCATACTTGTCGGCCAGGTACTGCTCCGCTTGGCGCCGCGTGGCGTCGTCCAGCGCCCCCTCGTAAATCAACACTTCGGCGATGTAACCGTCCAGGCCGTGGCCGTTCTTGGGCTTGTTGGCGCCGAAAAGCCAGCCGCCGCTGCTCGCCGCGGCCGTCGGTCCAATCGGAGCGCCGCCTTCCAACACCCCGTCCCGGTAAACACTCAGGCTCATCGAGTTGGTGGCGTCCTGAACCACCGACGCGATTGCCCACGTCCCCGGGTTGTAGGGTGAGGCTCCCGCCACCGAGCGGCCGGAGGCAAACGACCAGGTGATAAAATCCGACCCCCCGCCGAACGTGTTGGTTTCGGTGTAAAGCCAGGTGGTGCCGGTGCCCAGCGGCTGGATCAGCGTGTCCCGCACTCCGGTGTTCTCCGATCGGAACAGGATGATGGCCGTTACGGAGTTGCTGTTGGCGTTCAGGGTCAGGGAGCTGGTCAGGTGGTCAATCAAAGCCGAATCACCCCCCGGCCCGGACCCTGCCGGGTCCAGAAAACGGACGGCCGGTTTGCCGTTGAGCACATTCACGGCAAAAACGGGTTGATTGTCCGGAACCGTCTGGGTGGCGTCGAATCCATTTCCCGAGGAATCCGGCCACGTGCCGACCGGGTCACCGGCGCTGAGTCCGCTAATGGCATCGGCCTTGAGCCAAAGTTTCAACCCGGTGGCCGGTGGGGTTTGGGCCAGGGCCGTCACCATCCCAGCCAGCAGGCAGCCGGTAACGAGGTGAGTGAGATGCGAGGTTTTCATGATAAACGGTTTGTTCTTTGGTTTCGTTTCGTTGGCAGAAAAATCCATTGGCCCTGCCGCCCCGCCGCCCGGCGTGGCCCGCCTTCAACCGCGCCCGGCGCCCCGCCGCCGCAGCAGCAGCGCCAGGGCCACACCGGCCAGCCCCATCACGGACGGCTCCGGAATGGTCGAGACGGCAAAATTGTCAAAGCGAAATTGGGTCAGGGTGGACACGGCGGGATTGGCGCCGGACAGGCTTGTCAGCCCCACCCACGCGGGGACGACTCCCGAAAAATCCACGCCGGAGGAGACCGCGACGCCGTTGATATGGATTGCGCCCACGTTGTTCAAAACCTCGATGTCCATCTCGAACGCCCCGTTCGGGCTCAGCGGCACGGCGCCGGCGCCCACCAGCGCCCCATCCGAAAAGATTTGATAAGCGCCCGAGGCAAAAAGAATGACGCCGGCGTTGTCCACAACGTTGGGAAAGCGCACCGCCGGCTGCGCCCCAAACGTAATCCCCATCCACCGGTCATTCACCGGCACGCCGTCCAGATGGACATGCAGCAATTGCGCCTGAATGCGGTAGCTGTTGTTCAGAATGGCGCTGTCGAAACCGATGTTGGGCGAAACAGTGGACCATTCGCTGGGAACATCGTCGCGATAGCGCAAGGTGTAGGGGTCAATCGGGCCGCTGGCCGGAAACCCGGCTTGCGCGCGGAGGTCCCAGCCATTGTTGGGATTAAAGGATGTCTTGCCGTACACGCTCCATCCGAAGCCCGCCGGGTTGACATCCGTCACCAGGTAGCCGTTCTGCCGGCCACCGGCCAGGCCGATGTTGTAGTTCAAATCCGCGGTGCCGGAGGGCGGCGTCAGCCCGGTGAAGAAGTTGTCTGAAAAGAGCAACTGGTTCCATTGGGCGGAGGCCGGCAGCAGGGTCAAGCCCAGCGCGAGCGCCAAGGGGAACAGAAGCCCGCCGGAGCGGGAGGTGTCAGGGATTCGTTTCATAAGGTTTTGAGGTTTGATCTGATTGGATGTGTATGGGAGTTGAGTTAAAACGTTGCGGATTGCGGCCCCGTCTTTGCCCCCCGGCCGCCAACCCTAGTACCATTTCATGACAATGTCATTGGTCTGCGTGCGGTTGCGGTTCTGAACATGCCCGTCCATCATGACCATGTTGGCCTGGCCGCGCGGGTAGGCGTCATTGTGCTTGTAGCCGGCCTGGTAACACGGCTTGCCGCCATACACCGCAAAATAGCCGAGCGTCGAGATTCCCGGGTGGTTCAAATCGTACGAGACGTCTGCGACAAAAAGCGTGTCCACCGGCTTGATCAGGCTGGCAAACTTCATGGTCTTGGGGGAGGTGTGCACGATCACCGTGTACTGGTTCATGGCGTAGCTGATCCGCCACGGATTCTTCGTGTTGTAGGGAGGCGGCGGGGGAATGGCGGGGTTGTCGAGCTGCTCTCTCATGCGCGTCGGGCAACGGAACACATTCCGCGCAAACTCGCTGTCCTCGGTGTTGGCGCCGGCCCGAAAGGCCGCGCTCTTGATGTAGGGGGTGAGCAGCGTGTGAAAGTTGTTCGAATTCGGGTCGTCGTTGGCGGCGTTGTACCACCACGCAAAGGGCATCATCCCATCGTTGTCATCCCCATACATCAGGCCCGCCAGGCCGATTTGCTTGTGGTTGCTCTTGCAGGCCGTGGCATTGGCCCGCTCCTTGGCCTTGGCCAGCGCCGGCAGGAGCATGGCCGCCAGAATCGCAATGATGGCAATGACCACCAGCAATTCAATCAACGTGAATGCCCAAAGGCTCTGCCTGCCCGACAACCCCCGCCACTTTCGCATCAAAAAAATCATCTCGCCGGTCCCGGTTCTTTTCATTTGGATTTTGCTGTCCTTGCCATTCAACCACCCCTCCCTGTCGCCGTCTATCACGCAAACGCGGGATTTAGCATGAGGAGGAGCCGCCGCCAGCGGGCCGGGCAGCCGGGGGGCAATCAAGGAATCCGGGCCGTCAGGGTGACCGTGGTTCCCTCGCCGGGTCGGCTGCGAATGGCCAGGTCGGCCTTCATTTCCGCGGCGCGCCGCTGCATGTTCTTGAGCCCGTTGCCCTTGCCAGCCTGCTCCGGCGCAAAGCCGCCCCCGTTGTCCTCGACCACGACCTGGAACCAGTCGCCCCACCGGCGCACGTGGATCGCCAGGCGGGTGGCCCCGGAATGTTTGATCGCGTTGTGCAGCGCCTCCTTGAAAATCGGCAGCACGTTGCGGCGGAAATCCAGCGGCAGATGGGAGGCATGGAAATCGCCCGTCTGCTTGAATTCATACGCCACGCCGTGAAGCATGGTCCTGGCGGTTTCCGCCAGGCGCTGCACCAGGTCGCTCAACCGCTCGTGAGCCGGGTCAATGAACCACACAATATCCCGCAGCGTGTCCACCGTCTGCGCCGCCACCAGCCGCACCTCGCGCGCGTCTTCCGCGCTGGGGTGGCTTTCCATGACCTGGGCCAGCAGCGAAATGCTGCCCAGGTTCGCCCCCACTTCGTCATGCAGGTCGCGCGCGATCCGCAGCCGCAGGCGTTCCAGCGCGCGCAGCCGGGCGATGCGGAGCGAATAAGCCGCGGCCAGCACCCCGGCCACCGCGAGCCCCGCCAGGATTTTGAACCACCAGGTCTGCCAGAAATGGGGCAGCACCACAAAACCGAGCCGGGCCCCGGTTTCGTTCCAGACTCCGTCATTATTGCACGCCACCACGCTGAATTCATAACTGCCGGGAGGCAGGTGGCTGAAGTTCACACTGCGCTCGACGCCCGTCCCGGCCAGCGGACGCCCCCCCTCCAGCCGCCACCGGAAGCGCACTTTGTCCGGCGCGGTAAAACTCAGGGCCGTGAATTTGACCTCGAAGAAGTGTCTTCCCGGCGCAATGCGGTACCGGGGGGCGCCGGCCCCGGGCAGGGGCCGCGCTCTGGGCGCCTGCATTCCCGGCAACAGCTCGGGCGCGTGCAACAGTTCATTGTCCACCCAAAAACCTTCGATGACCACGGGCGGAGGAAGCGGATTGAACGGCACCCGCCGGGGCTCGACCCACACCGCCCCTTTGACCGTGCTGAACCACAGACGGCCATCGGCGCCGCGCCAACAGGCCGGTTGCATGCCCCCCGAACATTCCAAGGTGGGCAAACCGTCGAACCGGCCGTAACTGGCGAACGGCACGCTTTCCACCTCCCCCCGCGCGATCTGTTCCAGGGCCGTTTTGCGCACCCGTGCGATGCCGCCGCGGGTGCCCAGCCAAAGGTGCCCTTCCCCGTCGTCAAGAATTTGGCTCACATGCTCGTTGGGCAACCCGTGCCTCAGCGTGTAACGGGTGAAGCGGCCGTCCTGGAACCGCAACAAGCCCCTTCCCAGCGTGCCGATCCAAAGCACGCCGTCCCGGTCCGGCAGCAACGCCCAGAACTGCTCCGCTCCCGTCAGCGCGCCCCGCCCGCGCGTTCCGCCTGCCGTCCCCGCCGTCCCGTCGCCGGGGCCTTCCCGCTGATCCTGCGCATCCGGGGGGCGGTACCCGATGAATTGTCCATCTCGGAATCGGCGCAACTCGCCGCGCCCGGTCCCCATCCAGAGCTGGCCTTCCGCATCCTCCGCCAGGGACAGCACGAAGGCCGGCGCAAAACCATCGGCCTCGCCAAAATGCTTCAGTTGTCCGTTTTGCCAGCGATACAGCCCAAACTCATTCCCGATCCACACGCAGCCCCGGCGATCCTCCAGAAACACCCGCGCCACCGTGCCCACGGCATCCAACGGAATGGGCCGCCGCAACCCGTTGCTCTCCCACAACCAGACCCCGTTTTGCACCGACCCGATCCAAACCCGCCCCGCCGCGTCCGGATAGGCAATCGTCGCTTGCGCCGCCGCCCGTTCAATCGGCAATTCCACCGGCGTGACCTGTCCTTCGCGCACCCGAATCAAACGGTTGCCGGCCGTGCCAAGCCAGATGGTGCCCTCCAGATCCTCCGCCACGGAATGCACTGTTGCTTCGCCCGCCTCCCCGCCGGCGTGCAGGAGGTGAAACGTTCGCGGCCGCACCGACACCAGGCCCGCTCCGGCCGGGCCCACCCAGACGTTGCCCTCCCGATCCTGGAAAAAGGCCTCGATCAAATCGTTGGGCAGCCCCTGCTCCCGCCCAATCCGCGCCAGACGCCCCGCCCCGTCCAGGTGCCACAAACCCTCCGCATACCGCACCAGCCACGCCCCTCCCTGGCCATCAGGATGCAGGGACATGGGCCGCAGGTCCTGCCGCTGCCCCAGGCTGATGGGCTCGGCAATCACTCGCCATTCGCGTCCCACACTCTTGCGAAAACCGTGATCGGTCCGCAGCCACAACTCCCCCGCAAGGCCGCACGCCAACTGCTGCACCCCAATCGTGGGGGGACCGTTGGTCGGCGTCATGTTGATGAACCGGCTGCCGTCCCACACCGCCACTTCCTTGCGGGTGCCGACCCACACACGGCCATCCGCGTCGCGCGCCAGGGCCGTGACCGCCTGGTCCTGCAAGCCCGGCCATTCCTCCGGCAGGCTGACTTGATCCCCCCGCACCTGGCCCAGTTTCCACTCCGGCCGCCGGTACCAAATAACGCCGTCACGATCTTCGCAAGTGGCGGCGTACAAGATGGCTTCGGCCGGACGAAGGGTTTCCCAGCGATTCGTGTCCCCCTCCCGCCGCCCGCGAAAAATCCAGCCGAACAAGGACGACAACACCACTTCATTCGAGCGAACGCTCACCACGTCGCCCAGCCAACTGTCCGGCGTCAGCGTCGAGGCCCGCTCAAAACGAAACCGCCCGTCCCGCCGCGACAGCAACGCCCCCTCCACCATCCCAACCCACAAGGTGCCTTCCGCGTCCACCAGCAGGCGCTGCACCTCCATCGAAGTCATCGAAGGGGTATTGCCCGCATGAAACGTCACAAACCGGACGCCGTCGAACCGCGCCAATCCGCCATGAAGCGTGCCCACCCACAGAAACCCATCGGGCGTTTGCGCAATGCTGGTGACCGAACTGTCGGGCAGGCCGGCTTCCACATCCCACACTTGCACCAGGAAATCGTCCCCCGGAACGGGGACCACCTCGGTGTGGCCGCGACTTCCCCCGGCCAGACAGCCGCTCACCACCAAAGCCACTGACATGAAGGAGGTCGCGCGCACGCTGGCGCTATTCTACCGCCCGCGCCAGCCGCGGCAAGCCTGCTCGGACGCGCGCCCCCACTCCCGCAAATGCGGGATTGGTTCCGCCTTCCGACGGTGTTACCCTGATCCTGTCTAACGAGTTTTTCGGCGCCACCATGCAAACACCGGTCAAGAGCACCAAACCCGCCCCGGCCGGGCGCCCGGCGGGTTCGCACCCCGGCGTCTCCGTGTGGTTGATTGAAGACAACCACATGTTTCGCAAGACGGTCGCGCGCGTGTTGGGCGCCCAGGAGGGCATGGAATGCTCCCAGGCATTCGCCAATGCCGAGGATGCTCTGGATGCCTTGCGGGGAGGCGCGGTGCCGGACGTCATTCTGGTGGATGTTGAATTGCCCGGCCTGAACGGCATTGACGCCGTCAAAACCATCAAGTCCATTACCCCCGCCAGCCGCGTGGTGATGCTGACCGCCTTCGATGACCCCGACAAAATTTTCCGTGCCATCTGCGCCGGCGCCTCGGGTTACCTCCTCAAGACCGCGCCCATCGAACGCATCGTGGAAGCAATTTATGAGGCGCTCAACGGCGGCGCGCCGCTCAACCCCCAGGTGGCGCAGTCGGTGCTCAAGATGTTCGCCGGCCTGGTCCAACCCACCTGCGACTACGGCCTGACCGAACGCGAGCAACGCATCCTCGAACTCATGACGCAGGGCTTGATCAAAAAGGAAATCGCCGACCAACTCGGCCTCAGCTACCACACAGTGGATACCCACCTCCGGAACATCTACACCAAGCTGCACGTCCACAGCCGCACCGGCGCCGTGGCCAAGGCGCTCAAGGAGCGCCTCTTCCGGCCCACCCACGCCCCCGAAGCGCGCCGGTGAAAGCCCCTCGGTGCCCCCCCGGCCCGCGCCCCATTTTCCGGCCATGTTGAAAAATTTGTCCCCTCCGAACCGCCGCAGTTCTCTCCAGCGTCTGGCCGGGTTGGGCATCGCCTGCTGCCTCTCGCCGTGGGCCGCCTCCCGCGGGCGGCTGAAATTGCAAGCCCGCCCTGACTGGCCGCGCCACCATCTCCATCTTTTGCCGAAGTAACAGATTCGCCCGACACAAATGCCCCCCATGAAAGCCTGCCCCCTCCAGGTGCCTGCCATGCGCCACGTCCTTCGGGCCCTTGGCGGGGTGTACGCGCTGCTGACGTCCGGGCTGGCCGC
>JARKQH010000216.1 GCA_029974925.1 Verrucomicrobiota bacterium
CGGCGGGGCGTGCGGCCATGGCCCGCGGTCTTCGATCCTGGCCAGGCCGGTATCGGTGTCTTCGTCCACGCCCAAGGTCTTGCCGCGCACACGCCTGCCGTCGGGAAAAATGAACGTCACCCAGCGATCCGGGCGGCCACAAACATGGCCTGCGGTCAACACCAGGCCGTCGGGCGAAATCACCACTCCGCTGCCGATGGCGCTGCCGATTTCCAGGGCAACCACGGCGGGCGACACGCGTGCCACAAGGTTGGTCACGTGCCGCTCGATGGCCTTGAGATCGTCAAGCGAAACCGGGCTGGGCCGGGTCAGGGCGGCGGGCAACGAATTGCGATCGCCCTGCGCGGGACGCAGAGGGCCGAGGCTGGCGGCCCCTTGGGCTGACGGCACGGACCCAGGCTCGGCGGCCATGGCAACGGCTGCCATTCCAAGAACCAGCAACGCCCCCCTGCTAGGAGGCGTGCGAAACCATCTTGATTCGCAAAACCAAAGCACAACTCGTTCCTCGCTGGAGGCGCATCCGCTTGCCGCCATCCAGGCGTTACTCAATCTCAATTTTTGATAACACCCTAGCCCGAATCCGCCCCGCGTCAAACCGGGGAGAAGGAATTTCTTGGGGAAGTCCGTGACCCGGTTTTCGGGCCTCCTCCAATTGCCCCGTCGGGTTCTGAAAAACTGCGCGATGGCCCAAACGTTGTCTGCTTGACATTTGCGGTGCCGCCGACACTCTGAGGTTCAGCTTATGAGGGCACCTCGCAGTTCTTTTATTCGCCTCCTGGCAGCGGGCGTTGTCGCCGTATGGCCCGCCGTTCTGGCGCAGGAGGTCTCCAAACCAGCCACCAACTACAGCCTGACGGTCCGCGCCGACAAGCCGGGGGCAATCTACCGCCGGGGCGAGGAAGTGCGTTTCAAGGTCAAGCTGCTGCTTGATCGCCAGCCGGTGAAGGAAGGCATGATCGAGTGGACGCTGTCCCAGGACGGGATTCCGCCGATACGCCAGGGGCAGCTCAGCCTTGCCGACGGCGAAGGCACAGTGACCGGCACACTCGAAAGACCCGGTTTTCTGCAATGCCGGGTGGCGTTCAAAACGCCGGCGGGCGCCACAATCAGCGCCTTGGGCGGCGCGGGCATTGATCCCTTGGAGATCAAACCCAGCCTGCCGGTTCCCGAGGACTTTGACGCATTTTGGGACGCGCAGAAGCGCAAACTGGCGCAGGTTCCCATGAACCCCAGACTCACGCCGGTTGAGGCGCGCACGGACGGCATCGAGAGCTTTGATCTTCAGGCCGATTGTGTGGGCGCCCCGGTCTCGGGGTATTATTCGCGGCCGGCTGGCGCGAAGCCCAAAAGCCTGCCGGCTTACTTGAGCGTGCATGGCGCCGGGGTTCGCAGTTCCGACCTGGGCACCACCGTCACCTGGGCCAAAGAAGGGTTCCTCGCGCTGGACATCAACGCCCACGGCATCCCGAACGGAAAGCCGGCGTCGTATTACACCGACCTGGCCAATGGCGAACTGAAAGACTACCGGACCCGGGGGCGCGAGTCGCGGGAGACCGTGTACTTTTTGGGAATGTTTTTGCGCCTGGTGCGGGCGATGGACTTCCTGGCTGCCCAGCCCGAGTGGGACGGCCGCACGCTGGTGGTGCGCGGCAGCAGCCAGGGCGGCGCACAGGCGATCGCCGCCGCCGGGCTTGACTCGCGCGTCTCCTTTTTCGCCGCGGGTGTCCCGGCCCTGTGCGATCACACGGCGACTGTAGTGGGGCGCGTGTGCGGCTGGCCCAAGCTGGTGCCGGTCGCTGCCGACGGCAAACCGGATGCCGCGATTCTTGAGGTTGCCCGCTATTATGACGCGGTGAATTTCGCCGCTCGGGCCAAGGCGCCGGCCATTTTCACGGTCGGCTTCATTGACACCACCTGTCCCCCCTCGAGTGTTTACGCGGCCTATAACGCGCTGCGGAGCCCCAAAACCATCTACAACGACGTGCTCAGCAAGCACGAAAACACCCCCGGTGCCATGGCGGCGATGCGCGAGGCCATCTTGCGGCACGCAGGGAAGTAGCCGCCGCGCTTTGGGACCGGGAGACGGCTGCGTCCGCGTCCGTCTGCTTCGGCCGCTCAGGGAGGATTGAAGCGGGCCGCTGAAGGGGCTTCCCGCTTGCGCTACGGCACGGGGATGGGGCCGGGCACCACCCGGTAGAAGCGGGCGGCGTTGGTGGCCGGCTCGGCATCCCGCCAGGCGGTTTCACCCTCGAGGAGCGTGAGGTTCGTGAGGCCGAACCACCCGTTGGGAATGCCCAGGTCCGGCGTGGCCTGAATGCCAAGCACCTGGCCCGGCGTGCCGGTCAGACTGAAGCCGATGGCGCCGTCCGGCCCGGAAATCGCCGGTGGGGAGACAAAATCGGCCAGTCGGACGTCGAGGTGAGCCGGGGCGCTGGCAGCCAGGCCGTAGGGGTTGCTGGCGTGGAAAATGTAGGTGCCCGCATCGCCGGGCTGCAGGTTCGTCAGCGTCAGGACCGCATTGGTGGCATTCCGGATCGGCGTCCCGTCCTTCTCCCACTGGACGGCCAGGGGGCTGGCGCCAGTCGCGCCGGAGGCCAGGGTGAGGGTGCCGCCCCGATAGCCAGTGGCGTCGGCAGGCTCCCGGCTGATGCGCGGGACCCGGCACTTGGAAACCGCGCCCGCGCTGTAAAGTTCGGCGATTTCCTCCGCCGACAACGCCCGGTTGTAAAGCAGGACCTCGTCCAGAATGCCGTTGAGCTTCCGATCCCAATACGCCTGGCCGGAGGTGCCGAAATAAAGGGGATGGTTGCCGTAGTCCTGCGGAAAATTGACGTTGGTCTGCGCCTCGAGCACGCCATTGAAGTAAAGCTGGATGTAATTGGAGCCGCGGACGCCAACCAGGTGATACCACTGATTGGTGGTCACCGGCGACACGGAGTCTATCCGCACCAACTGGCCGCTGGCGGAGGACACCTCCCAGAGAATGATGTCGGCATGAGTGCGGTCCTTGCTCAAGACATACCCCTCGAAATCGCCGTAGCGCGAGTTTTGCTTGAACACCAGGTATTGCTGGCCGACGTACGTGCTGGTGCCCGGGGCATTCAGGTTGTCAAAGCGCACCCAGCATTCGACCGACAGTTCCGCTGGGTTGAGCTCGGGAGCGTTGGGAATTTCGACGTATTTGTTGGTGCCGTTGAAACTGAAGCCGGTGCCGATGAAGGCATTGGTGTCGGCGGTCGCCCCGCCACGCAGGATGCCATGATTGGTGCCGACCAGGTCGTTGGCGTTGCCTTCGCCCGGCCACCACCCGACAACCCCCGGCAGCAGGGGCCGGCAATCACCGACGGCCAGGGTCGCCACCTCGCTGGTGGCCATGCCATACGGGTTGGTGACCACCACTTGGTAAGCCCCCGCCTGGGCAACGGCAAAGCCCCGAATCGAGAGCGTGGCGGAGTGTGCGCCCGCGAAAGGGGGAGACTCCACCACGGGCGCGCCATTGAAAAACCAACTGTAGCCGATGGGCTCGACGCTCAGGACCTCAACCTGGAGTTGCAAGTTCATGCCGGGGACGGCGGTCTGGCTTTGCGGCTGAAGCGTGATGAGCGGAGGGATCAGCAGGGGGACAGGCCCCTCGACCACCTGGTAAACGTGAAGGGGCTCGCTCAATGGTTGAATGTCGAGCCACAGATTGGTCTCCGCTGTGAGCGTCAGGTTCGCAATTGCCTGCCAGTTGGTGCCGTCCGACTCGTCCGCGGCCAGGATGCCGATGGTTTTGCCCGGCACGCCCACAATCGTCAGTTCGGCCACCCGCTGCGTCTCCGTTTCGGTGTAGGTGACGCTCAGGTCGGCCACTTTCACCAGGAGACTCGCCACCGCGCTGGTGACACTGCCGAACGCGTTCAGCGCAACGACCTGATAATTTCCGCTGTCGCCAAGCTGCAGATTCGTCAGCACCAGCGCCGTGCCGGTTGCCCCGGGGAGAACTGCACCGTCCTTCTGCCATTGGTAGGCGATGGGAGCGATCCCCGCCGCCACACCCGCCAGCGTGAAACCGCCGCCCCAATAAGCCGTGCCCCCTGACGGTTCCTCGAGAAACCGGGGCTGTTTGCACTTCGCGGCATTGCCAGCGCTGTAGATGCCCGAAATTTCCTCCGCGGAAAGCGCGCGGTTGTAGAGGGACACCTCGTCCAAACGCCCGGCCAGTTTGTGATCCCAGCTTTCGCCCGAGGAACCCAGGAACAACGGACGGGAACCGTAATCCTGAGGAAAGTTCACGGTCGTCTGCGCCTCCAAGACGCCGTTGACGTAAACCTGGATAAAGTTCGGTCCGCGCACGCCCGCAACGTGATACCACACGCCGGTGGCCACCAGGGTGGTCGAAGTGGCTTCCGCCACCACGCCCGCCGCCGAACTGACCCCGAACTGCAAATGGTCTCCATCCGCCAGGCGTGTCTTGGTTAACGCATAGCCCTCATGATTGCTGACCCGGGTGTTCTTCTTGAAGACCAGATACTGCTGCCCCGGCGGTGAGCCTCCCGACCCTGTCGAGTCCAGCGAATCGAATCGCACCCAGCATTCCACCGTCAGGTTGGACAGATTGAGCGCCGGCGAGTTGGGAACCGAGACATAGGCTGTGGCTCCGTTGAATTGAAAGGCGGTTCCTGACACACCGACAGCACTGGCGGTTGCACCCCCTTGCAGCGCCCCATCGAAA
>JARKQH010000220.1 GCA_029974925.1 Verrucomicrobiota bacterium
CAGCCCGGCCCGGCCCAGTTCTGCGTGCGTCTGCGTGGTCTGCGGGCCTGCGCAAGCCTGAAGGCTGAGGTGCGGCGCGCAGAGCCCAGGAAGGATGCCCTACGCGTAACCGAGCAAAGAAGGGACCGCGGATTTCGCGGATTTCGCGGATGAGGCAGACACCGCACAGAGCGGGCAAAGTCGCTGGCTCGGGACACCACCCTCCTTGCCGCCATTCTCCCCGGTCTTTCTTATCCGTGACATCCGCGCCATCCGCGGTCAAACCGGGCGCGGGCATCGTGGCTCAGGGCAGATTGGATTTCGGCTTGGGTGGTCGTCACTGAAAGAGTAGGTGCAAGAAAAAGAACGAGCTTGGTCATATCGGTCTGAATCTTCGGATTTGGCCGCTTTGTTTCTTCGCCCGTTGCGGATCCCTTGGCACACGGCCAGCGTTTCATCTGCGATACGTCCATGTCGAGCCGCTTGGGCCTGACTCAACACCGGCCCGGCTGCCGCCTCTCAAGCCTTGATTCGCGAGCCGCATCAGGTCATCCTGCCTTCGAATGGATTCCGGGTCGAAACACCTCTCGAGTTTCGCCAATCGGTTTGCGACAACGGCGCGGCGTTGGCCGCCGCTCCAGCCTGTCAATTCCTTGCTTATGCGTCCCCATCCTCTGCCTGTAATCGCCGTCCTTGTGTTTTCAATCGTGACCGGGCCTGCCGCCGAAACGCTGCGCCTGCCGGTAAAAGAGTATCGCGACCGGATGAAAGCCGGTTGGATCGGCCAGATCGCCGGCGTCGCCCTCGGCGGCCCCACCGAATTCAAATGGAAGGACAAAATCATCCCTGCCGACGCGGTACCCAAATGGCAGCCGAAAATGATCAACGACGCCTTCGGGCAGGATGACCTTTATGTCGAGATGACTTTTCTCCGGACGCTCGAGGAACACGGCTTGAATGTCTCCATCCGGCAGGCCGGCATTGATTTTGCCAACAGTGGCTACCCTCTCTGGTGCGCCAACAACGCCGGCCGCATCAACCTGCGCAAAGGCATCGCCCCGCCCGACTCCAGCCATCCGCAATTCAACAAGTGCCCCAACGACATTGACTACCAGATTGAAGCGGACTTCTCCGGCCTGATTGCTCCCGGCCTGCCCCAAAACGCGGTGGACATGGGCGAAAAATTTGGGCGTCTGATGAACTACGGAGACGGCATGTATGCCGGCCAGTTTGTTGGCGCGATGTACTCCGCGGCCTTCTTCGAAACAAATCCGGTCAAGATCATCGAAACCGCCCTCGCCGCCCTCCCCGCCGCCAGCCAGTACGCCGAGATGGTTCGGGACATGCTGGCTTGGTATCGGGCGCATCCGGACGATTGGGAACAGGCCTGGCGGCTGGCACAGGCCAAGTATCGCGAGAACCCCGAATACCAAAAAGCCTCCAACGGCGGCATTGACTGCAAAATCAATGGGGCCTATGTCCTCATGGGCTTGCTTTACGGAAAAGGCGACCTCCTTCAAACCATGGTCATCTCCTGCCGCTGCGGCCAGGATTCGGACTGCAATCCCTCGACCGCAGCCGGCGTTCTCTTTACCACCATCGGTTTTTCGAGACTGCCCCCGGAATTCTCGCGCGAGCTGGATGAGCAGCGCGTGTTCAGCCATACCGCTTACAACTTTCCCAAGCTGGTGGATGTCTGCGAAAAACTCGCGCGCCAAATTGTCGTGGCCGCCGGCGGCGCCATCGAACGCGACGCGACCGGCGGGGAAGTGTTCGTCATCCCGGTTACCCCCGTGCGCCCCAGTCCGCTGCAGTTGAGCTGGGCCCCCGGCCCCATCGCCAACAGCCGTTACACCCCCGAGGAAATGGCCAAAATCACCAAATCCAACCTCCCGGACCAGATGCCGGGCGCCGTCGCCGCCTTTGCGCCGGGCTGGAAGATTGAGGACTGCGGCGCGGAAATGGACCCGGGCCTCCGCGCCGAGTTTGGCGGGCGCAAGCGGGTGCTGGTGACCCATCCGGCGGACCCGCAAACCGGCTGCAAACTGTCCCGCCAATTAACGCTTCCCCCCGCCGGGAAGCACATTCTGCGCCTCGTGGTCGGTCACGACCCCAACGGAGATTTTGACCTCGTGGTGCGCGCCAACGGCGAGCAACTCCTCCGCAAGACCGTCGGCCCCAAAACCGCAACCGGCGGCTGGTTGACCGAGGAAGTGGACCTGAGTGCTTTTGCGGGAAAGACAGTCAAACTCGAGCTCATCAACCAACCCACCGGCTGGGCCTACGAAGCAGCCTACTGGGGCGAAATCGCCCTGATCCGGCGGTGACCCCGCCGCCGGCGCGGCGCCTCAGAACGCCACCGTCTGCCCCGGCATGGCCACCGGATACCGCCCAAGGTTATCCGGCGCGGCCGAGGCTGGCGGGGCAGATTCCAGCGTTAACGCCTCCAGTCCCGGCGCCAGCTCGAGGTCGGACGCGAAGGCTTCCTCCCAGGTCACCATGCGCCCGGACTCGCACGCCATGCGGCCCATGATGGCGGTCAGGCAGGCTTTCGCGCAACGCTCGGTTTCGTTGTAGGGCTCGTCGTTCCGAATGGCGGCAAAAAACAGATCGTGCTCGCGCTGATACTGGTCCGCTTCCGGTCCCTTGTAACTCCAGATCAAATTCTCCGACGCCGGCTTGTGGCCCTTGAACAGCCGCGGCTTGGGCTGGCCTTCCCCCAAAATCCCCATGCCTTTCGTGCCGTGGAGCACATCCCCGAAAAAGTCCCAGCACTTGGCAATATGCCGCCCTTGGGCGATCATCCGCGTTCCGTCCTCGAAGTGATACTCGGCCGCGTAATGATCGAAAAGCTGGTCCGGTTCCTCCCGCACCTGGCGTCCCCCCATGCCTTGAACCGACACCGGCCAGCCGTTCTTGGCCCAGCAACAAACGTCAATGTTGTGGATCAGCCAATCCACCAGAAAACTGCCGTTCAACCAGGTGAAACAACTGTAGTTGGCAATTTGATGGGCGATCTCCGTCATGCCCGCCGGCTTCGGCCGCAGGCCCACCGGCCCGTGCATCCGGTAGGCGTAGCATGTGATCAGCTCGCCGATCAGCCCCTGGTGCACTTGCGCAATCGCCGCCTCCAGCGCCGGTGAATGCCGGCTCATCAATCCCCCCGCCACCTTCAGGTTCTTTCGGCTCGCGGCTTCCCCCGTCTTGAGCACCCGCCGGATGCCCGGCGCATCCACCGCGAAGGACTTTTCCATGAAAACATGCAGCCCCTTTTCGACCGCATACTCGAAATGCAGCGGTCGAAACGCCGGCGGCGTTGCCAGCAAAACCACGTCCCCCGGCCGGAGCGAATCCATTGCCTTCCGATATCCATCCAACCCGACAAATTGCCGCTCCGGGGGAACCGCTATCTGCTCCTCCCGCCCTTTTTGAACACTGGCCAGGCTGTTCTGCAGCCGGTCGGCGAACACGTCGGCCATCGCCCACAATCGTGTCGGTCCCCGCGTCGAAAGCGCCTGCGCCGCCGCCCCCGTTCCGCGCCCGCCGCACCCCACCAACGCGATCCGAAGCGTGTTCTCCTCCGCGGCGTAGCCGGGGCGGACAACCGACGCGGCCAATGCCGTCCCCGCCAGTGCGGCGCCGGAGGTCCGAAGAAATTGACGACGGGTGGTCAGAGCAGATGGCTGGAACGCCGGCGTGTTCATAAGTGTAGTCAGTTCTGGCTTTCAGCTTATCAAGCTAAGCGCCTTGGCCAGGGCTTCGTCAAGCTTGCTGATGTCCTTTCCGCCGCCTCGGGCATTCTCAGGACGCCCACCCCCCTTGCCGCCCACAATCGGGGCGATGGCTTGTATGATTTTCCCGGCCTGGTATTGCTTCGTGAGCGACGGCGACACCGTCGCCACCAGCGCCACCGCGCCGTTGGCCGCCCCGCCCAGCACCACCACACCCTCGAAGGACCCTTTAAGTCCATCGGCTACCGCCTGCAGATGGTCGCCGTCGGCGGTCCCGAGATTCTCCACCACCACCCGCGTTTTGCCAACCGTCCGGGCCTTGGCGGCGAGGCTCCGCGCCAGCTCGGCCGCCTGTCGCTGCTGCAAGACTCTGAGTTGCTTCTCCAGCTCCTTCTGGTGGGCCAGCAGCGATTCGATCTTCTTCTCCAGTTCCCCCACGGGCGAATTCACTTTCCCCGCCAGCGTCCGCAACAGCCGCAGTTCCTCGTTGGCCCGCCGGTAGGCTTCCAGACCCGAAACCGCCTCGATGCGGCGGATGCCGGCCGCGATGGCCGACTCGGCCGCGATGCGGAACAATCCGATCTCCCCGGTGGCGCGGGTATGCGTGCCGCCGCATAGCTCCATCGAGTAGCCATTCAGCGAGGTCGGCTCCCCGCCAATCTGCACGACGCGAACCCAATCCCCATACTTCTCCCCGAAGAACTGCATGATATCCTTGCGATCCTTGATGTGGTCATACTTCACCTCGGTCCAGCTCACCGGCGCGTTCTCCAGAATGCGTTCGTTGACCAGCCGCTCCACATCCAGCACCTGCTGCGGCGTCAGCGGCGCGCTGCTGAAATCAAACGTCAGCTTGTCCGGCCCCACATACGACCCTTTTTGCACCGCGTCGCGGCTGACCACTTCATGCAGGGCCCAGTGCAGCAGGTGCGTGACAGTGTGATGGCGTTGAATGGCTTCCCGCCGCGCACGGTCCACGGCCAGCACCACCTCGCTCCCCACCGCCGGCGCGTCCGCCTCCCCGCCGCCGGTCTCCAACAAATGCAGCCAGGTGTTGCCCGCTTTCTGCGTATCGCCCACCCGCCAGAGCTGGCCGCCGGCGCGCAGTTCGCCCGTATCCCCCACCTGGCCACCCATCTCCGCGTAGAACGGGGAGGTCTCCAAAATCACGGCCGTCTTCTGTTTAAGGCGCACCACATCCACAACCTGGGTATGGGTCTCCAGCCGCTCATAACCGACGAACTCGGTCGGGACCGTGGTCTCAATCTGCGACAGCTCGATCACTTCCTTCTTCTGCGCCGCGCGCGCCCGGGCCTTTTGCTCGTCCATCAGCCGGTTGAACTCGGTCACTTCGACCGTCAGCCCTCGCTCGCGGGCCATCAATTCCGTCAAGTCGAGCGGAAAACCATAGGTATCATAGAGCTTGAAGGCGAATTCGCCCCCAAGCTGGGTGCCGCGGAGCTGCTGGACTTCCTCCTGAAAAAGCTCGATGCCGCGGTCCAGTGTCCGGTTGAACGCCTCTTCCTCGCGCTGGATGGTTTCCTCCACCTGCTCCCGGCGGGCGCGAATTTCCGGAAACACATGGCCCATGGTGTCAGCGAGCACCGGCACCAGCTTGTAAAAGAAGGGCTCGTGCAGCCCCAGCGACCGGCCATAGCGCACCGCCCGCCGAAGAATCCGCCGCAACACGTAATGCCGATCGGTGTTGCCGGGCTGGATGCCATCGGCAATGGCGAAACTCAGCGTGCGAATATGGTCAGCGATCACACGAAACGCCACGTCCACGCGCTCCTGCTCGGTCTTGCCGGTGGTGCCGGCCGCCGGCAGGGTCGAGCCGTACCGCTTGCCGCTCAGCTTCTCAATCCGGTCAAACAACGGGCGGAAAATGTCCGTCTCGTAGTTCGAGATGACCCGGGTGAAATCCGTGAAGTTCCGCGTGTTCTGAATGATGCCGGTCACCCGCTCGAATCCCATCCCGGTATCCACATGCCGCGCCGGCAAGGGCGAAAAGCTCCCGTCCGGGTTGGCGTTGTACTGGATGAAGACCAGGTTCCAGATCTCGATGCACTCCGCCGTTCCCTGGTTGACCAAACGCCCCTTGGTATCCCCCTGCGGCGTCAGGTCCACATGAATCTCACTGCAGGGGCCGCAGGGCCCCGTGTCCCCCATCATCCAGAAGTTGTCCTTCCGGCCGCCATGCACAATGTGGACGGCCGGGTCCAGCCCCGCGGCGCGAAACTTCTCCGCCCAAAGCTCATAAGCCTCCTGGTCAAATTCACTCGGGTCGCCTTGTGTTTTGTCAGGACAGTAAACCGTGGCATAGAGCCGGTTGCGCGGGAATCGCCACACCTCGGTGATCAGCTCCCACGCCCACGCAATGGCCTCCTTCTTGAAGTAATCACCGAAGGACCAGTTGCCCAGCATCTCGAAAAACGTGTGGTGATAAGTGTCCAAGCCCACGTCTTCCAAGTCGTTGTGTTTGCCGCCGGCCCGAATGCACTTCTGGGTGTCCGCCGCCCGGGTGTCCAGGCCCGCCACGGCTCCCGCCCACTTCGACACGTCGGCGGTCCGTTGGCCGAGAAAAATGGGCACAAATTGGTTCATCCCCGCGTTGGTAAACAAGAGGTTCGGCGAATCAGGCATCAGGCTCGAAGACGGCACAATCGTGTGCTGCTTCGATTTGAAAAAATCCAGGAACGACTGTCGTATTTCCGCACTGGTCATATATCGAGTTTCCGCCCCGGCCGGGGGCGGCAGACAGCCGGTTGCGTCGCTCCGCCGCGTCCCCGGGCGGGAAGCGCATACCCTAGGTCAAAAACCACTCCAAAGCCAGCCCAAGTTTTTCCACTACGGGCCGGTCCACGCGTTGCCTCAAATCAGAAGATAACGGAAAGGCTTTCGGCTGAATGGCCGAAAGATGGAAGACGATTCAATCGCCTGATGCTCCCGCTTGCTCCCCTCGCGGCGACACCCGTCGCCCTCGAAGCCCGTTCTCCCCAACTCAAGTCCCGAGCCAGTTGCCTTGAAGCAGCTTATTTCCGGCGGCGAGACGCAACCACAGCAGCCGCGCCCAGGACCAGCAAGGAAAGGCTTGTCGGTTCGGGAATCATCACGGTCATGACGAAGGCGCGTGTGGTGTAGGGAGTCACCCCGCCATCCGGCGACCAACTTCCAATCCCCGCAATGACCAGGTCCCCATCCGGCTCCTGCCCCACGCTGTAAGCGCGCGTCAGACGGCTGAACCCGCCAAGAATACCCTCGGCGGAAGCCAGGTCGGTAAGGTCGGTGATCGTCCACAAACTCGAGTCCAATTTGTGCGTATCCCACAGCACGGCCCGCTCGGTGCCGCGATAGTCCATTCCCACCGCAAAACTACCGTCTGCCGTGCACCCGTAGGGCACCTGCAGGCTGGTGGAACCGGCCTCGTCACCGAATCGCGGCAGAGGATTGATGTACTGCGAGGCTCCGGGATTCACAATTTTGTACCCGAAATTGTTCGCGTCTCCGACGATGGGGGACTGGCCAAAAACCGTGTTGCCATCAGCCGAGACTGCGAACGCCTGACCGGCCGGCGTGCCATCCAAGCCATTGAAGAACGCAGCCGTCGGAGTGAGCGTCCCGTTCCACGTGAGCATGTAATTCTTGCGAATGCCGCCATTGATCCGCCATCCGACCGCGCGCCCGCTCGCCGACACGCTGTTCATTCTGGAACTGTCGGTCGAAGTAATTCCCTTGCTCGAGTAATTCATGGTCGCGACCCAGGGTCCGGACCCCTGCCCCAGATAAACCGATTGGCCGTTGCCGTTGATCCAACTGGTCACATAATAGGTGTCCAGCCCCGTGGTGGCCCCCAGCGCGTTGGCCGAAGGCATCACATTCGAGGTGAAAGCCGTGTTCCGCCGCTTCGGACCAAACGTCGCTCCCCCATCGCTCGTCATCCACTCGGTCACGTAACCGCTGGACAAACCCGCGATAATCAGTTCCGTGATGCCGCCGGAGGTCCGGTAACCCACCCCCGTGGCAATCGTTGCCTGCGCGTTGTCACTGCTCAGGACATTGATGGCGCTGGCGCTCCCCACCGGGTAGAGAAACCCTCGCGAGCCGGACAGCCCCACCACATATCTCCCGTCCGCCGTGATCGCGCGAGCTTCGTTGGACGTGTCCCCATCCAAGGTGGGGACGAGGCTGAGGCTGCTGGAAAAGGCGCTCACCGCGCCCGCGAGCAACACGGCAGCGGCGAACGAAGATTTGTGTTCAAGGTTGGGGTTCATGGGCGTATCCTTCCTATTGATTGAGGCACCGGGCAAAACAAATGGTGTGCCGTCATCATAGTTCGGCTTTCTTCTTCCCATTATTCATAAAGCGGCGTGAATGTCAATACCAAGCCAGCTTGTCTAGGCAGTGGACATGCCGAACCACCGCCGCGTCCGGGAAAACCCCCTCGCTTGCCCCGCT
>JARKQH010000409.1 GCA_029974925.1 Verrucomicrobiota bacterium
GGGCGGCGCGGTCGTCGGCCAGCCGGACCGCCAGAACCAGCTCGCCGGGGAGGTTCGTGGCGTTGCGAATTTCGAGGCAGGCCTCCTGCTGGACGAGGTCGTCCAGGAGCGCCCGCAGCAGCGGCGCGGGGGCGCCGTTGGTGGCGGCGGGGCCGCGCCCGAGCAGCCACGGCGCCAGGGCGAGCTTGTCGAGCGTCTGCGCCTGGAGGCGGGCGCTCTCGGGCAGGTTCCAGATGCTGACGAAGTTGGTGGCGGCGGGGTCGGCCTCCAGCTTGTGTTTGCCAACCCAATGGAGGCGGGCCACGGTTTCGACCGGGGGCGGGCCCGCGGGCGGGGCGGAGGATTTTTTGCAGCCGCCAGCCAGCGCCAGGAGTGCGATTGCCACGAGCGAAATTCCAGTTTTACCGCAACGCATAAAGGCCGGTTATATACAGGGGAAAAGGCGAATTCGCAATTCCATTCGCGCCCCAAGAAAAACAACCTCTGCCCGGGCGGGGATGGCCGCAGGAAACTCAGGACCGCTCGAGCGCGAGGCGCTGGATCTGAGCGAGGGCGGTTTGGAGGCCCTGCTGGGCGAGGGCAGAAAGGGTCTCGCCGATGGCGAGGTTTTCGACGGGGATGGTCAGCCACCAAGCGGTTGGCGCGCGGCCGAACACGTCGCGGGCAAGGGCCAGGAGGGTTCGCGGGTCGGCGGCATGGGCCATGATTTGCGAGGAGTCGGCGGGTTGCAGGGGCCGGAGAAGGACCTGGCGGGGCGCGTCCACGGCGGCGTCAACGAAGACCACGCGGCGGGCGCGGGCGATGGGATCGGCGATCTCGGGGGTGAGCAGGCCGCAGATGAGGGTTTGAACGCCGGGCAGATGCAGAGCGGCGACGGCTTCGACGGTTTTGGGGCCGACCGCGTCGTCGCTGCGCAGGGTGTTGCCATAGCCAATGACCAGCAAATCGGCGGTGGGTTCGACGGCGGGCGAGGTCATGGGCGGGGAGGGCCGCGCGGGCGGTCAAGGTGGATTGCGACCCGCGGGGGCGGTTCCGGCAAGGGGCCGGCGCAAGCCGCGGCAAGGCGCGGGGGAGCGAAAGCGCTGCGGCTGCGGCGCGCTCGAAGGGCTTCGCGACGTCCCGCCCCTCATTTCAGCCGCGGGACACCTCGCGGAGGAGGGCGCCATCGGGGCCGATGAGGCGGACCTGGAGGGGCATTTGGCCGACGGCATGGGTGGAGCAGCTCAGGCAGGGGTCGTAGCAGCGGATGCCGTGCTCGATGCGGTTCAAGAGCGGCTCCGGGATGTCATCGGAGGCGCCTTTGATGTAATGGCGGGCGATTTGGGCCACGGTTTGGTTCATGGCCAGGTTGTTCTGGCCGGTGGCCACGATCAGGTTCACCTTCCGCAACAGCCCGTCGCGGTCCACGGTGTAATCATGGAACAGGGTGCCGCGCGGCGCCTCGCTGACGCCGACGCCCCGGAGGCTGTTGATGCCCGCGTCCGCCCGCAGGTCCTCGCTCGAGAGGTCCGGGTCCTCCATGTAGAGCTCGATGCGTTCGAGGGAGGCGAGGATTTCGATGAGGCGGGCGTAATGGTAGAGGAAGGAGGAGGTGACGGCGCCGCGCCCGAGTTTTTTGAACTTCTTGAGTTCGGCGTCGGCCTTGGGGGTGCCCATTTGCTCGGCGACATTGAGGCGGGCGAGGGGGCCGACGCGGTACATGCCGTCGGGAAATCCCAGCGGGGAGTAATAGGGCGATTTGAGATAGGACGAGTTTTGAACCGCCTCGGCGATGTAGTCGAAGTATTTTTGCGGGTCGAGCTGGTCGGCGATGATGCTGCCGCTGGCGTCGGTAAAACGGAGTTTGCCGCCGTGATGCTCCCAGGTGCCGTCGGGTTCGACCAGGCCCATGAAGAGCGAGGGGAAGTTGCCGTAGATTTGGATTTCGCGTTTGTGCGAATCCATGACTTTGCGAAACAGGTCGAACGCGGTCTGGGTGGTGGTGAAGGCCTCGGGGAGCCAGGCGCGAATGCGGGCGCGGCCTTCGTCGCTGAGCGGCGAGCGGACGCCGCCGGGCACGGCCCAGGCGGGGTGGATTTTGCGGCCGCCCAGAATTTCGATGATTTCCTGGCCGAACTGGCGGAGGCGAATGCCGGCGCGGGCGAGGTCCTTGTTGGCGGCGATGAGCCCGAAGACATTGCGCCGGGGCTGGGGGGTGTCCCAGCCGAGGAGGAAATCCGGCGCGCTGAGGTGGAAGAAGCTCAGGGCGTGGCTTTGGACGATCTGGCCGAGGTTCATGAGACGGCGCAGTTTGTCGGCCGCGGGCGGGATGTTGACGGCCATGATGGCGTCGCCGGCCCTGGCGGAAGCCAGGAGGTGGCTGACGGGGCAGATGCCGCAAATGCGGGGGGTGATTCCCGGCATTTCCGAGTAGGGGCGGCCTTCGCAGAATTTTTCGAAGCCGCGGAACTCGACGACATGGAATTCGGCGTCGGAGACGTTGCCGGCGTCGTCGAGGAAGAGGCTGATCTTGGCGTGGCCCTCGATGCGGGTCACGGGATCAATGACGATGCGTTTGGACATGGGGGTAAGAGCGGTTGAGAGTTCAGCCAAATTTGAGCTGGGGCCCTTCCAGGCGGGGCTCGGCGCCGGCCAGCACCTGGGTCAGCACGGCCTTGATGCGATCGGCGGGGGGCGGGCAGCCCGGCAGGAAGTAGTCCACATGGACGGCTTCGTGGACGGGGAGGACCCGCGGCAGCAGCGGGGGCACGATGCCGGGGTGGCGCGGCACGCCGGGATTGGACTGGGCGCCCTCGACATAAGCGCGCTGGAGGACGCTTTCGTCGTTGCGCAGGCCGAGCTGGTTGCGGATGGCGGGGACGTTGGCGGTCACGGCGCAATCGCCGAAGGCGACCAGCACCTGGGTGCGGGCGCGAATCCGGCGGAGGAGTTCGAGGTTGTCCTCGTTGCAGACCGCGCCTTCCACCAGGCAGACATCCACGTTTTCGGGATACTCCTTGGTGTCCACGACGGGGCTGTAAACAAGGTCAATTTTGTCGGCCAGCTCGAGGAGGAATTCGTCGAGGTCGAGGAACGACATGTGGCAGCCGGAACAGCCGCCCAACCAGACCGTGGCAACTTTTAAGCGATCCATTGTTTTTTCTCCCGTGCGGTGACGATGAATTCCAGTTTGGTGCGGTCGCGCTC
This sequence comes from Verrucomicrobiota bacterium, assembly GCA_029974925.1. GTDB lineage: Bacteria > Verrucomicrobiota > Verrucomicrobiia > Limisphaerales > UBA8199 > JARKQH01. The sequence continues at coordinate 3,187 of JARKQH010000409.1, forward strand.
CATTTCGGAGACGGTGGCGCCTTTGTCGAAGAGGGCGCCGGTGGGGCAGGCCATGACACACTTGCCGCACTTGGTGCAGGTATCGGAGGTGCCCCAGGGCTGATTGAGGTCGGAGATGATCTGGGAGCGGGCGCCGCGGCCGGAGACGTTTTTGGTTCCGGCGCCTTCGATATGCCAGCAAACGCGCACACAGCGGGCGCAGAGGATGCAGCGGTTGTGGTCCATGCCGAAGAGCGGATGGGTGTTGTCCACCTCCCAGCGGGGGAAACAGTATTCGTAGCGGACGTGGTCCATGCCGAGGGTGTAGGCCAGGGCCTGGAGCTCGCAATGGCCGTTAGCGACGCAGACGGCGCAGACGTGGTTGCGCTCGGCAAACAACAGCTCGAGGGTCATGCGCCGGTATTTGCGGAGCCGTTCGGAATCGGTTTTGACTTCCATGCCCTCGCTGACGCGGGTGGTGCAGGCGGGCAGGAGCTTGGCGACGCCGGCGACCTCGACGAGGCAAATCCGGCAGGCCCCCACATCATAGACCCCGTCCAGATGGCACAGGGTGGGAATGTTGATGCCCGCGTCGGTGGCGGCTTCCAGGATCGTGGCGCTTTCGTCGGCGCTGACTTGTTTGCCGTCAATCGTGAGAGTTCGAGCAGCCATAAGCAAAAATCAGGATGAGGGTTTAACGGCCGGGAGCGGCGGCGGGCGGAGCGCCGGCCTTGCCGTTTTGGCGGGGGCCGTAGGTGTCGGGGACCAGCAGGTCCAGGTATTCCTTGCGGAAGAACCGGAGGGTGCTCAGGACGGGGTTGGGAGCGGTCTGGCCCAGGCCGCAGAGGCTGGTGTTGCGGACCATGTCGCACAGCTCCTCGAGTTTCTGCAAATCGCGAATGGTGGCCTGGCGGGCAAGAATCTTGTTGAGCAAGTGGTGCATTTGGACGGTGCCGGCGCGGCAGGGGATGCACTTGCCGCAGGATTCGTCCATGCAGAATTCCATGAAGAAGCGGGCGACGTCCACCATGCGCGTGGTTTCGTCCATGACGATCATGCCGCCGGAGCCCATGATGGAACCGAGCTTGGAGAGGGATTCGTAGTCCACGGGGGTGTCCAGCGCGTCGGCCGGGATGCAGCCGCCGGAGGGGCCGCCGGTCTGGACCGCCTTGATGCGGCCGCCGTCGGGGGCTCCGCCGCCCATGGTTTCGACGATGGTGCGCAGGGGAGTTCCCATGGGCACTTCGATGAGGCCGGTATTGGTGATTTTGCCGGCGAGGGCGAAAACCTTGGTGCCTTTGCTTTTTTCGGTGCCGATGCCGGCGAACCAGGCGGCGCCCTTGCGGATGATGGGGGCGATGTTGGCGAAGGTCTCGACGTTATTGATCAGCGTCGGGCTGTTGTACAAGCCGCTCTCGGCCGGGAAGGGCGGGCGGGGGCGCGGGGTGCCGCGTTTGCCTTCGACGGAGGCCATGAGGGCGGTTTCTTCGCCGCAGACGAAGGCGCCCGCGCCGATGCGAAGGTCAATGTTGAAATTGAAAGGCGACTCGAAGACGCCGCTGCCGAGCAAGCCGTATTGTTTGGCCTGGCGGATGGCGGTTTGGAGGCGGGAGATGGCCAGGGGATACTCGGCGCGGACATAGATGAAGCCCTGGCTGGCGCCGACGGCGTAAGCCGCGATGGCCATGCCCTCGAGCACGCTGTGCGGATCGCTCTCGAGCACCGACCGGTCCATGAACGCCCCGGGGTCGCCTTCGTCGGCGTTGCAAATGACATATTTCTGCGGGCTGGCGGTCTTGGCCACCGTGCCCCACTTCAGCCCGGTGGGATAGCCGGCGCCGCCGCGGCCGCGGAGGCCGCTGTTGACGACGGTTTCGATGACCTCTTTGGGGGTCATTTCGCGCAGCACGTCATGGAGGGCCTGGTAGCCGTCGGCGGCGATGTAGGACTCGATGCGCTCGGGGTCCACATAGCCGCTGTTGGCCAGGACGATGGAAAGCTGCTTGGTGAAGAAGGGATGGGCGGGGTCGCCCCGCTGGACGGTGGTTTTGCCGCCTTTGAGGGTCGCCACCAGCGACGCGGCGTCCTCGGGGGTGACCTTTTGGTAGAGGGGACCCTGTCCGTCGGCGCTGATTTCAATGGTGGCGCCTTCGCCCTGGGCGTCAATTTGCACCAGCGGGCCCTGGCAACACAGCTTCATGCAGCCCACGCCGCGGACCTCAACCTGGTCCTCCAGTCCGGCGTCTTTGACGGCTTTTTCGAGGGCCTCCTTGACCCCTTTGGAGTTGGAGGAGATACAGCCGGCGGCCATGCAGCAACGAAGGGTGTAGCGCTTGCGCGCGGCGCGCTCCTTTTGCGCAATCTCATTCAGGTCATCAATGTCCATGGCCAGTCCATCCTTTCAGTTGTTCGAGGGCCGTTTCGGGCGTCTGCCGGGGCGTCACCGTGCCGTCGTAAACCACCGCGGGGGCGATGCCACAGGCGCCGATGCACCGGGCGGTGAGCAGGGAAACCTGGTTGTCCGGCGTGGTTTCGCCCGCCTTGATGCCGGCGTGCTCCTCGATCGCGGCGAGCACCTTGTCGGCCCCTTTGACGTAGCAGGCGGTGCCCATGCACACCACGCAGGTATGACGCCCTTTGGGTTTGAGGGTGAAGAAATGATAGAACGTGGCAACGCCATACACCCGGCTGGCCGGCAGTTTCAGCTTGTAAGCGATGAAAAGCAACAAGTCGTCCTCCAGGAAGCCAAACAGCTCCTGCGCCTTGTGAAGCACCTCGATCAGCGCGTCGTGCTTGAACTGGTGCTTTTTCATGTGCGCCTCGAGTATCTTGAAGCGCTTGTCGCCGCTGGCATGCTCCAGAATCCTGGGCAGCCGGTTCTGTTTTTTGCTCAAAAGCGTCGCAGTCATAACAGGCTTTGGGACCGGGCACGACCCGCCCGCATGTGTTGCCAGGCAGACCTCACCCAGTCCCGGTCAAGACCCTAACATGCCGGCGCCGGGCGGCTGTGCGGGAATTGGCATTTGATTACCTTTTTTTGACATTTTTACGTATTAAGATTCTTAAGCGGGGCAAATGACCGGGCTTATGCCTGGGGGTGAAGGCTTTGGGGGGCGGTCAGGCCCGGCGCGGGTCGGGGGCGGAGGATTTGTAACCTTTTGAAGCCCGGCGGCTCGGACTACAAGGTAAACGGTGCAAGCGATCCGGACGCAACGACAAGCCGCATGCCAACGGGAACCCGTACTGGCCGGTTATTGATGGGCCGGTTATTCCGCCGAGTCGCGGCCGAAGTCCCGGCGGGGCCGGTGGCCCGGGAAGAGCGGGAATGGGTTGCGTTTTGCGCCCGGTAAACAGTTGCCGGGCAGACGATCAATCAGAATCAGTCCAACAAATATTTATGCCACTTCGAGTTGTGATCATCGGCGGCGTGGCCGCCGGTCCCAAAGTTGCCGCCAAGATCATGCGGCTTAATCCCGCCGCGGACGTTACCGTATTGGAGAAAGGCCGGTTCCTGTCGTATGCCGGCTGCGGGCTGCCGTATTACATTTCCGGGCAG
>JARKQH010000260.1 GCA_029974925.1 Verrucomicrobiota bacterium
GCGTCTATTCGCGTGATTGGCGGGAGATAACTTTATGACTGACAAACCGAGATTGATTGAGGTGGCGTTTCCGCTGAAGCAGGCGTCGCTGGATTCGGTGCATGAGAAGAACGTGCGCCATGGACACATTTCGACGCTGCACATCTGGCCGGCGCGGCGGCCGCTGGCGGCGTGCCGGGCGGCGCTGATCGCCACCCTGCTGCCGGACCCGGGGGATCCGGGGGAACGCGCCAAAATCCTGGAAAAGCTGGGCGGGAAGGTGGTCAGGACGGTCAAAAAGAAGAAGATGCCCAATGGCAAGATTGAGGAAATCCAGGCCGAGGAAACGGTGGGAGGCATCCTGCATTGGGGCCGGGAAAACGGGCCGGACCTGGACTGGTTCCGGCAGAAGATTCGGGAGGCTTACGGCGGCCGGGCGCCGAAGGTGTTGGACCCGTTTGCGGGGGGCGGGGCGATTCCCCTGGAAGCGATGCGGCTGGGGTGCGAGGCCACGGCCATAGACATCAATCCGGTGGCGTGGTTCATCCTCAAATGCACGCTGGAGTATCCGCAAAAGCTGGCGGGGAAGAAACTGCCGCTGCCGGAGTTCATCCTGGAAGACCGGGAATTCATGGAGGCCTTCTGCAAGGCGCACAAGCTACCCCTGCCCGCGAAACAGCCCGCGAATCACGCGAATCACGCGAATGAAACGAGGCAGGCCGAACAGGGAGAACTTCCTGAGTTTTCGCGTCAATTCGCGTCATTGGCGGGCCAGTATGAGGCGGATTTGGCATGGCAGGTTAGGGCCTGGGGGCGGTGGGTGCTGAAACAGGCGCGCAAAGAACTGGCCGAGTTTTACCCGACCTACGCCAGTTGGGAGCCGGTGTTGGAAACGGAGAAGCGCAAGGTGCCCAAGGCCTGGCTGGCGCAGTGGAAAAAGGAGCATGCGGCGGAGATTGAGGCCAAGGGACTGCGATTGTGTCCGCTGACGCCGGACGGCGAGGTGGACGAAAAGGAACTGAACAAGGAGTTCAGCGCCGAATACCTGGCGGAGCCGACCAACCCTCGCTGGGTGCCCAAGCCGACGGTGGCCTACCTGTGGGCGCGGACGGTGAAAAACAAGCACCACCCCGAAACCACCATCCCGCTGCTCAAAACCCGGTGGCTGTGCAAGAAGGACGACAAGCGGGTGTTGCTGACCATGACGCCGAAGGCGGATGGCACCGGGGTGGAATTCGGGATTCAGAACGATGTGCCGAAGGTGGGAGGGAACACGGCGCAACGCCGGGAGCATGATCGGAAGATCGGATCGGGAACGATGTCACGGTCGGGGGTGAAGTGCCCGGTTCACGCAAACATCATGACCATGGAGGACATTCGGCTGGAAGGCCAGGCGGGACGCTTGGAAGAGTGCATGACCGCTGTTGTCGTTGATGGACCGCTGGGGAAGGAATATCGACTTCCTACGGCGCTCGAGATTGGTTTGGCTGACCGGGCTGGCGGAGAGGTTGAACGGGTATTCGCGGATATTCCGTTCGGCCTACCACAGGAACCGCTCCCAAGCAAAGAGGCGCTTGGGTTCCGAGTCCCCCTTTATGGCTTCGACCAATGGCGGAAGCTATACACACGTCGCCAACTGCTTGCTCTTGGCGTGTTGTGCCGAACGAGCCGCCGCGCATTCCAATTAGCCAAGACTCACCAATACCCAGAAGGGTTTCCGGAAGCGATCGTCGCGTACCTCGCTGTGGCCTTGGACCGTCTCGCTTCAATGTCCACAACACTGTGTCGCTGGGAGAATGGAGGGGAATTCGTTGTGCAGACCTTTGCCCGCTTCGCCCTGCCAATACTATGGGATTCGGCCGAAACTGCGGTTCTGTCAGACACGACGGGCAACTACCTCGGCGGGATTGAGTGGATTTCCCTCTACCTCGACCATTTTCTTCGATCGGTTCAGTGCGACAGCTCGCCACGTGTTTTGGCGAGGTCCGCCCAAACCAAGCACGATGCGGATTTCGACGCGATTGTCACCGATCCGCCGTACTATGATGCAATTCCCTATTCGGACCTGATGGATTTCTTCTACGTCTGGATCAGGAGAATTCTCTTTGGCGTGTCGCCGGCATACGATTCTGCATTTGCGGGGACGCTCTCTCCGAAATGGGACGACGACGCGAAAGATGGGGAGCTGATTGATGACGCAAGCCGCCACGGCGGCGATAAGCAACGATCGAAGCGAAGCTACGAGGAAGGGATGGCGAGGGTGTTTCGGTCGTGCCATGCGGCATTGAAAGCAAGCGGTTCCTTGGTTGTTGTCTTTGCCCACAAGCACCCCGATGCCTGGGAAACGCTCGTTGGTGCCATTATCAAAGCCGGATTTACGGTTGACGGCAGTTGGCCAATTCAGACGGAACGTGAGGCCAGGGCACGGGCTCACTCTTCAGCCGCGCTCTCATCCTCAGTTTGGCTTGTGTGCAAGAAGCGGAATCCGGCGGCTCGCCCGGGGTGGGACAACGGGGTGCTGGAGCAGATGCGGGAGAAGATTACGGGGCGGCTGCGGGATTTTTGGGATGCGGGGATTCGGGGGCCGGACTTTGTATGGGCGGCGACGGGGCCGGCGCTGGAGGCGTACAGCCAATACCCGGTGGTGAAGAAGGCGAACAAGCCGAATGAACTGATGAGCGTGTCGGAGTTCCTGCGGCATGTGCGGCGGATGGTGCTGGATTTCGTGGTGATCCGGGTCCTTGAGATGGCCCGCGAATCACGCGAATTACGCGAAAAGGGTAAGAGACAGGAAGTTCAGGCGGATGATTCGCGCCCATTGGCGTCATTCGCGGGCAATGAGTTGGATGACGTGACGACCTACTATCTGCTGCACCGGAACGACTTCAAGATGGACGAAGCGCCGGCGGGGGCGTGCATTTTGTACGCGGTATCCTGCAACCTGTCGGACCGGGACCTGGTGGATGCCTTTGATTTGCTGGTGCCGAGCGGCGGGACCAGCGATGGGGATGAGGAGCAGGTAGAGGCGGGCGGCGATGACGAAGAGATGGCGGAAGGGTCCAGCAGCACGTTCAAGCTGAAGCCGTGGAACAAGCGGAAGCGGCCGGGCATGGGCTATGAGCCGGTGGTGAGGACCCCGCGAATCACGCGCAACACGCCAATGGGGGAAGAAAAAGAAACTGATTCGCGTCAATTAGCGTCATTTGCGGGCTCTCCGGGCGTGGGGGTGGTGCCGCTGATAGACCAGATTCACCGGCTGATGCACCTGTGGAAGGCCGGGGACGTGGTGAAGGTGGATGAATACCTGAACAGCAAAGGGCTGCGGACCAATGCGCTGTTCCCGCCCGTGCTGCAAGCGGTCATCGAGATGGCGGAGGCGGGCTCTGAGGAGCGGGCCATCCTGGAGAGCCTGAGCAACCATGTGCAAGGGCGGAGCGCGCGGGCGGCGTATCAGCCGGAATTGCCCGCGAATGGCTCCGAGGGGAAAGCCCGCGAATCACGCGAATGAACGCGAATGATATGAAAGACATTATCTACAAAGACGAGTGCTACAAGATCGTGGGGGCGTGCTTTGAGGTCTATAACGAGAAGGGGTGCGGCTTTCTGGAAGCGGTGTATCAGGAGTGCCTGGAGATTGAGTTTGAGATGCAGGGGATTTTGTTCGTGCCGAAGAAGCCGCTGGACTTGAGCTACAAAGGGCGGCGGTTGAAGCAGAAATACGAGCCGGATTTCATCTGCATGGACAAGATCATCGTCGAGATCAAGGCGGTATCGGCCTTGGCGGATGAACACCGGGCGCAGGTGATCAATTACCTGAACGCGACCGGATTCAAGCTCGGGCTGCTGGTCAACTTCGGGCACTACCCGAAACTGGAATGGGAGCGCCTGGCGAACACGACAGCCCGCGAAACACAGAACATGGCCCGCGAAAAACGCGAATCATACGAATAACTTAAGAGAAAAGAGCCGCTGAATATTCGCGTCAATGCGCGTTATTCGCGGGAAAACGGAAAGAATTTATGGCAAACGGAACGATGAAACCCTGGCATGAAGTGGTGAAGCTGCGCGAGGACGTGAAGTCCGGCGAGCTGACCCTGGCAATGTTCGCCGCCGATCTTTACGACGTGAAGATGGGCACGGCGAAACCGGTCTATTGCGACCCGAAAGAGTTCTTTACGCTGACGTTCCCGGCCAGTGGCATCCGGGCGCTGGCGCGGGATGTCGCCTACCGGCTGGCCGGGAAGAGCGACAAGGCGGTGCGGCAGTTGTCGCTGACCTACGGCGGCGGGAAGACGCACACGCTGATCACGGAGTATCACCTGCACAACGACCCGGCGAAGCTGCCGGACGTGCCGGCGGTGGCGGAGTTCCGGGCGGAGATGGGGGGGCTGGCGATCCCCAAGGCGCGGATCGTGGTGCTGCCCTTCGACAAGCTGGACGTGGAAAAGGGCATGGAGATGGTCTGCCCCGCCGGGAAGAAGCGGTGGCTGAAGCAGCCGTGGAGCCTGCTGGCGTGGCAGATTGCCGGCGAAGACGGGCTGAAGCTGTTGCACGCCGACGGGAAGGCGGAAGAGCGGGAGTCCGCCCCGGCGGAAAACCTGATGCGGTCGCTGCTGGAACTGGGGGTGAAGGAAGGCGGGGCGCTGCTGGTGCTGCTGGATGAAGTGCTGATGTACGCGCATGAGAAGGTGCGCAAGGACCCGGGCTGGCTGGAGACACTGAAGAACTTCTTCCAATACCTGACGCAGGCGGCCACCAAGACCGACCGCTGCTGCGTGGTGGCGTCGCTGCTGGCGTCGGACGTGGAAAAGAACGACCCGACCGGGAGGAAGATTGAATCGGAGCTATCGCAGATCTTCCAGCGCGAGGGGGAGCAGGAAATCCAGCCGGTGACGAAAGAGGAGGCGGCGGAAGTGCTGAAGCGGCGGCTGTTTGAGCTGGAATCCATCAAGGACACGGAGAAATTCCGGCCGCAAGTGATCGCGGCGCTGCAGGGGATACGGAAACTGGATGAGGCCACCGAGCGGGCGGGGGCGGCAGCGGAGAAGAAGTACCTGGACAGCTATCCGTTTCATCCGGAATTGACCGAGGTGTTTTACGCGAAGTGGTCGGGGATGCCCGGGTTTCAGCGGACGCGGGGCATCCTGCGCACGTTCGCGCTGGCGTTGCGGGACGCGGCGGGGTCGGACCCGTCGCCGTTGATCGGGCCGAGCGTGTTCCTACCGAAAGCGGGGGAAACGAAGATCCCCGAAGGGCTGAGGGAACTGGCGGAAGTGGCGCGGAAGGAAACCTACGAGGGGGCGCAGAGCAACTGGCCGTTCATCCTGGACACGGAACTGGCGAAGGCACGGCAGATTGAGGAGGATTTTGCGGCGTTGAAGGGGCGGGAAATCCAGCAGGCGGTGATTGCGGCGTTTGTGCATTCGCAACCGATTGGGAAGACGGCAGACCTGAACGAACTGTTCGTGCTGGTGGGGGCCACCAACCCGGACCGGATCACGCTGGAAAAGGCGCTGCGGCGGTGGGTGGATGGGTCGTGGTTCCTGGATGAATCGAATTTCCCGGCGGATGACAAGGCGCTGCCCAAGACGTGGCGGCTGGGGTCACGCCCGAATTTGCAGCAGATGCACGATGTCGCCTGCACGGACCGGGTGAAGGGAGAGATGGTGGAATCCCTGCTGAATACGCTGATTGGGAAGGCAAAGGACCTGACGGCAGGGGCATCGGCAGCCGGGGCGAAGGTGCACAACCTGCCGGTGAAGCCGAGCGACATCGAAGACGATGGCGAGTTTCATTATGCGGTGCTGGGGCCGAAGTGCGCGTCCATGTCGGGGAATCCAAGCGCGGAGGCGAGGCGGTTCCTGGAGGAAACAACGGGGCCGGACCGGCCACGGGTGAACAAGAACGCGGTGGTACTGGCGGTGCCCTCGCGGGATGGATTGGAGGCGGCGCGGGCGGCGGTGCGGAGCTACCTGGGCTGGGAAGAAGTGCGGGAGATGCTGAAGGGGCAGGAGCTGGATGAAGTGCGCCGGGTGCGACTGCAGCAAAACACCGAGAAGGCGCGGAGTGAGATCATGGAGGCAATCAAGAACGCCTACTGCATCGTGGTGACGCAAAGCGCGGCGGGGGACATCCAGGCGTTCAAGATTGCGCCGAGCGATGAGCCGTTGTTCCTGACGATCAAGGGCGACTCGCGGTCGCGGGTGGAAGACAACCCGGTGAGCGCGGATGCGCTGCTGCCGGGGGGGCCGTATGACCTGTGGCGTCCGGGCGAGACCTCGCGGCGGGTGAAGGACCTGGTGGGCGCGTTTGCCCAGGTGCCCAAGCTGCCCAAGATGCTGCGGCGGCGGGAGATTCTGGAGACGCTGGTGGACGGGGCGCGGCAGGGGTTCTTCGTGCTGCGGCAGATGAGGCCGGACAAGTCGGTCCGGACGATCTGGCGGCAGGATGTGTCGGTGGATGACATCGAGAAGGACCCAAGCTGGGAAGTGGTGCTGCCGGAGTCGGCGCAGCTTGAGGAAATCCCGGCGTCGCTGCTGACGCCTGAGGCGCTGCCGGAGCTATGGCCGGCGAGCAAGCAGATCACGGTGTCGGACGCGGTGAACTACTTCGCAGGCGGCAAATATGTGACGACCATGCGGGCGGCGGCGGATGGCACGATGTATGACGAGACGGTGCCGATCCCCTCGGCCAGGAGCGAAGCGGTGCAGGCCGGGGTGAAGGCGGCGGTGGAGGCCGGGAAGCTGTGGCTGGTGTCGGGGGTGGCGAGCATCTGCGGCGAGCCAATCCCGACGGGGGTGCTGACTGACGCGGCGCTGCTGTATCCGCCCCCGCAGCCGATTGACGTGAACCGGCTGACGCCGGAGCAACTGCCGGCGGCATGGCAAGGGAACCAAACGACGGCGCTGGGTCTGGCGAACCAGTTGTCGGTGGCCGCCGGCAAGGCGCTGCCGTGGCCGGTGGTGCGGGATGCGATTGACGGGGCCATCCGGGCGAGGCTGCTTGAACGGACAGCGGATTCCGGTCCGTGGCCGTGCCCGCTGAGCGGGGCCGGGGCGGTGAAACTGCAACGGCCGCAAAATGTGCCCGTGCCGGTGACACCACCGCCGGTGGTGACCAAGCCGGGGACGTTCACGGCAGAAGCGGACGTGCAATCGCAGGAATTGATGGACCTGGCGGACTCGCTGGGCGAAGTGCTGAAGGCAGCGGTGCCGAACACGCTGAAGCTGAACGTGCGGATTGAACTGGGCGGGGAGCCGAAGGCGAGCGAGGCGAAGCTGAAGGCAATCAACGCAATTCTGGCGAAGGTAAAGAAAGGGCTGGAATTGAGATAGGGGAGGCAAAGGGACACAGCCCCTCGGAGCCTTGGCCCGGCTCTTAACGGGGCAAATGCAACGGCAGCTTGGCGGCAAAGTTGATCAGTGGTAATGCAGCCCCCCGTGGCCAGGCTGCTCTACGCCCCGAACAGGGGCAGAGTCGAGAATGGCTTGTTCCCCCCCTATTTTGCTTCCTCGCGACTCTTGCGCGAAAAGAATCCAAACTTGGACACAACTTGCCCGGGTTCGAACGCCCTTCGTCCAACTATATGCAAGGAGATGAATAACGCGCATACCGCTGGAGCCATGCAGCGCGGACATTCCTGTCCGCCCCCCGCCCGACCATCCTGACGCCCAAACCCGCTCCGGGCCCGGGGCCGTCTCGTCCCCCATCCAACTGTCCAGTTGTCCCATAGTCCGATAGTCGGATAGTCCGATGGTCCCATCCTCCCCTCCCGTGGTCTATGGTCCATGGTCTTTGGTCTTTTTGCCGTCCTATAGTCCCCCTTCAGGTTTCAGGTCTCATCCCTCATCCTTTCCCCCTTTCCCCCAACCGAACCCATCCGCACCCGATTCGCCCCCCATACCTCGCGCTCGCCAAACACGCGGCTTTGTGCATTGTTTAACGCATGAACAAAACCGGCCGTGAGTTTGAAGGCATCCTTGAGCGTTATTTCGAGCGATTGCTCGAGGACGTTCCCACCTACGCCACCGTCGCCGCCGGCTTATCGTCCGGCGAGGGCAAGCTGGGGAGCATGGGCGCCGAGTTCCATGCCGAACGCCAGCGCCAGCGTCAGGCGGCGTTCCGTGCCCTGGAGGCGCTCTCGCCGCGCGAGCTCACCGGCGAGCAACACCTTGACCGCCTCGCGCTGCGGAGCCTGTTGTGCCATGAATCCGAGGACTTCGCCCGCGGCCGGCACGAGCTCGAGCCGGCCGCCCCCGCGTTATTGCTGGACATTCTATTCCATGAGCTGTTGCGGGGCGACGACCACCCCGCGCGGGCCGCCCGCAACTTGCGCTCTCTGCTGCGTCAGGCCCCCGACTTTCTCGAAGAAGCGGCGGGCGCCCTGAACCGGCCCGATCCCTTGTGGTTGAAGGTCATGGAGCAGAACGTGGCCGGGGCCGGCGACCTCCTGGACGGCGTGGCGCAATTTCTCCGCCGCACCGGGCCGGAGGATGGCGACGACGCGAGCGTCCGCGCGGCGCGCAGGAGCATTCAGCGCTACGCGGACCGGGCCCGCAACCGCCCGACGGCTCCGGAAGGCTCCTTCGCGCTGGGGGCCGAAGGGATGCAACGCCGCATCCGCGACGAACTGGGACTGGACTACACGCTGAAGGAAGTCGAGAGCTTCGGGCTGGCCGAAGTGGCGCGCATCGAGGCCGCGCTTGACGCCGAATGTGCCCGGTTCGGCCGTGGCAGGAGCGCCGCCGGCATCATCGCCGAAGCGCGCGCCGCCTGGCGTCCCGCCCAGCCGCTGGTTGAGCTTTACGAACGGGAAACGCGGCGAATCGCCCAAGGCTTTCGCCGGGCCCGGGCGATGACCTTTCCCGAGGGGGACGAACTGCGGGTCAAACCGGTGCCGGAATTCCTGCGCGCGCTCATCCCGACGGCGGCGTACAGCCAGCCGGGCGCCTTTGCCCGGCGCCAGCGCGGCATCTTCTGGGTCAACGACCCGGCCACGGGCAAGGGGTCCGAGGCGGAAAAACGGGCCGAGCGGCAGCAGCATTTTGGTTTGGCGCTAACCTGCGCGCATGAAGCCTACCCGGGGCATCACCTCCAGTTTGTCACCGCCAACCGCCACCCGCGCCAGTGGCGGCGGCTGTTCGCGCACGCCGTGTTTTACGAAGGCTGGACGCTCTGGTGCGAGCAGATGATGGCTGATCTGAAGGTGGACCGCTCGCCCTGGCTGAGGGTTCAGCAGTTGCACGACGCGTTGTGGCGTTGTCACCGCGTGCTGGTGGACCTCCGGCTCCAGACCGGCCGCTACACCAGCGCCCAGGCCGCCCGCCACCTCCAGCGGCACCTCGGCTTCACCCGCACCCGGGCGGAGGCGGAGATCAACTGGTACAGCGCCCAGCCGGCCGTGCCGATGAGCTACTGGCTGGGACGCCAGGAGAACGAGCGGCTCAAGCGCCGGCTCATGGACGGCCGCGGCTGGAGCCTGCGGCGGTTCAACGACTGGCTCTTGAGCTTTGGCACCCTCCCGCAGTCGTGGATTGAAAAATACGGTCTGGACTGAACGGCGCGCCCTAACGCGCAAACGGAGAGGAGTATGAATCCCCCCAAGGTGTTCGTAACCGGCGCGACCGGCTTTGTCGGGCGGGCGGTGGTGGCGCGGCTGCGCCTGGCGGGATGCCCCGTCTGCATCCTGGCCCGCCAGCCCGGCAGCGCGCCGGTGCGGGACCTGGTTTCCCGCTTTGGCGTCGAAGTCCGCCAGGGCGATGTGACCGCGCCGGAGTCCCTCCCCCCGGCAATGACCGGCGCCCAGGCCATCATTCACCTGGTCGGCATCATCAGCGAAGTGCGGCGCGTCACCTTCGTGCGGCTCCATACCGAAGCCACCCGGCATGTCGTGCGCGCGGCCCAAACAACGGGCATTCGCCGCCTCGTTCACATGAGCGCCCTCGGCACCCGCCCCAACGCGGCGTCCCGCTACCATCAGACCAAGTGGGCGGCGGAGGAAATCGTGCGCCAAAGCGGGCTGGATTGGACGATCTTCAGACCCTCCCTCATCTACGGGCCGGAAGATCACCTGGTCAACCTGTTTGCAACCCTGATTCGCTGGCTACCGGTCGTGCCCGTCCTCGGCGGCGAGCAGACCCGCTTTCAACCCGTGGCCATCGAGCGCGTGGCCGAGGCCTTTGCCGCCGCGCTGCAAAACCCTGCGGCGGTCGGCCAGACGTTCGATTTGTGCGGCCCGGAGCGGATGACGATGCGCGAGCTGCTCGAGCAGGTCATGGCGGCGATGGGCCGGCGCCGGCTCTTGGTCCGCGTCCCGGCGCCGCTGGCGTGCCTTCAGGCCGCCACTCTCGAATTCCTCTTCCCGCGGCTGCTGGGCAAAGCGCCCCCGCTGAACCGGGACCAATTGATCATGCTCGGGGAGGACAACACAGGGGATGCCGCGAAAGCGGACGCCCTCTTCGGACTGCAGCACCGGAAATTTCGGGACGGCCTCGCCGCCTACACTTCAATCCCGTAGGCTTTGATTTTGTTATAGAGCGTCTGGCGGCCAATCCCCAGCCGTTTGGCCGTTTCGAGCTTGTTGCCGCCGGTCTCCCTCAACATCTGGATGATGGCGTTGCGTTCGACGCCCTCCAGCAGGGTGAAGTTGGTGTCCTGCGGCTCCTCGCCCACCATCCGCACTTTGGTGATCGAAAGGTCGCTGGCTTCCACGATTTCGCCCTCGCACAACAGGACGGCGCGTTGAACTTCGTTTTGGAGCTGGCGAACGTTGCCGGGCCAGTCAAAGGCGGTGAGCCGCTCGATGGCATCGCTGCTGAAGCCTTTGAGAATGCGGTTGGCCTGGGCTGCGAACCGTTTCAAAAACGCGTTGGCCAGCGGCATGATGTCCTCCCGCCGCTCGCGCAACGGCGGCAGATAAACCGAAATGGCGCTGATGCGGTAATAAAGGTCCTCCCGCAGCTTGCCGTCCTTGATGGCTTCCTCGGGTTTGCGATTGGTGGCGGCAATGATGCGGCAGTTGGTCTTGTAAGCCGTCTTGCCGCCCACCGGCCGGACTTCCTGGTCCTGCAGCACGCGAAGCAATTTGCTTTGCGTATCCACCGGCATTTCCGAAATCTCATCCAGAAACAGGCTGCCGCCCTCCGCCTGGCGGAACAGCCCTTCGCGGTCGCTGTGCGCCCCGGTAAAGGCGCCTTTGACCGAGCCAAACAATTCGCTTTCGATGAGTTCGCGCGGCAGGGCGGCGCAGTTGATTTTAATGATCCGGCCCTTGCTGCGCGTGCTGAACGCGTGCACCAGGTCGGCGATCACTTCCTTCCCCGTTCCGCTCTCGCCGGTGATGAGAATCGCCACGTCGCTCCGCGCGATGCGTTCGACGGTGCGCACCACCTCGCGCATGGCGGCGCTCTGAAACACGGCGGTGGGCACGCCGCTCATCGTTTCGAGCGCGCGACGGAGGGCGCTGTTTTCCTCGTTCTGCTCCTTCCGCTCCAGCGCGCACTTGACATCCGCCAGCAGCTTGTTGGTGTCGAAGGGTTTGGTCACGAAATTGTAGGCGCCCCGTTTGCCGGCTTCCACCGCCAGGCTGATGTCGTCGCAGCCCGTCAGGACGATCACCTCGGTCTCCGGCCACATTTTCTTGATCTGCGGCAGCAGCTCCAGCCCGTCGGAGTCCGGCAGCTTCACGTCCAGCAACACCACATCGGGCTGATCCTGCCCGAAAAGCTTTTGCAGCACGGCGCCGGATTCGGCTTCCGAAACCTGGTAATCGCCCTCGAGCAAGGCTCTCAGGACCTTGCGCAGGTCAGCATCATCATCAACGATCAGGACTTTGCCCTTCATAATCTTAAGTTTCGGCTCAGAACACACGCTTGCACAAACGCCCGGAAGATGGCTTGGTGTTCCGGGTAACGATCCACCAGGCGCTCCGGGTGGAACTGCACCGACACCACAAACGGCACGGGCTCACCGGCCCCAGCCTTCCACTCCAGCCCTTCAACGATACCGTCCGGGCTTGCCGCGGTTACCCGCAGGGGCGGAGCCACGCGCCTGACGGCCTGGTGATGCGTGCTATTCACGCCCAGCGTCAGCCTGCCGGTTATCTTGGCCAGTATTGAACCAGGTGTCAACCGCACTTCGTGGACAATCTCCCGGCGCATATCCATGCGTCTGTGATTCAAGGCGGTAGGGAGCTGGGTCGGCAGGTCGGCCCAAAGCGTCCCGCCCAGCGCCACATTCAGAACCTGTTGCCCCCGACAAATGGCCAGCAAGGGCTTTCGCTGCCTCAGCGTCTCGGCGATCAGGACCATTTCGCGGTAATCGCGCCGCCCCCCGTCCGGCGTCGTCGTGACCTTGCGGCGCAATTCCGGCCGCAGCTTTGGCCCGTAAATCCGGGGGTCCACATCCTCGCCGCCGGTCAACAGGACGCCGTCGCAGGCATCTACACAGGCCGCGATGACCGGCCGCGAAACGGTGCCGGGCATGGCCAGGGGGATGCCGCCCGCCTCAAGCAGGGCCGTCTGGTAGGCTTCCGGCAGATGGGTGGCGCGTTCACTCTGGTCCGGTCCGGAGCGCTCGGTCGCCGCCGAAACCAGCACCCAAGGCATTTGGTTTTCTGGATGAGATCGCATGGGCTTCCGGGCCACGAGCCGTTTTACTCAAACTCGGCATCGGGATACCGCTCGCGGATGGAACTGAGGATGCGCAACTCTTCCTCCGGCCGTTGCATGCCCCGGCCAATCCGCCGCCGGACCGCATCCAGCAATTCCAGCCAATCCTCCAGAGGCGGGTCGGGCACGGCTTCCCAACGGTCGTAACGACGTTCCCGGGCAAAAAACAGCCACTTGTGGCCCACGTGGCGGGCATAAACCTGGAGCACAATTCCGTCGTCGGTCACCCGCTCCCAACCAATTTCGGCTTTAGGCATTGTCTGGTTGTCCTCCCTGTCCGGAGCGGATCATTCCGGCAAATCCACCGCCGCGACGGCCATCGCCGCGATGCCCTCCTGGCGGCCAATAAACCCAAGGGTTTCGTTGGTGGTGGCCTTGATGCCGACCTGTCGGATGCTGACCTGCAGGGCGGCGGCCACATTGGCCTTCATCTGCGCGATATGGGGATAAATCCTGGGAGCCTCCGCCAACACGGTGGCGTCCACGTTCACAATCCGGCCCCCGCGGGACTGCACCTGGCGGGCGGCCTCTTCCAGGAAAATGCGGCTGGGCGCCCCTTTCCACCGGGGATCGGTGTTGGGGAAAAAATGGCCGATGTCAGCCTCGCCGAGGGCGCCGAGGACGGCATCGCAGATGGCGTGCAACAGCGCGTCGGCATCCGAGTGGCCCTCGAGGCCCTTGGGATGGGGAATTTCCACGCCCCCCAGGACCAGCCTCCGACCCGTGGCCAGGGCGTGCACGTCGTAACCTATGCCCACATGAACCATGGGCTGACTATAGGCAGGGGCAGCCTTCGAACCAACGGAAATTTCGCGCCCCCTTTACGCCTCGGGCATGGTAAAGAAGAACGACGCCCCGTGTCCTGGTTCGCTGCGAGCCCAGGCGGTTCCTCCGTGGCTCTGGACGATGTGTTTGACGATGGACAGGCCCAAGCCGGTGCCGCCCTGCTCCCGCGAACGGGCTTTGTCCACCCGGTAAAAGCGTTCGAAGATGCGTTCCAAAGCCTCTGGCGGAATGCCGGGACCGTTGTCCCGGACACAGATTTCCACCAAACCCGGGTTCGCGGGACGCGCAGACACCTCGACCCACCCCCCCGGCCGGCCATACTTGATGGCGTTGTCCACCAGGTTGCCCAGCACTTGTTCCAGCCGGTTCAAATCCGCGCGCACCGGCAGGTCCGGCACGGCATTGGTCAGTTTGATTTCCTTGGCGCCCGCTCGAGCCTTGAAATCCCCCAACACCTTGTCCGCCGCCCCGCGCAAAGCCACCGGTTGCAGGTTGAGCCGGACCCGGCCGGATTCCAGCTCGGAGATGGTCAGCAAATCCTCGATGAGCAGTTTCAGACGGTCGGCGTTCCGGTTGATCGTTTCCAGGAACCGGGTGGCCACCTCCGGATTGTCCTTGGCGCCTTCCAACAGGGTTTCCACATACCCTTTGATCATGGACAGCGGGGTGCGCAACTCGTGGCTGACGTTGGCCACAAATTCCTCCCGGTTGCGTTCCAGCTTCTTGAGCCGGGTCAGGTCGTGAAAAACCAGGACCGTGCCGCGCGGGCGCCCCTGGTTGTCCAGCCAGGCG
>JARKQH010000273.1 GCA_029974925.1 Verrucomicrobiota bacterium
CGGATATCTATACGGAAGGGCTGAATGCCGGCATCAGCACCTCATCACCGGGATTCACCGCAAGCGGCAGCATCAGCAATCTCGGCGCCGGACAGACGAATGCATCGTCGCTCCGCGTTGGACTGGCCTCTACGGCAACAGCGGGAATCACGGCCGGGACCGCGGACCTGACGCTGGCATCCACCGGCGCCGGCACGACCGGCGCTCCCGACTACGCCCTGCCTTCACAGACGGTGGCCCTCACCGGCAAGGTCTACACACCGGCGGTTGCCCAGGTGGAAAGCACCACCATCGATTTCGGCATCGTTCACCGGGGTGATACCGTTACCGCGCGAACCCTTGCCGTAACCAATGCCGCGCCGGCAACCGCCCTGAATGATTTGCTCCTGGGCGCCTTCGGCGGCGCGAGTGGACCGTTCACGGCAGGCGGCACACTCGGGTCGGGCGTTGCGGCAGGCGCGACCGACGCCGCGGGTTTCACGGTGGCCCTGAATACGGCCAACGCAGGGATATTCAACGGCGCCGCGATCGCATCTTTCCAGAGCCACAATCCGGACATGGCTGATCTTGCCCTGCCGGAAGCGGTCATAGACCTCCAGGCGCAGGTGAACAACTATGCGAATCCGGAGTTTGATTTCGTGTCCGGGGATGGCGCGCTCACGGGGGGCGGATCACTCTATATCCTCGATTTCGGCGCCATCCTGCGGGGCTCCGGAGACGAATCATCCACCCTGCGGCTGCTGAACGACACCGTGGGACCGGCCGACATGCTGGCCGGGTACTTTGACCTGTCCGGCGCAACGGATTTCGCGCTTGCCGGGTTCGATTCCTTCTCCGGACTGGAAGCGGGCGAAAGCCTCGAGGATCTCATGGTGCGCCTCGACACCTCGATGCTCGGCCTGTTCACCGACACCATCATCCTCTATGCAGCGGGCTACAACGAGAGCGGCTATTACGGCGCCTTTGATCCAATCCAACTGGTGTTGAGGGGTACCGTCATCGAAGGCGGGCAGCAGGTTCCGGAACCGTCAACGCTCCTGCTGGTCGGGGCGGGTCTCCTG
>JARKQH010000296.1 GCA_029974925.1 Verrucomicrobiota bacterium
CGTCAATTTCGATGATCCCGACTACATCACCGGCAATCCGCGGGTGCTTTCGGGCCTGACCGCCGAAAACGTCCGGTGGGCGTTCACGAGCTATCATTCGAGCAACTGGCATCCGCTCACCTGGCTGTCCCACATGCTCGAGGCCCGGCTCTGTGGGACGCGCCCCGCCGGCCCTCACCTGGTCAGCGTTCTGTGGCACGTGATCAACTCGGTGCTGTTGCTGCTGGTGCTCAAGCGCATGACCCAGGCGCTGTGGCCCAGCGCTTTCGTCGCCGCCCTGTTTGCCTTTCATCCCCTGCACGTCGAATCCGTCGCCTGGGTCAGCGAACGCAAGGACGTCCTGAGCGCGTTTTTCTTTCTGCTGACGCTTGCGGCGTACACCGCTTACGCAACCCGGTTGAACGCCCCGGCCCCGGGACGCAAAGACGGCGCAGGCCCGGCGGCGGGGCCGGCCGGCAGCAGAGGGGGCGGCGCCTGGGGGTTTTATGCCATGGCCTTGCTGTTCTTCGCCCTGGGCCTCATGAGCAAGCCCATGCTGGTCACGCTGCCGTTTGTGCTCCTGCTGCTGGATTTCTGGCCGCTGCGGCGCCTGGCGCCGGATTACCCCCAGATCAACTGGAGCCGCGCCGGCCGGTTGCTGGCCGAGAAGATTCCGTTTTTTGCCCTGACACTCGCTTCGAGCATCGTGACCTTCATGGTCCAGCGCGCCAGCGGGGCGGTGGTGTCCCTCGGGCACGCCCCCTTCGAGAACCGGCTGGCGAACGCGCTGGTGTCCTATTGCCGCTATTTGGGCAAGACGTTCTGGCCGGTGGACCTGGCGGCCTTTTATCCCTACCGCGTGTATGGGTGGGATGACTGGCAGGTGTGGGGCGCCGTGCTGTTGTTGGTGGGCGTCAGTGTGGCGGTGGTTTTGGCGGCGCGGCGGGCGCGCTATTCACCGGTGGGCTGGTTTTGGTTTCTGGGCATGCTGGTGCCGGTCATTGGCTTCGTCCAGGTCGGCAAACAGGCGTGGGCCGACCGTTACACCTACCTGCCGCACATCGGCCTGTTCCTTCTGTTGGTCTGGGCCGTCAGCGGGATGGTCCGTCACTTCAAGGCCGCCCGCCTTCCGGCGCTGGCGGCGGCCGCCCTGCTCGGGGTTTGTTGCGGTGTGCTCACCCACCGCCAGACCGCCGTCTGGCGCAGCAGCCGAACCTTGTTCGAGCACGCCGCGCGCGTCACGTCCGGCAACTTCGTCGCCTACGGCGTCCTGGCCACGGTGCTGGTGGATGAAGGAAAGCTCGACGAAGCCATCGAGTATTGCCAAAAGGCGCTCGCCTTGTCGCCGGGCTATCCCGAGGCGCACAACACCCTCGGCGCGATTTACACCCGCCAGCGGAAGTTCGCCGAGGCGCAGCGCCATTACGAGCTTGCCCTGCAAACCGACGCCACTTACAGCGAATCCTTCGCGGGTCTGGCTGACGTCTTCAACCTCCAACGCCGGCACGTCGAAGCCGAGGCCAAGGCGCGCGAGGCGGTGCGGCTGGGGCCGCTCAACGTGGTGGCCTGGTTCCAACTGGCCACCGCCCTCCATCACCAGGGCAAACTCGATGAGGCCGAGAGCTGCTACCGCCGCATCCTCGAGTTGAACCCGGCGCTTTACACCCCGCGCCGTTTCCTTGGCAACCTGCTGGCCGCCCAGGGCCGGACCGACCAGGCCATCGCTCAATACCAGGACGCGCTGCGGATCCAGCCCGCCGATGCGGACACGCGAACCGTGCTTGGGGCGGTGTTGCTCGAACAGGGCCGGATCGAGGAAGCCGCCGCGCAACTGGCCGAGGCCGTCCGCCTGGCCCCCACCAATGCTCTGGCGAATTACCAACTGGCGATCGTTCAACAAGGCACCGGTAAACTGCCCGAGGCCATCGCCAGTTATCGAGCCGCCCTCGAGTCCCAGCCGGCCTGGCCCGAAGCCCTCAACAACCTCGCCTGGCTGCTGGCTTCCAGCGCCGAGGCCACGCTGCGCCATGGCGCCGAGGCCGTTCGCCTGGCCGAAAAGGCCTGTACGCTGACCGAGCGCAAGGTTCCGGTCTTCCTTGGCACCCTGGCCGCCGCGTATGCCGAAGCCGGCCGGTTCGACGAGGCGGTCGCCACCGCCGAAGAAGCCATCGCCAAAGCCGAGGCGGCCGGCCAGAAGGAAATCGCGGCCCGAAACCGCGAATTGATCGAACTTTACCGCGCGGGCAAAGCCTGTCACCAAGCCCCCGCGCCGGAGAAAAATCCGACCGACCCATTGCGTAACTGAAATTGAACCGCCGGCGCCCAACCTCGATTCTCGCTCCGCTGACCTGTCTCCATGCCCCCTCCGCCTGACACTGCGACCCCTGCTGTCAATCGCCGCCTGATCGTCCTGATTCTGCTGGGCGTGGCGGTGTGCGCGGCCTGGCTGGTCTGGCGTTGCCGGCGCGATCCGGCCGTCCCTTTCCTGCCCGCCT
>JARKQH010000311.1 GCA_029974925.1 Verrucomicrobiota bacterium
AGAGCTCTCGTGAGCATCCGCACCGCAAACGTTAAGACTCGCGGGTTTTGGCCCCCGGGAGGTGTGAGGGAGCCACTTTTTCCGGCTCGAGCCTCGAGGTGCTTCATAATGGCGGCGATTGGTGCCGCCGCTGCAATGCCGCGGCGGTGTTCGCGGAAAAACTGAAAATCGAAGCAAGTAACACATGGCCGGAATTTGGATCCAAGATGAAAAGCGCGCCTGGGCGCGGCGCGATCTGTCAAGCCAGTACTTCGGTTTGCGGGCGGCGGGAGACAGCCCCGTTGTGGAGGTGCCGCACGCGCAAGGCCCGGGGTATGCGGCCCTTCTGGCCTGTTACCCGGCGTCCAACCACCGCCAGCAGTGGGCCCTGTTCGATTCTGGCCAGGCCGAAGCGGTGCTGGTCAACGGCGAGCCCATGCTCGCGGGTTTCGTGTTGTTGAAGGCCCGTGACGAGATTCTGCTCGGGGGCCGGACGCGCTTCTATTTCTCGACCGAGGAGCTGCCCGTCGTCGTGCCGTACCCTGGCGGGGCCACTCCCGAGTTTTGCGCGCGGTGTCACAAACCGCTGGTTGCGGGCGCGCCGGCAGTGCGCTGTCCGTCGTGCGGCCGATGGTGCGACCAAACCGCGGAACGGCCCTGCTGGACCTACGGCCCCGCCTGCCCGCTTTGCGGCCATCCAACCGCGTTCGACGCCGACCTGCGGTGGACTCCGGAGCAACTATGAACGAAGCGGCCAACAATCAAGTTCCGGCAGTGCCCCCCTCGGCCCGCGCGGGCAAACATGTTGTTTTGGCCGGGTTGGGCGCCATTGGCGCTCCCTTGTGCGAACTGTTAACGCGAAGCGAATACATCGGGCGGCTGACGTTGGTTGACTATGATGTCTATGAGGCTGCCAACTTGCGCGGCCAGGCGGGCGTGGACCCCGCCGACGTCGGCATGACGAAGGTTTTCGCCCAGGCCCGGAAAGCCAGGAGGCTGCGACCGGACCTGGTCGTCGAGGCCATTAATGCGCGGCTCGAGGAGCTTCCCATGGGCCGGTTCCGGGCGGCGGACCTCCTTCTCACAGGTCTGGACTCGAAGGGGTCGCGCCGGGAGGCAAATCAGCGCGCCTGGTGGGCTGGGGTCCCCTGGATTGACGCCGGCGTGAAGGCGGAGGGCAGGCTGGTGAGGGTGTCCGTCTTCATGCCCGGCGTCAGCCAGCCTTGCCTCGAGTGCGGCTGGGATGACCACGACTATGAAACCCTCGCCGTCAAGCGCCCCTGCCTCAAGGAGCTGCCCGCGGAGCCAACCGGAGCGCCGGCTTATCTTGGCGCTCTCGCGGCGGCCCTTCAAATGGCCGAGGCTGAGACAATCCTGGGCGAAGACCCGGGCCGCGTCGAGGCCGGCAAGGAAATCCTTGTTGCGCCACGCTCCCACAAACTTTACGTCACAGCACTCCGCCGGTTTTCAAGCTGTCGCTTCGACCATGAAACCTGCCAGGTCCACTCCCTCGAGTGTTCGATTGGTGGCGTGTCGTTCGGTGAGCTTTACGAGAAAGTGGCGCGCCAGTTGCCGGATTTGCGTCCTCTCCGCCTCGGGGTGCCCGGAATGGTTTTTGTCCGCCAGTTGAAGTGCGGTTGCGGGGCCGACAAAGCCGTCTTCTGCCTGGACCGCCGCCTGGCGCCGGGCGCGCTGGCTTGCCCGCGATGTGGGGCGGAAATGGCGCCAGTCGGCTTCAGTATGCTGAGCGCTGTTTCGGCGGAGGATTTGCCGCCCAAACTGCGCGACCTGCCGTTGTCCGCAGCCGGGTTTCGGCCGGGCGACTGGGTAACCGTGCGGACGGAGTCCGGGCTGCTGGCCTTTGAGACAAACCCGAACGAGTGATGCGTATGAACCGGAATCGCGACAAAATACTGATTGACTTTCTTGCCGTGCAGCACGAGCAGGCCATGGCCCTGGCCGCGGACAGCGACATCCTCCGCCTCCTGCCCTTAAGCGGGCCGGCCTCAGACCGGTACCTCGCGGATTTTCGGTGCCGGGGCCTGATTCAGAACGACGCCGGTCAGATTGTCGAGCACAACCAGTTCGTCGTCGGGATTTGGTTTCCTGGCGATTACCTGAGGCGGTCCGATATGACCTGCATCGTGACCTATCTCGGGCCGGCGCCGCGTCCCTGGCATCCGAACGTGCGCGCGCCGTATATGTGTTTGACCATCAGGCCCGGCACGCCGTTGATTGACATCCTCTATGGCTGCTACGAGCTGTTCACCTGGCACCTGTACGACACCGCCGACAACGGCCTGAATCACGAAGCGGCGCAGTGGGCCCGGCATCAGGACCCGTCCTGGTTCCCGATTGACCGCCGGCCGTTGCGGCGGCGCAACCTGGTCCTCAAGGTCGAGCCGGTCAAGGGGGAGAGCGAACAATGAACACGCTTTCCGACCGCCTGCCCAACCTTTTGGCGTGCGCCACGCCCGGGATGCTCGAGGCCCGCCTTTCCGGGCCAGGGGCGGCGCTTTGGACGGTGGGGCTGGCGGACGGGGCCACGGCGCAACTCGAGGCGCGCCTTGACGCCCCATGGCTTGTGATCACCGAGCGGCCGAAAGGTGCGGAGTCCGCCATTCCGTCCGACGCTTTGTGGCCGGCTCTGGTCCAAAACGCCGGCGCACCGCCGGGGTGGAAAACCTACCTCACCCCGGCACGCTCCGCCTTGTTTCGAAACGAGATCCTGATGGGCGGCGATTTCAACCTGGAGCCGCGTTTGCCTGCAATTATCGCGGCTTTCCGCGCGGCCAAAGCCGGCCAGACAAAGCTTCGACCATCCCCGGCCGGGGAGGCGGGGCCGGAGTTGGAAAGCCTCTGCGCAGAAAGCGGCTGGGTTGCAACCCGCCGCTCCTCGGGCCGGCTTACGGTGACCCTGCGCACTGGGGCACATCACCAGGCCACCGTGACGCCCCTCGACGCGGGCGTTCGCCTTTGGCTGGCGGCGCTGGACTGCGGTTCGCTGCCGCCTGCCTCGCGCCTGGCGGCGGCGGCCATCGCGCTGCAGACCACGGCTCGCCTGCCGCTGGTGCGTGCCGCAGTGGATGCTCTCCCGTCCCAAATCGGTTTCGAGGCGGCTTTCGACGCCCTGCCCGGGCCCGAGGAGCTGAATGCTGCCTTCGGGGCCCTTTCGGCCGCCGCCGAGGCAACCGGCGAGATCTTTCTCGCCCTCCAGGACGAGACTTTGGCCAGGGATTACCTGGTCATCCGCGGATGGTCCGCGAATGTAACCCAAGAAAGGAGCGCAGAACAATGATCCGAGCAACCTCAGTGCCGGTCCGTGTAAGCGACGTGTCCGGCCAGACAGCGGTGGACGTTCTCGACGCGCCAGCCGACGCCTCGGTTGGCGAACTGGTCGAGGGAGTCTTGCCGCGCCTGAACCTGCCGCGCAACGACAGCGACGGGCGGCGGCTGGCGTACCACGCCCGTCTCGACCGCGAGGGGCGGCACGTCCACTCGAGCGAGCTGGTCGGCCAGGCACTGCTGCCCAACGACCGGCTCGTGCTCGCGCCCGAGATTCACGCGGGCGGGGGCTGGCAGCCGCATTGGTGACCCAACCGGAGGGCCCATGAACCCGAGCCGTTACGACTATGCCATCGAGGTGGTGCTGCAGGACGGCACCCATCTGAAGCAGGTGCCGGTCGCCATGGACTGGGGGCCGGCCGTGGCGTGGTGGAGGTTCATGGCCCTTCGTCAGGCCCGCGGCGAGGTCCTGCCTCGCCGCGGCGGCGCGGTGATCGAGCCCGTGTGGGACGCCGCGCGGGGCGCGCCTTTCGTTGCCGGCGTGCGCGTCTCCCTGGCCGGCGCGGATGGCGAAACGGCCGTGGTGCTGCCGCGCACCTACTTCAACCGCGCGGCTCTCGAGGCCGGCCGGCGGCTGGTGGAGCAACAGTTGCTCGCGCCGCGGGAAACCTTTCTCTACCGTGTCATTGCATATCCAAAGAGCGAACCCTCCGCCCGCCCGGCCGGTCTTGCGCTAACGGTCGAGGAGGCGGACGCGCCGCCCACAATCCGGGCCTCCTCGCTGGCGGCATTGTCCGAAAACGCCACCGCCGTCGGTCCCGCCCACGAGGCGGACGTTCCCGTGTTCATTCCCCAGGCGGTGCTGGATTGCGCGACGGATTTGTCCCTGGAAGCCGGGGCGGAGGAAACCGCGGGCATCCTGATCGGCCATTTGTGCCGCGACGTCGAATCCGCTCAGCTCTTTCTGCAGCTTACCGACCTGATCCCCGCCGGGCACACCCGCACAAAAACCACCGCC
The DNA here is from genome assembly GCA_029974925.1 of Verrucomicrobiota bacterium. Lineage (GTDB taxonomy): Bacteria > Verrucomicrobiota > Verrucomicrobiia > Limisphaerales > UBA8199 > JARKQH01. The sequence goes on from JARKQH010000311.1 coordinate 4,283, forward strand.
GTCACGTTCACGCCGGAGACCTGGTCCGCGGTCCAGGCGGCGCTCCAGTTGCGGCGGTCCGACGAAGTCTGGCTCGGCTGGTTTCACTCCCACCCCGCCAAATACTGGTGTCCTCCGAGCTGCCCGGCCGAGGTGCGCCGCGCCTGTTCCCTTCAGCAGCGGAACGTGTTCAGCGCGGCGGATTGCGCGCTCCACCGGACTGTTTTCCCGCTGGCACACAGCCTCGCGCTGGTGGTGACGGTGTCGGACGCCGGCGTGCGTCCGGCGCTTTACGGCTGGCGCGAGGGCCTGATCGTTCAGCGGGGTTTTAGCGTCCTGCAGGCCGCGCCGGGCTTGCGGGAGTTGGTCATCGGCGATGCAACGATTGGAGAAGTTTATGAAAAGGAATGTAATTGATGAGGCTCAATTGAATGCCGTGCTGGGCCGCGGGCGCAGCGCCTGCAGTCTCGAGGACCGCCTGGCGGCCCTGCAAAACCTTCGCGCCCAGGCGGGTCCCGAGGGGGACTTCGACCGGGCGCTCCTGGAGCGGCTGCTGGCCGCCGAGGAAGGCCTGGCCCGCGCCCGCGAATGCCAGCGCCAGGTCCAGGAGACCCTCGCCCGGTTGACCGCGCCGCCGTTCTTTCCCGCCATTTTCCTGCACTCGTGTTCGGTCCCGGACGAGGCCCGCGCCGTGGTGCAAATGGGCACTCAACGCCGGGTGGTCGCGGTGGCCAAGGCGTTGGACGGCGTCCCGCTCCACACGGGCGACGAGGTTTTCCTGAACAACGAACTCAACGCCGTGGTGGCCCGCGCCGCCTCGGCCCCGACGCGGGGAGGGGAAACCGCCGTGTTCGAGCGCAGGACGGCCGACGGGCGGCTGATCCTGCGGCTCCACGACGAGGAACTGGTCATGGAAGCCGCCGCGCCGCTGGCGGCGCTCACGCTCAACGCGGGCGACCTGGTGCGGTGCGACCGCAACGCCTGGGTGGCGTTCGAGCGCATCGAACGGTCCCCGGGCCGACAGTGGTTCCTCGAGGAAACCCCGCAGGTCACTTTCGACCACATCGGCGGGTTGAACTTCGAGATCGAGCGCCTCAAGCGCGTGTTGAACCTCCAGGTGAATCATGCCGAGGTGGCGCGGCGTTACGGCCTGCGCCGCAAAGGCTCCGTTCTCCTGTCCGGTCCCTCGGGCACGGGCAAAACCATGATCGCCAAGGCCATCGCCAACTGGCTGGCCTCGGTCAGCCCGGCCGGCCGCTCGCGCTTCATGTCGCTCAAGCCGGCGGCCCTGCACAGCGTTTGGTATTCGCAGAGCGAAGCCAATTACCGCGAGGCCTTCGCCGCGGCCCGGAAGGCGGGAGAGGAGGACCCGCGCATTCCCGTCATCATCTTTTTCGACGAGGTGGATTCCGTCGGCCTGGCCCGCGGAGGAACGCTGGCGCACGTGGATGATCGGGTTTTGACCGCTTTCATGGCCGAGCTGGACGGCCTGAGCGACCGCGGCAACATCGTCGTCGTCGCGGCCACCAACCGCCGGTCGGCCCTGGACCCCGCGCTGGTGCGCCCGGGCCGGCTGGGGGACCTGATCCTGGAAATTCCCCGCCCGAAGCGGAACGCGGCCTACGAGATTTTTTCGCGCCATCTGCCCCTGGCGGCGCCCTACGCGCGGAATGGCCACGGCGCGGATTGGGCCACGACGCGCGAGGAAATCCTCCAAACCGCGCTCTCCCGCCTCTACGCGCCCAACGCGGACAACGCGCTGGCCACACTCGTGTTTCGGGACGGCAAACGGCGCGCGGTTCACGCGGCGGATTTGATCAGCGGGGCCATGATTGCCAACATTGCCAACGGGGCGCTCGAGCGCGCCTGCTACCGGCACGTCGAAACCGGGGAGGAGGGATTGCGGTTCGAGGACGTGGCGCGCGCGATTGACGAGGAACTCGACGCGGCGGCCCGAATCCTGACGCCATCGAACTGCCGGCTGCACCTGACCGACCTGCCACAGGATGTGGACGTGGTGAGCGTCGAGCTCGCCCCGCGCCGGCGGCTGCCGGTCCCCCGTTGGCCTGACCGTCTCCCCCAACAGCCATGAACACCCTTTCATCCCTCCCCCCGCGCGAGCGGGTCAGGAAATTGTGCGGCGCGGACATTGAGGTGGGCAACTTCATCGCGGGAACCAGCGGCGCCGGGGGCACCGCGCCGCTGGCATCCCGGCTGTTGTTGGAGCAGATTCGGGGTTTTCCGACCGGCCGGGGTTCCGGGCAGGGCGTGGCCTATGACCACCAGGATTGGGGCCGGAAATTCCTGGCCGAGAACGGGGGGTGCATTTATATTGACATGGACCACCTCGAGCTGGCGCTGCCGGAGGTGTTGAGCGCCTGGGACCATGTCGCCGCCTGGCATGCCATGCTCCGCCTGGCGCGGCGGGCCCAGGAGGCGGCCAATGCCGAACTGCCCAACGGCCGAACCCTCGAAGTCATGGTCAACAATTCCGACGGGCAGGGCAACAGCTACGGCAGCCACCTGGATTTTCTCATCACCCGCCGCGCCTGGGATGAGATGTTCCAGGAACGCCTGCATACCTCCCTGTTTCTGATCAGCCATCAGGTCTCGAGCATCGTCATGACGGGGCAGGGCAAGGTCGGCTCCGAAAACGGCCGGCCCCGCGTCCCGTTCCAAATTTCCCAGCGCGCGGATTTTTTCGAGCGGCTGATGAGCATCGAAACCACCTGCCGCCGGCCGCTGGCCAACACGCGCAACGAGGCATTGTGCGGCGGGTTTCGTCCCGGCCGCGACGGCCGGGTGCCGGCGCTGGACTGGGCGCGGTTGCACGTCATTTTCTATGACAGCACGCTGTGTCCGGTCGCCTCGCTGCTCCGCGTCGGGCCGATGCAAATCATCCTCGCCATGATCGAGGCCGGCCGGGTGAACCCGGGGCTTGTTCTGGATCGCCCGCTCGAGGCCGTTGGCCTCTGGAGCCGGGACCCCGCGCTCACCGCCCGCGCGGAATTGATCAACGGCCGGCCGGTGACCGCCGTGGAACTCCAGCTCCGCTTCTTTGAGGAGGCCGCAGCCTTCGTCGAGGAAGGCGGCTGCGACGGATACGTGCCGCGCGCGCGCGAAATCCTCGAGCTGTGGGGCGACACCCTGCAGAAACTGGCGCGCGGAGACCTGACCGCGTTGACGGGGCGGCTGGACTGGGTCTTGAAAAAGACCCTCTTGCAGCGGGCCCTCGACCAGCAACCGGGCTGGACCTGGGACTCCCCGGAGCTCAAGAGGCTGGACCTGATGTACGGCAGCCTGCGCAACGGCCTCTATTGGGCTTGCGAACGGGCCGGCATGATCGAGCCGGTCGTGACCGATGCGGCCATCGAGCGGTTCACCCGCGAGCCCCCCGAGGATACCCGGGCCTGGACCCGGGCGATGCTTCTCCGGCTGGCGGACCCCGAGGAGATCGAAGCGGTGGATTGGGACGAAATGCGCTTTTGCCTGGGGGACCCGCGGCTGGACGGAACCCGCCAGCAATTGGCCATGGCGGACCCTTTGCGATTTACCCGGTCCGACACCGAGCGCTGGTTCCTGCAGGCGGACCATGTGGCGGACCTGCTCGAATCCCTGGGCAGCCAGCCGGTGTGGGCTTCCCGGACGGGGGGCGGACCCGGGTGGCAGCAAGGGGCGGGACTCGCCCGGAACATCCAGATTCACCCCCGGCCCTGAAGGCGAGGCCTGGAGGAAGCCATCACTGAACCCAAAACCGCCAAACAACGAAGAAAGGAAAAAAATATGAGCGAAAAACAGCGACATCATCATCCCGCCAATCCAGGTGACACCGGTCCCGGCTGTCCGGGCGGGGGGGGCAACCTCGAGCAAGCCCGGCAACAAGGGGCGGCGTTTCTGGCCGCGGCGGACGAGGCGATCAAACACGCGCTGTCCGGCGACAGCGCCAAGTTCAACCAGGCGGCCCGGCAAGAGGGAGGGGAGTAGGGATGACCGAGCGGCTGATGGGGTTGGAGACGGAGTATGCCTTCCTGGCTTTTCACCAGGACGGCTCGCCGGCCAACGCGCGCCTGGTCATGACTCACATCGAGCACCTGGCCGAGCGCGTGCTTCCCTCCCTGAGGTGCAGCGGCCGGCGCGGCATCTTCCTCCAGAATGGCTCCCGGTTTTACCGCGATTTCGGTGGAGGCGATGCCCACCAGGAAATGACGACGCCCGAGTGTCCGAACCCGTGGGACGTGGTGAGGTACATGGTCGCCAATGAACAGATTCTATTGGGACTGGCCGAGCGGGTGGTGCGGGAAAACGGCCGCGTGGGCCAGGCGCTGTATTTCAAGCACAACGTGGACTACAGCGGCTCCGGAGCGAGCTGGGGGTCGCACGAGTCCTACCTGGCCCGGACCGGGGTGGAGGACTTGTGCGCCGACCTGCTGCCGCATCTGGTTTCGCGCATCGTGTTCACCGGCGCCGGCGGTTTTAATGCCGGCGACCCGCAGGGGTTCATGCTGTCCCCGCGGGTGTCGCACCTTTATCGCGTCGTGTCGCTCGATACCGAGCGCAACCGTCCGATCTTCAACCTGCGGAACGAAACCTTGAGCCAGCCGGGGTACTCCCGGCTGCATGTCATTTGCGGCGAGTCCCTCTGCTCGCACACCAGCCTGTGGCTGCGTTTTGCCACCACGGCGCTGGTCGTCGCCCTGGCCGAAGGCGGGGTGGAGCCGGGCAAAGCCGTCACGCTGGCCGACCCCCTGCAAGCGATGCGCGCTTTCGCCTGCGACCCGGCCTGCCAGGTGAGAGTGCCGTTGCACTCCGGCGCCCTCTCGAGCGCGCTTCAGATTCAGCGCCATTACCTCCGGCTGGCCGAGGCGCACGTGGGGGCCGATTTCATGCCGCCCTGGGCGCCGCAGGCATGCGAGCACTGGCGGGCGATGCTCGATCGGTTGGAACAAGGCGCCCCGCACTCGGTGGCCACCACGCTTGACTGGGCCATCAAGCACGCCCTGTTCACCCGCCATCTGGAGCAACACGGGCTCGAGTGGGACCACCTGCCGCGCGCGCGCGGGAGCCGCGGAGCGGAAACCGTGCGCCAGCAACTCTACGAGATGGACATTCGCTACAGCCAGTTGGGCGAGGGCGGGATTTTTTCCGCCCTGGATCGGGCCGGCGTGTTGCAGCATCAATTCCCGGGCGTGGACAATTTCGAGCATGCGATGACCCATCCGCCCAGTCTCGGCCGCGCCCGTCTCCGCGGCCAGGCCATCCGCCGCATGGCCGCCCGGAAAGAGAAAGGGCAGTGCGATTGGATCGGCGTCTGCAACGTGTCGCAGAGGAAATTCCTGGACTTGTCAGATCCTTTTCAGGCGGTCGAAGAGTGGCAGGAGCTGTGGACTGCGCCGGCGGCCGGGCGGGCCGAGGAGCCCGGGCTGTTTCTTCAGGTGGTCGAGCGCCATTACCATGAAGGTTGTTTCGAGCAAGCCGGAACCGAGCTGGCGGAGCTGGAGGACATGGGGCCGTTGCTCTGGCCCGACTCGTTCCGGCGGCTGAGGACCCTCGTCCAGGCCCGCCGCGGCCAGCTCGACGGCCTCGCCTGCCTGAATGAGCTTCAGGATTTCCTGAATCTCAGCGCGGAGGCGCTGGCGGACCAACTGTTCGCGCTGCGGTTCATGGGGCTGGCGCCGCGACCGGAAATTGAAGGAGTTTTTCGCTGCGTTTTACGTCATTGCGAGGCGGAGCATTTGAGCCGGCTCCCAGCCAGTTTTCGGGAACACTACGGCGCTTACCAGGTGTGGCGCGGTCAGGCCGCGGAAGGGGCGGCCATCCTCGCGGACGTGTTGAGTCTCCTGGATCGCGGCAAACCGGTGCACCCTCGTTGCATGGTGGAACTGGCCAATGCCCGGCGGCTGTTGGGGCAGGCCGGACCGGCTCGCGAACTGCTGGAAGAGGCTCGCCGCCAGCAATTGCAGCACCACTTCCTCGGCGACCTTGCGGACCTGACGCTGCCCAATCTGGCCAAGCTAATGGCTGATTCGGACCTTCCGGCAGCTCGCAGTTGGCTCGGTGAAGCCAAGCTGATGCAGGCCCGCTCGCGCAACCGGCTGGGGTTGATTCGGACGCTCTTGGTCGAGGCGCGGTTGGCGGCGCGCGGCGACTCCCCGCCCCACTCCAACGAGGCCATCCTGGCCTTGGCGCAGGGCGTGCCCTCGCTTGCCACCTGCGAATTGTTTAACAAGATTATCCAGCGCTGGGACGCCTGGGCTCGCGACCCCGGCGCGACTGAAAACGGCGACGTCTATTGGGGATTGTAAGGCGCCAGGACTCCGCGGCCCGAGGACTTGGGCGCTGCGGCCCCCGGCGTGGCCCTGCCCGGCCTCAGACCCGGCTCCGGAAAGAAAAGTCTGTGTTCAACTGGTTCTGCAAAACGTGCAGCGCGCTGGTCCGGTCCACCCGAATAATGAACCGGGTGGCCGTGCTGTTTGGCCTGTGCATCCTGGCGCTGCTGACCTTTGGCATCATCATGCTGGCCAGCACCAGTGCGTTCGGCGCCTGGCACACCCGCGGCGGGGACACGTTCTTTTTTACGCGACGCCAGGCGGTCTGGATGGGGCTGGGGCTGGCCGTTGGCGGCCTCCTGGCCTGGTTGGATTATCGCCAGCTTCGCAAGCTGGCCTGGGCCTTGTTCATTCTGGCCGCCTTGCTGCTGGCCGGTTTGCTGATCTTCGGCACCCCCATCAACGGCGCCGTCCGCTGGTATGTCCTGGGTCCGGTCCGCTTTCAGCCCTCGGAGTTCGCGAAGTACGCCCTGGTCATTCTGCTGGCGCGCTGGCTGGAAAAGGCGCAGCGCCGGCCCAAAGGGGCGGAGGAACCGCGGATGCGGCACTGGTGGTGGGGGGTGTGGGGGCCGTTGAGCCTGGCCGGCGGGCTCGGGCTGTTGATTCTCAAAGAGCCCGATCTGGGCACCACTTTGCTCCTGGGCATGGTCACCCTGGTGCTGCTGTGGCTGGCGGGGGCCTCCGGCCGCTGGCTCGGGGTCATTGTGGGAGCGGGCATGGCTGCCATGGCCGCTTTCTTGGTGGCCATTTTCCAATACGAGATGTTTCAAGATTCCTACCAGGTGCAACGGATTCTCCGATGGTGGTATGAGGACGACCTCGAGGGCAGCAACTATCAGCAGTGGATTGCGATGGTGGCGCTCGGGGCGGGCGGCGTCGAGGGGGTTGGCCTGGGCAACAGTCGCATGAAGCTGGCTTACCTGCCGGAAGCGCACACCGATTTTATCTTCCCCATCATCGGTGAGGACTTGGGGCTTGTCGCGTCGCTGGCGGTGGTGGTCGTCTTTTGCCTGCTGGTCGTTTCCGGCTTTCTGTTGTCCGCGCGCGCGCCGGACTCTTTCGGGCGGTATCTGGGCTGCGGCATCATGACCACGATCGGCCTGCAGACGATGATCAACCTGGCGGTGGTGACCAATGCCATTCCCAACAAAGGGATGCCGCTGCCCTTCATCAGCTATGGCGGGTCCAACCTCGTGATGACCCTCGCGGCTCTTGGCATTGTGCTTAACATCGCCCGCCAGGGTCTTGCCGGGGCGGACCGCGGCGGCTTGAAAGCGGGCTTCCTCACCGAGGGGGAAGAAGCTCGAAACTGAGAAAGACAGGGGCCGCCCGTCCCTCGCCCCTCAGTCTTCCCCCCATCCGCTTCGCCGTTCCGTCTCCGGCCACCGGGCGCCTCGCCGTGCGCACCCCTCCCGCAAGGTTGGCTTGCGCGGGCCTGACAGGCGACGCCGCCAGGATGCCGGGTTACAGTTTTTCCATGAGGCGTTCGAGTTCGGGCTCGGTGTTGTAAAAATGGGGCGAGAGGCGGATGTACTTCTGGCCGGAGCGGTCGGTTCTGAGGGAAGTGACGATGCCGGCGCCCAGCAAATGCTGATGGAGGGCGGGGAGGTCGCATCCCGGGCGGTGGAAGGAGACAATGGCGCTGGCCTGTTCGGGCGGAGCATCGGCCTGGAGGACGGAATAGCCCTTTGCGCGCAAGGCGGCCACCAGCCAGGCCCGCTTTCGCAGAAGCTCGGCCGCAATGGCGTCCACGCCGACTTCAAGAATCAGGCGCAGGGCGGCCACCAAACCGACCAAGCCCAGGAGGTTGTGGGTGCCGGCCTCGTATTTTTGGGCTCCGGCGCGGAAGACAATCTGTTCCTGGGCCACGTAATTGGGGCAGCGGACATTGTGCCAGCCGTAAAGCGGGGGGTTGATCCGGTCCATGACGGTTCGGCGCACATAAAGCAGGCCGGCGCCGCAAGGTCCCAGAAGCCATTTGTGCGCGTCGGCGGCCAGCATGTCCACGTGTTCAACCGTGGTGGGGAAGGCGCCGAGGGTCTGGATGCCGTCCACGCAGAAGAGGATGCCGCGTTCGCGCAAGGCCTGGCCGATGGCGGCAAGGCTGAGACGGTAACCGCTGATGAAGTGACAGGAGGCCAGGGCCACCAGCCGCGTGTTTTCGTCCACCTGGCCCAGAACGTCCCGGGGGCGGATGACTCCCAGCTCGCGGACGTTCATCAGCCGGACTTCAACGCCCTGCGCCGCCAGGGCCATCCACGGATAAACATTCGAGGGGTAATCGTCGAAATAGATCAGGATGTTGTCGCCACGCCGAAACTTGAGGCCCGAGGCGATGAGACTCAGCGCCAGCGAGGTGGGGCCAACAAAGGCCACTTCCTCGGGCTGGCACGCGAGCAACTGGCTGGCCAGCCGCCGGCCGTCCTCGAGCGCGGCGGGGTAAACAAACTTCTCCTGGTCCCCCTCGCAGCACTGGTTCACATAGCGGGCGACCGCTTCGGCCACTCGGCGGGGCAGGGGGCAATCGCCGGCGTGGGCCAGAAACACGCATTCCCGCGCCACGGGAAACTCGCGTTGTCGCAACTCTTCATTCGCCAGCAACTCGGTAATCGTCATGGGGGGAACGTTAAGCGAAGCCCGAGGAACTGCAATCCCGCGTTGGGTCAGAACTTGAGGACCTCGCCGATCTGGCGGAAATAGCCCGCGTAGAAGCTGACGATCCGCCAGGCGATCATGAGCACAATGGCCAGGTAGATCAGCCGGGGCGTCCATTGGGCCGCGGCGCGCATTCTCCGCGTTCCCTCCTCCTTGTAGTAACGGTGCAGGCGGCCGAGGGACTCCTCGAGCCGGCCGCTCACCTCGCCGGCGGCGTATTCGCTCGCGAAAAGGCCGGGAAACCTGCCAGAGGCGGTCACCAGCTCGGCCGGGGTCCGGCCCGCTTCCACCTGGGCGCGCCAGCCCGCGACAATTCGCCGGAGGCGCGGCGATGCGCTGGCGGCGGCCGCCACCTCCCAGCCCTCGACAATGCTGATGCCCGCGTTCAACAGGCCCTCCAGCGCCGCGCAAAGCCGGGCCAGCGCCAGGTGCCGGCGCGCGCTGCCGATCACGGGCACCGCGTCCAAAACCGATTCCATGAACGCCCGCCAGGCTTCGCCGTGCCGGCTTTGCAGCGCCAGCACGAGGAGCCCAACGGCCGCATACAGGGGCAGCAACACCAGGACCGTCTGCGCCAGGTAACGCACCCAATCGCCCGTCAGGAACAACCGCGCAAAGGGAAAGATGAACACCGCGAAGTGCAGCAACGCGACCGGGTAGGCCAGTTCCGCGAGCATTTGCCGGAGCATTTGCGCCCGTTCGGCGTAGAATTCGCCGAGGGATCGAAAGGACAAGTCCAGGCGGCCGCTGCGTTCACCCGCTTCGATCAACGTCAGGTCAAATTCTGGCAGCCAGTCCAGCCGCCGCAGGGTTTCGGCCAGCGTGAACCCGCTTTCGAGGTCCGCCAGCGCGGGCTGGAGGTAACGGCGGTAGGAAAAGGCCGGCGGATGCCGGAGCACCTGCTGGAAGGCCGAAACAATGGGAATCCCGGCGCTGACAAGCTGTCCGAGCTGCTGATAGAACTCGGCGCGCTTTGCCAACTGCCCCGGCGTAATCATCGGTTTGGGCCCCGGTCAGCGTTCCGGCTCAAAAAAGGGAAACAGGCGTTTCAGTTCCGCTTTATCCGGCTGGCGGCCGTATTCACAGATTTCGAAGGCCTCGACATGTTGGATCGCCGCGGCCTGGCCGGCGGGGTACCACTCCGCCAGCTTGCCGCGGAAGCGGTCCGCCAGCGCGCGGTTGCGCCGGGCGAGCTGCTCGCGGACCTGGGCGTGACGCCGCTTCTGTCCTTCCGGGTCGGAGGGCATCAGCTCCGGCGAGCCCAAGGCGCCCCCTTCGTGGAACTGGGAAACGAGCAAGCCGAGCGCCTGGAGCTTTTGCTCGAGGACTTCGTCAATGCTCACCAGGATGTCGGGTTGGAAGGGGGCGGGTTTCTGAAAGCGGTCGGGATAGAAGAGAAAGACCGGATTGGTTTTGAGCGCGGGCACGTCGGGGCAGAAGAACGGCACGGTGACCATGAACGCCGCATCCTGGACCAGGATGCTGGTGTAGCGGTGGTCGGGGTGGTAGTCGTTGGGGCGCGGGCCCATCACAATGTCGGCCTGCCATTCCCGGATCAGCCGGACGATGGTGCGGCGGTTTTCCAGCGTGGGCAGCAGCTCGCCATCATGAATATCGAGCACCTCGGCGGTGGTTCCCAGCACTTTGGCCGCCGCCTCGACCTCCGCCTTGCGGCGGAGGGCCAGCGGGCCGCCGGCTTCACGCCAGTGGCCGATGTCGCCGTTGGTCGTTGAGACCAGCTTGACTTTATGTCCTTTGGCGGCCCACCGGGCGGCGACGCCCCCCGCCTGGAGTTCACAGTCATCCGGATGCGCGCCGAAACAGATGATGCGCAGCGTGCCGGCCGGCGCCGGTTCCGCGCCGGTGGCGAGGCATGGCGCGACCGCGCCGCCCACAAGCAGAATCAAGGCTCGAACAAGAATGGGTTTCATATGCAACAGCAGACGGTGGTCTTGCGACCCGTTTTGTCAAGAACTCGGAACATCCTTAGGCGAAACGCCCATCTCGAACAACACAATTAACACGCCGGTGACCGGGGCGCGGCCCGGCGGTTCTTGACTGTGCCGGTGGGAGATGGTGGAGTAAGCGCCAGACACTATGGCCACGAACGACAACCGCGTCAGCCGGCGGCGCTTTCTGAAACGGTGTGCCGCCACCACGGGCGGCGCGGTCTTCCTCCCGGCAATTTTTCCCGCCTCGGCATTGGGGCGGGGCGGCTTGCGGGCGCCCAGCGAGCGAATCCAGATGGGGTTCATCGGGTTGGGCGGGCAGGGCACCGGCCATCTGCTGGGCGGGGCCTGGACTTATGTTCCCGGGGGTTATGCCGCCCGGGAGGATGTGCAAGTGCTGGCGGTTTGCGATGTGCGGCGGGAGCGGCGGGAGCACGCGCAGGCGCGCTGCAACGCCATCTACGCGCAAAAATTCGGGCAGGCGGCCTATCAGGGCGTCAGCGCCCACAACGATTTCCGCGAGGTCCTGGCCCGGCCTGACATTGACGCGGTCTTGCTGGCGTTGCCGTATCATTGGGCGGCGCCGATGTCCGTCATGGCAATGCGCGCGGGCAAGGACGTGTATTGCGAGAAACCTTGCGCCATCACGGTGCGCGAGGGCGGCGCCGTGGTCGAGACGGCGAAACGCTTCAGCCGCGTGTACCAGGCCGGCACCCAGCAACGGTCGGAATATGCCGGCAAATTCCGGCTCGTGTGCGAGCTGGTTCGCAACGGCAGGATTGGCCAGCTCAAAGAAGTTTATGCGTTCCGCCAGCCGGGGGCGTTTTTCCCCTCGCCGTGGACGTCGGATGCCAGCAGTCCGGTGCCCGACGGCTTTGACTGGGACCTTTGGCTGGGACCGCTGCCGTGGCGGCCCTTCAACGGCGAAGCGGGCCATGCGTTGTCCGGGATGTTTGTCGGGGACGTGAATTGGGCGCCGCACCATTATGATTTCATCCAGTGGGTGGTGAATCCCGATCCCAAGGCGCCCCTCGAGGTTTCCTGCGAACCCCGGGGCCCGAACCCGGATGATGCCGTGGTCCATTACCGCTACGCCAACGGCGTGGTGGTTCATTCCAGCGCCTGCGCCGGCGAACCGGTCGGCGGCGAAGGCGGCGCCTGTTTTGTGGGGACGGAGGGCCGGATCGCGGTGGAGCGGTCGAACCTGGTTGCCGACCCCGCCCGGATTCTGAGCGAGCCGATTCGTCCCGGGGACGCCCGCGTTTACCGCTCCGACAGCCACTCCGGCAACTTTCTGGAGTGCATCCGGACGCGGCGCCCCACCATCTGCGACCCGGAAACCGCCATCTACTCGATGAACGCCATTTTGATTGGCGGCATCGCTCTCATCCTCCAGCGCGCCCTCCGCTGGGACCCGGTGAAATCCGAATTCATCGGTGATGCTGAGGCAAACCGTTTGTTGTCCTATGCTCCGCGGCCGCCGTGGGGCATCTGAACGCGAGCCACCCTGGCGTCCGCCTGCGAATATGAAAATTCTCAAGATGATCCCGGCGCGGTTCCTGATGATGGCCGGTCTGCTGGCGCTTCCGCTGCCCGTCGCGAACGGCGCACCCGATGAAGCGGACCTCATCGCCATTCTGGAATCCGGCGCTGCGGCGGTCCAGAAGTGTGAGGCGTGCCAAAAACTGCGCCTGGTGGGAACGGCCCGGGCCGTGCCGGCGCTGGCCGCGTTGCTGAATGACGAGCGAGTGTCCCAAGCGGCCCGGTTTGCGCTCGAGGCGCTTCCCGGGCCGGAAGCCGACGCGGCGTTGCGCGAGGCTCTGGACAGGACCGCCGGACTGCTCCAGGCCGGCGTGGCCGATTCACTTGGGTGGCGGGGGGATGCCGCGGCCGTGCCCTTGCTGGCGCCGCTCCTGACCAATTCCGATGCTGCGGTGGCCCAGGCGGCGGCGACCGCCCTGGGGCGCATTGGCACGGCCCAGGCGCTCGAGGCGCTCCTCGCCTCGCGGCCCCGCATCGGTGCTGCCGCCCGCCCGGCCCTGCTCGAAGCGCTGCTGCGCTGCGCTGAACGGTTGCTGGCCGAGGGGAGGACAGCCCAGGCTCAGGTTGTGTATGAAAGCCTGGCCCGGCCGGACGAACCTGACCCCGTGCGGGTCGCCGCCCACTGCGGTTTGATTCGTTGCGCGGGCGGCGATGCGCTGGCTCGCATCCAGTCCGCGCTGCGGGGGACCGATGCAGCCGCCCAGGTTGCCGCCCTGCAGATGGCCGGCGAGGTTCAGCATCCCCAGGCCACCGCCCGGTTTGCCGCCCTGTTGCCCCAGGTGCCGCCGACCGTGCAAGTGGCGCTGCTGGCGCTGTTGCGGACTCGCGGCGACCCCGCCGCCTTCCCGGCGGTGCAGGCGGCGGCTGGCAGCCCGGACCCTGCCGTGCGAACGGCGGCGCTGGGCGCGCTGGGTGAATTGGGCGACGCCAGCACAGTGCCCTTCCTTGCCGAGGCCGCGGCGTCACGCGAGGCGGCAGAGCAGCGGGCGGCGCGCCAGGCGCTGGAGTCGCTGCATCGGGGTGACATGGGCGGCGCCTTGGTCGCCCGGCTGGCCGGCGCCTCGCCCGCGGTCCAGGCGGAGTTGGTCCGTGCCCTGACCACCCGCCAGGAAAAGGCCGCGGTCCCCGCATTATTGGAACTGGCCCGGGGCCGGCGGCCAGCCGAACGCGATTCGGCGCTGCGGGCCTTGGAAAGCCTTGCCGATCCGAGCCACGGCGCCGCCCTGGCCGAGCTGCTGGCTGCCGCGCCGGAGACCGAAACGCGCGCTGCGGTCGTCAGCATCTTCGAAGCCATTGCGGAACGGGCGCCCGGGGGCGAAGGGTTGGATTCCGATGCGCTGGTTCGCAGGATTGCAACCGGGGATTTGGAAACGCGCAAAGCCTTGCTGGGCGTGTGCGCCCGGTTTGTCAATGAGCCGCTCCGTGAGGCGCTGCGCGCGGCGCTCAAGGATGCGAACGAAGACATCCGTTCCGCCGCCGGGCGGGCGCTGTGCGACGCCCGCGACCCGGACCTCCTGCCAGATTTGCTGTCGCTGGCCCGCCGGACATCGGATGCGAGCCTTCGCTCGCTGGCGCTGGCCGGCATCGTGCGCCTGGCCACCGACGAGGCGGCGGCGACGCCCCTGGAAAAACGCGCGGAGATGCTGGCCGCGGCGTTCGAGCTGGCGGGGCGGGTGGAAGACAAGCGCCGCGTGCTCTCGGGACTCGGCCGCGTCCCACACCCGGCCACGCTGGCCTTGGCGCAGAACGCCGTCGAGGACCCGGCGGTCAAGGCGGAGGCTTCGGCCGCTCGGGCGCAGATTCTGCAGAAACTCGGATTCAATGGACCGTTCATCCAGGAGTGGGTGGTTTCCGGCCCGTATCGCAAAGAGGGAGTGGTGGGAGCGTTGGCGGTTTTCAACATTCCATTCGATCCGGAGGAACCGGATGCCCCGGTCCGCTGGCAGGGCGTGCCCCCCGGCGAACACGTGAACCTGGCGGCGCTTTTCCCGGGCCAGGAAAATTGCGCGGCGTATCTGAAAGCGCAGGTGATTGCTCCCGCGGCGGTTGACGCGTTGCTTCTGCTGGGCACCGACGATGGAGTCAAAGCCTGGCTT
>JARKQH010000069.1 GCA_029974925.1 Verrucomicrobiota bacterium
CCGCCTGGGCTTCCAGATGACCGAGATTTTGGTCGGCGGCCAGCACATGGCGCTGGATGGCGCGATCCAAGGCACAGGCGGTGCGCGCCGCCAGAACGGCCAGGGGCTCAGGCGTGGCGGGGGCCGGGGTAGAATGAGCAACAGGGGGGCAACAAGTAGTTTTCATGCCCCAAGCTTACACCACCTTGCAAGAAATTGAGATGCGCCCGCCTCGAACCCGGACGCCCGGCCCGCCCAAAGCCGCGTTTCGAAAGCGGCGAAGTCGCGCGCAAAGTTGAACCGCCAACCGTTTACGGCGGAGGAGTGGGGGGGGCCGGCTACTCGCCGGGTTTGGGGGTGTCGGCGGCTGGGTCCTCGGCCGGGGCGTCCGCCGTGGCCTGTTCCGCGGCCTCGAGACTGGCATAATACACGCCGAGGTTGTGCTGGGCGGTCTTGTCGCCGGCCCGGGCGGCACGGCAAAACCAGCGCACGGCCTCCCGCACATTCTGAGGGACGCCCCGCCCCGTTTCGTAGCACAGCCCCAAATTGCATTGGGCCGGCGCGCATTCCTGCTCGGCTGCCAGGCGATACCACTTGACCGCTTCCTCGTAATTCTGCGGCACCACCTGGCCGGTCTCGTAAAACACGCCCAGGTTGAATTGCGCCTGCGGCTCGCCTTGCTCCGCGGCGGCATGATACCACTTCACCGCCTCGGCGTAATTCTGCGGCACCCCCTGCCCCGTCTCGTACAGCACCCCCAGGTTGAATTGGGCGGCGGGGTCCCCTTGCTCGGCGGCTTCCCGGAACCACTTGGCCGCCTGGCCATATTCCTGCGGCACGCCGCTGCCGGTCTGGTAGCAGAACCCGAGATAACACTGCGCCGTCGCGTCGTTCTGTTCCGCCGCCCGCCGAAACCACTTGACCGCCTCCACATAATCCTGCGCCACACCCTGCCCGGTCTGGTAACAGATGGCCAAATAACATTGCGCGGCCGGATCGCCCTCCTCGGCGGCCCGGCGCACTTCTTCCAAAGACTGCCATGTGCGGCGATTGATGCCCATACGGCTCCGTTCACTCTGCCCCACCCGGCAGACGCTCCCGCGTCTGTCTTGGGGTTCAGCCTGATTCAGCTTAAACACTGCTGCCCCGATTTCAAGCGGCTAGTGCGAGAGCCGCTCCGCCAGGGCAAACGCCATGGTCCCGAATTGAAGGCCCCGGAGGGGTTTCTGAGGCGGGAGCCAAACGTCTGTTTGAGGCGCCCGGATAAGCTTTGCGGCGGGGCCGGAGGTTTGGGGGCATGGGCCCTGGGGTGGCAGGCGCGGGGCGCGCGGGGACGGGAGGGCGGGCGCATCGGACGGGTCGGAGGGGTTCGACGAGTGGGACGGTGGGCGCGGAGGAGGTTTGCCTCGCGCGCGGGTCTTTGCCTAGATTGGGGGAACGATGCAACCAGGAACTGCCACGGCTGACCCGGTGCCGGTTATTCGCACGCTGGGCCGGCCCGATTGCGTGCTGTGCGGGGCGCCCGGCGTCCCGCTTTTTTCGGGCTTGCGGGATTTTTGTTACGACGCACCGGGTGAATGGGGTTTCCGGGAGTGTTCCCGTCCCGAGTGCCGGGCGGTGTGGCTTGACCCGGCACCGGTGCCTGAAGACTTGGGGAAGGCTTACACCGGCTATTACACGCACCATCAGCCCGAGCCGGGGGCGCGGTTGCTTCGGGACGTCTGCTGGGCGGTTTGGATGAGCTATCTCGGCGTCCGGTTCGGTTACACCCGGGGGGTCGGTCCCCGGTGGCGGCGCGTATTCTCGCCGCTGGCGCTGCTGCACCCGGGGGGGCGGGGTGAACTGGATGCGGCGGCCATGCATCTGCCCGCGCCGGCGGGCCCGGCGCGTGTGCTGGACGTGGGCTGCGGCAGCGGTGTGCTGCTGGCGCGGATGAAGTCGCTGGGGTGGGAGGTGGAGGGACAGGATGTGGACCCGGGGGCGGTGGAGGCGGCGAGAGCGCGGGGCATTCCGGTGCGGCTGGGGGCGCTGGAGCAAGTGGGTTTTGCGGACAACTCGTTCGAGGCGGTCCACTCGGCGCATGTCATCGAGCATGTGCACGACCCCGCGCGCCTGCTGCGGGAGTGTTACCGCATTTTGAAACCCGGCGGTACGCTGGTCATCCTCACTCCGAACGCCCGCAGCCTGGGTCATGAATTCTTTGGGCGTCATTGGCTCTGCCTGGATCCGCCGCGCCACCTGGTGTTGTTCACCGCTTCCGCACTCCGGAAGGCCGCGCAGGAAGCGGGATTTTCGGTGCGGATGCTGGATACCACGGCGCGGACGGTTTGGGTGTATGCCGCGCTGAGCCATTGCGTGCGGCAGACGGGTCGCGGGGAGATGAAGGAACTGAACCGGCCGGCGAACCTGCTGCGGGGGGCGCTCTTCCAGTTGCGCCAGCGCTGGGCGCTGGGCCGGCGGCCGGAGATTGGCGAGGAGCTGAGATTGATCGCCACCAAGTAACCTTTCACGCCAATGAAAGAGAACTCACGCACGCAAGCGGGATCACCCGGAGTCCTGGTGAGCCTCAACCCGGCGACGGGCGAGGTGCTGGGGCGCTTCCCCGAGCACGACGAGGTTGAAGTCGAGCGGCGGCTGGCGGCCGCGGCGGAAGCCTTCCGCCAGCACCGCGGGACCTCGTTTGGCCAGCGCGCGGAGTGCTTGAGGCGCGCGGCCGAAGTGCTCGAAACGGACAAGGCCCGGTGGGCGCGAATCATGACCCTCGAGATGGGCAAGCCGATCCGCGCCGCCGTGCAGGAAGTGGAGAAATGCGCATGGGCCTGCCGCTATTACGCCGAGAACGGCGAGAGCTTTCTCGCGGATGAAGTGGTGCAAACGGCGGCTGCGCGAAGCGGGGTGAAGTATCAGCCGCTGGGTCCGGTCCTGGCGGTGATGCCGTGGAATTTCCCCTTCTGGCAAGTGTTCCGGTTTGCCGCCCCGGCGCTGATGGCGGGCAACGTGGCGCTGTTGAAACACGCGTCCAACGTGCCGCAATGCGCGCTGGCCATTGAGGAAGTGTTCCAGCGGGCGGGTTTCTCCCCAGGCGCCTTTCAAACCCTGTTGATCGGTTCCCACCGCGTGCAACCGGTCATCGAGGATCCGCGAGTTCGGGCGGTGACGCTGACGGGGAGCGTTCCGGCCGGGCGCCGGGTGGCGGCGGCGGCTGGCAACGCGATCAAAAAGAGCGTGCTGGAGCTGGGCGGCAGCGACCCGTTCATCGTGATGCCCAGCGCGGACCTCGAACGCGCCGTGGCCACCGCCGTTCAGGCGCGGACGATTAACAACGGGCAGTCGTGCATCGCGGCCAAACGCTTCATCCTCGACCGGCGCATCGCGGAGGCGTTTGAAAAGCGGTTTGTGGAGCGCATGGCCGCGCTCAAGGTGGGCAATCCGCTTGAGGAAACCACCGAGCTTGGCCCGCTGGCCACCGCCGAGGTGCTCGAGACCCTGGAGCAGCAGGTCGAAGCCAGCGTGCGATTGGGGGCCAAACTGCTGCTGGGCGGCCGGCGGCTGGGCGGGCCGGGCTATTTCTTTCCGCCGACGGTGCTGACCGGCGCGCCGCCGGGATCCCCGGCGCATGGCGAGGAATTGTTCGGGCCGGTGGCGGTGTTGTTTCGCGTGGACGGCATGGCGGAGGCGCTGCGGGTGGCCAACGACACGCCGTTCGGCCTGGGCGCGTGCGCGTGGACGCGGGACGCCGGGGAACAGCGGCTGTTTGTGGAACAGGTCGAGGCCGGCGCGGCCTTCGTCAACGGGATGGTTGCGTCGGACCCGCGGCTGCCATTTGGCGGAGTCAAGCAATCCGGGTACGGACGCGAGCTGAGCCGCCACGGCATCCTCGAGTTTGTCAACGTCAAGACCGTGGTGGTGCAGGAACCCGCTGCCGGCGAGGCCGGATAGGCTGGGGCGGCGGGCAGTTTGGGGTTGGAAACGCGCCCGGGTTCGTGTATGGGGAGGGCATGGGCGAGCTGTTTAACTCGATCTACACACACCGGTTCATCCGGGCGGCGGTCGGCGTTCCCTCGCTGCGCGTGGCCGACCCTGCCTACAATCTCGAACGAACCCTCGAACTGGCGCGGCAGGCGGACCGCGCCAAAGCCGCCCTGGTGCTGTTTCCCGAGCTGGGGCTGTCGGCCTACTCGAACGAGGACCTTTTCCACCAGGAAGCCTTGCTGGACGCGACGCGGGCCGCGCTGGCGGAGCTGGTCCACCAGAGCGCCAGACTTTCGCCCGTGCTGGTGGTGGGGGCGCCCTTGCCGTTTGAGGCGAAGCTCTTCAACACCGGGGTGGTGATTTACCGGGGGCGGGTGCTGGGGATTGTGCCGAAGAGTTATCTGCCGAATTACCGCGAGTTCTACGAAAAGCGGCAGTTTACTTCGGGGCGGCAGGCGCTCAGCCGCGAGGTGTCGTTTCTGGGGCAGACGGTTCCCTTTGGGAACGACCTCGTGTTCGAGGCGGTGAATTTCGACGGCCTGCGGCTGCATGTTGAGATTTGCGAAGACGTTTGGACGCCCATTCCGCCAAGCACCTATGCGGCGCTGGCGGGCGCGACGGTGCTGGCCAACCTGTCGGCCAGCAACATCACCATCGGCAAAGCGGATTACCGGCGAAGCCTGTGCGCGGGCCAGTCGGCCAAATGCCTCGCGGCCTATCTTTATTCCGCCGCCGGGGCGGGGGAATCCACCACCGACCTGGCGTGGGACGGGCACGCGCTGATTTACGAGAACGGGGAACTCCTGGCCGAGGCGGAGCGGTTTTCGGAAAACGAGCAACTGGTCCTGGCCGACATTGATTTGGAGCGTCTGACGCAGGAGCGAATGCGGCTGACGAGCTTCAACGACGCGGCGGCCGACTGCCGCGAGCGGGTGGCCGCCATTCGCCGCGTGCCGTTCGAGTTCTCGGCGCCGGCGGGCGAGGTGCCTCTGATGCGGCCGATCCGGCGGTTCCCGTATGTTCCGAGCGATCCGCGGCAACTGGACCAGCGCTGTTTCGAGGCTTACAACATCCAGGTCAGCAGCCTGGCGCGGCGGCTGGCCAGCACGGGGCTCAAGCGGCTGGTGGTCGGGGTTTCCGGGGGGTTGGACTCGACCCAGGCGCTGATCGTGGCGGCGCGGACGATGGACCGGATGAAGCTGCCGCGGCAAAACGTGCTGGCGTACACGCTGCCCGGTTTTGCGACCAGCGAGCAGACCAAGTCCAACGCGCACAAACTGATGCAGGCGCTGGGCGTGTGCGCGGGCGAAATTGACATCCGGCCCTCGTGCCTGCAGATGTTTCGCGACCTGAACCATCCGTTTGCGCGCGGCGAGCCGGTCTATGACATCACCTTCGAGAATGTGCAGGCGGGCGAACGCACGTCGCATTTGTTCCGGCTGGCGAACCTGCACCAGGCGCTGGTGGTGGGGACCGGCGACCTGAGCGAGCTGGCGCTGGGCTGGATGACCTACGGCGTGGGCGACCACATGTCACACTACAACGTGAATGTGTCGGTGCCCAAAACGCTGATTCAACACCTGATTCGGTGGGTGGTGTCCTCGCGCCAATTCGACGAGGCAACCTGCGCGGTGTTGCAAGCGATACTCGAGACGGAGATTTCCCCCGAGCTGGTGCCGCACGCCGCGGGGGATGCGTCGCGGCCGGCCCAGAAGACGGCGGCGGTGGTGGGGCCCTACGAGCTGCAGGATTTCAATCTGTACTATCTCACGCGGTACGGATACCGCCCCAGCAAGGTGGCGTTTCTGGCGCAGGCGGCCTGGGGTGACAAGGACCGCGGGGAGTGGCCGGAGCTGCTGCCGGCGGAGAAACGAGTGGCGTATGATCTGGCGACGATCAAACACTGGCTGGAGGTTTTCCTGGTGCGGTTCTTCAAGCTGAGCCAGTTCAAACGCTCGGCCCTGCCCAACGGGCCGAAGGTTGGATCGGGCGGCTCGCTTTCGCCGCGCGGCGACTGGCGGGCGCCCAGCGATGCAGAAGCGGAAGTGTGGCTGGCCGAACTCCGGCAGCACGTGCCCTGAGCAGCAAGGGGTCCCCGCAGGGGGCGACGGCGCGCGCCGCGTTGACCGCTTCGGGGCTCGCCAATCCGGCGGCTCGCGCTAGACTGGACGCGTGCCATTCCTGACGAACACCAAGTATCTGCGCCAGGTGGAGCAGGTGGTTCGCCGTCACTGGCAGCGGGCCCTGAAAATCCGGGAGACGCTGCGGTTCAGCGAGGAAGCGTTCCATCTCCTGCTGGCCGGCGGCGTGGGGGTCATCGGCGGATTCGTCAACCTGTGCTTCTTTTACGCCCACGAGTGGGTGAAGCTGTTGTTCTTCCGGCGGCCCGGCGACCCGGTCGAGGTTGCGGAGATGATGGTGCCGTGGCAGCGGGTGCTCACTCCGACGGTGGGGGGATTGTGCGCCGGGCTGGTGCTGTATTGGGGTCTGCGGCTGGTGGGGACCCATCGGTCCACGAATTTTCTCGAAGTGGTGGTGGCCGGCGACGGGCGGCTGCCGTTCCGGAAAGCGGTGATCAAAGCCCTCTCCTCGCTGATTAGCATTGGCTCCGGCGGATCCATCGGACGGGAGGGCGCCATTTCGCAGCTCTCAGCCGCCATCGCCTCGAAGTGGGGCCAGCTTGCCGAATGGCACCCGTACCGGCTCCGCATGCTGGTGGCGTGCGGGGTGGCCTCGGGCATTGCCGCCGCCTACAATGCGCCCATCTCCGGCGCGGTGTTCGCCGCGCTGATTGTGCTGGGGAATTTTTCGATGAACCTGTTCGCGCCGCTGGTGTTTTCGTCGGTGATCGCCACCATGGTGTCGCGAAGTTTTTTCGGCATCGAGCCCTGGTACCACGTGCCGCCGATGGAACCGCCGCGGCTGGTTCATCTGCCGTGGTTCATTCTTCTGGGGCTGGTCGTCGGCGTGGCGGGCGCGGGATTTCTGAAGCTGCTGAACCGGGCCGAGTCGGTGTTCAAGAAGCTCGACGCGCCTCCCTACCTGCGGATTGCGTTGGGGGGCTTGTGCGTCGGCCTCATTGCGCTGAAGTTTCCCGGGGTGTGGGGCAACGGTTACGCGGTGACGAACCGAATTCTGCTGGAACAGTACCCCGCGGAGGTGGCCGGCTTGCTGTTTCTCGGCGGTCTGTTCCTGGCCAAGCTGTTGGCCACGCTGGCAACGGTGGGTTCCGGCGCGGTGGGCGGCGTGTTTACCCCGACCTTGTTTCTGGGGGCGGCGCTGGGGGGCGCGTTCGGGTTGGGACTGCACCTGCTGCACGGGGGGAAGGACCTGCCGGTGACGGCGTTTGCGGTGGTGGGGATGGGCGGCATGCTGTCGGCGACGGTGCGTTCGCCGCTGCTGGCGATGATCATGGTGTTTGAGATTTCCCTTGACTACACGGTGATGCCCTCGCTGATGCTGGCCTGCGTGGTGTCGGTGCTGGTGGCGCGCAAATTGCATCCGGAATCCATTTACACCGAGCCGCTGCGCCGGAAGGGACTCACCGTTTTGCAGGACGCCAGCGCCTCGGAAGCCGCCACGGAGCGGACGGTGGGCGATTTGATGCGGGCGCCGGTGCCGCCCATCCGCGAAACGGCCACGTTGCGCGAAATCGCCGACCGTTTCCTGACCAGCTCGAATAATTTTCTGCCGGTGGTGAATGGCCGGAACCAGTTGGTGGGGCTGGTCGCTTTGCAGGACCTGAAGGAGCACCTGGGCACGCAGGAACAGATGCTGGGCATCATTGCGTACGACGTGATGCGGCCGCCGCCGCCCTGTGTGACGCCGAACCAACGGTTGCTGGACATCCTGCCGGTCGCCCTGGCCAGCGAACAACGCAACATTCCCGTGGTCAACACGCTGAAGGAGAACCGTCTGGTTGGCGCGCTGGCGCGCGCGGAGGTGCTGGGGATTTTCTCCGAGTTGATTGCCGCGCGCACTGGAACCGAGGGCTGACGCGTCGGAAAGACGCGCAATCAGAGCCTGGAAAAAACCGCAAGCGCGCCCACGGCGGTCGCCGCCAGCCAGATGAGCAAGACCGCCCGGGTGGGGCTGAGGCCCCACCGCACCAGGCGGTGTGACAAGTGGTTGGTGTCGCCGACATAAAAAGGCCGGCCCGCCCGCCAGCGCCAAACGACCACCCAGGCCATGTCGGCCAGGGGGAGGGCCAGAATCAGCAAGGGGGCCAGCACGGCCCAGGGCCGCGGCATTCGGGAAGAATAGAAATGGGGCAGAATGGCCAGCACCGCGAGCAGGTAGCCGACGAGGTGGCTGCCGGCATCTCCGAGGAAAGCGCGGGCGTTGGGGAAGTTGTAAGGGAGGAAACCCAGGAGGGCGCCCAAGGTCAGAAAGGCGATGAGCGCCACCAGGTACTGGCCGTCCACCGCGGCAATGGCGGCAAAATACCAGGCGCCAATGGCCCCCAAGCCGGCGCAGAGCCCATTCATGTTGTCCATGAAATTGAAGGCGTTGATGACCGTCAGCATCCAGAGGATGGTCACGACATAGCTGAAAAGGATGCTGGGGACGAACAGCGTGATGCGCACGCCGCCGGCGGCGACCAAGGCCGCCACCAGCACCTGGCCGGCAAATTTGGCGCGGGGGCGCAGCTCATGTTTGTCGTCCAGCCAGCCCAGGAACAGCATGCCGAGTGCGCCGGCGAAAATCACCGCCAGTTCCGTGCTCCGGCGGGAGAGCCCGTAGCCGATGGGCACGAGTGCGGCCGTTGCGGCTCGAAACCCGGTCTGTTGCATCACCGCCAGCAGCAGAACCCCGCCTGCCGCCGGCAGGACCAGCCCCGTCATCACCGCCAGGCCGCCCGCCAGAGGGACGGGGTGAGCATGGATTTTGCGATGGCCCGGATCGTCCACCAACCCCGTGCGAAGACACCACCTGCGCCACAGGGGCAGAGCCGCCAGCGTCGTGAGGCAGGCGCTCACGACCGCGAGCAAGTACAGGTTGAACGGAAAACTCACTTTCCTCACGTTATTTCAGCGCCCCGCCCGGTCAACGAGATTCAGTTTGAGGAAATTCGGTTTGCGTTGCCCGGCGGGCGCAGGCTTATTACGCGGGTGCTGCGTCAGCCCAGCCATAAAATACTGGCCTTGAGTCTGCTGGCCGCCGTGTTCCTATGGGGCGCCAACAACGCGGGGACCAAACACTTGGTGGAAACGTGGCCGCCCGCGTGGACGGGCGGGTCACGGTTTTTCCTCGCGGGGTTGCTGCTGCTGGCGGTGCTGCGGCATACGACGTGGCTGGGGAAGGCTTCGAGCCCGCGGCCGGGATTGGAACTTCAGCTCTGGCTGCGCGGGGGACTGAGCCTGGCCATCTATATCGTGGTTTTCAACTCCGCCCTGCGTTACACGGCCGCCTCGCATGTTGCGCTCTATCTGGGGGCTTCCCCGGTCTGGGCCTTGCTGTGGGAGGGGCATTCCGCGACCACGTGGGACGGTTTCCGTCGCTACCTGGCGGCGGGTCTGGCGCTGGCTGGGGTGGCGATTCTATTCTGGCCTTCGCTGAGCCACACGAATGCAAACTGGGTTGGTGAGACGCTTGGCCTGGCGGCCAGTGTGCTGTGGACCCATTACGGCCGCCAATGCCGAATCCTGGGCGCGCAGCTTTCGGGGCCGGAAGTCAGCGCGCACGGCATGTGGCGGGCGGGGCTGATTTTGCTGCCGTTCGGGGCGGTGGAGTTGCTGAAGACGGGGCTGGTTCTGCGGCTCGACCTGGTGCTGACTCAGGCTTACTGCATCGTGGCGGGCGGCGTGGTGGCGTTTGCCATCTGGAGCAACGCCCTTCGGCATTGGCACACCAGCCAGGTGCTGCTGTTTAACAACCTGATCCCGCTCAGCACCATGGCCTGGGCGTGGGTCCTGCTCGGCGAAAAAGTCACTCCCACCTTTTGGCTGGCGATGGTGTTCGTCATCGGAGGCGTTCTGCTGGGCCAGGCGAACTGGGAGAAGTTGCTTCCCGCCAGAACCGTTCCGCCGGAATAGGCGGTTTCCGGGAGGCTTTGCTCTCGAAGCGGGAAGGCGCGTCCGCGTTGGGTCAACGAAACGCGGCCCGTTGCAGCGCCTGAAGCCGAACCGGGCCCAAGAGGCCCGACTCGAGCAGGGGCGAGTCTTTGGACCAGCCCTTCCAGGGGGTGAACGTGATGCGGCCGGTGGGGCTGGGCTTGCCCTCGACAAGCCACTGCGGCCAGTTCGCCAGGACGCGCCCGCTCTGCAAATGGGCCGGACGCCATTCACAGTCCTCCGGCAGGAACTCGTCGCCGATAAGGCGGTTGACCCACAGATTCGCAACCTGGATTTCGAGGCGGTTTGGGCCGGGAATGGCGGCCTTCGTCACCTCCACTTCGAACGGCGGTTTCCACACAATGCCGAGGTCCTGTTCGTTGAGGAGGACCCGTGCGATGACCGCGACCCGTCCCAAGTCCAGGCGCAAGAGCCGGTCCGGTCCTGCAAAATCGGAAGGCAGTTCGAACGTGGTCGAATAAGTTGCGGTGCCGGAAAAGTACTTTACGCCGGGGTCTGAATGCCCGGTCCATGAAATCAACTGGTCGAGCCGGATTTGAGTTGGCGCTCCGGAGTTGGAGGGGAATTGCACTGTCCAAGGCCCCGTGATCTCCACCGGCTTGGGCAACGGACCGACGCTGGCCCGGCGCACGGCCGCCTTGGCGGTGGTAAGCGAGTATTCGCCCGGTTGGGCGGTTGTGAGCTCGAGGGAGTTATCAGGGCCCCACTCCAGGTCCGCAGCCGGCCGGGGGCGTCCGTCGAGATGAAGAGCCGACACGGGGTCCGCTTCCCGCGCAGGCTTGTGGAAAACGACAAATGCCGAGCCAGCGGGGCCCAAGGCAAGGGGGACAAGGGTGTGACTGCCCGCGGACCGCCAGGCGGGAATGGCGCGGGAACGTCCCGTCTCCGGGTCCCAAAGCTCGGGCGCCTTGCCCGTTACGCGAAACTTGCACTCGGCAGTGACCGGATGCGAATTGGAGTTGGCGACGAAGTAAATGTCCGCGTCGCCGACACGCCGATGGATGTGGCGCAGGGGAATGCCGTGAACGGGAGCGAGTTGCTCGAAGTCGGGCGGTATCCCGAGGTCTGCCAGGACCTCCTGAAGCGCCTTGCCCCACACCACCCGGCCTTTGCCGAAACGATGGTCCCGCACCCGGTGGCCATCGGTGTCGCCCCAGAGCTCCTTCGCCATATTCTGGACGTCGTGGTCGGCTTGGGGGAAATCCGCCAGGCTGGGTGATTGCAGCGGCGGGGGGCCCACGACCGTGGCGCCGCCGGCGACCAGGTCCCTGAGCTTGCGGAGCAATGCCGGGGTCATGGTTCGGACTGGCGGAAGGGCCAAAACGCGGTAGCCCATGCCGTCCGGCAGTGTCAGCCAGCCGTTGCTGGCGGACATGCGGTCCATAAACAAGCGGGGATGGATTACGTCGTAGTCGTAGCCGGGCGGCAGACTCGGGTCCAAATCCTCCGTTGAAGGCGGGCTGGCAAATGCGCTTTCGGTGGTCAGGTAACAGACATCGGCAACGAACCGGCCGGCCTGAAGCAGCAACTGGCAGCGGGCGAGGTATTCGTGCCAGGGTTTGGAAAAGTCCCACCACGTTTGGGTGCGTTCGTATTGGATGCCCCATTGTCCCATGGCCATGCCGGGCTTGCGGTCCAGCCACGGCTGATGGGCGAAGCGATGGAATACAAACCAGTTCACTCCCGCGCAAAACATGCCGTCGCCCAGCGCTTTCAAACCATAAGGATGATTCTGCCAGGTGGCGTCCTGCGGGTAGGCGGTAAAGGCCTCGGCCGCGACCCGGCGCCGGCCGGCGGTGTGCGCGGCGGAGGCCATGCTTTTGGAGAGGCTGTGACGGGAAAAGTCGTCTTTCTCGGTCCAGAATTCACTCATGGGCACGTCCGCCTGCGCCCCGTAGAGGAGGTTGTCGAACGGCCCATTTCCATGGCCCTGGATGAGCACCTGCAACCCGCGCGCCCGGGCGAGTTGAACCATCTGCGCGGCGTAATGCTCCGCCTGCAGGTCCGCAATCGTGCGCCGGATATCCCATAAGAAGCGCTCGGATTCCTCCGCTCCCGCCACCACCCGGCCGGTCATGGCCGGCAGCCAAGGCAGGGGGTCGTAGCCCCGCCGTTTGTGAAACTCCTCCCGAAAGCCCGGCGTCCAGTTCTGAAAGCCGACTTCCCAGCTATCAATGAACATCGTGCTGAATACGCGCCCGGCGGCGGGGCCCGCCTCGTCGGCCAGTTTGGCGACAAAGGCTGCAAAATGCCTGGCGGCTGCGTCCCGGCTCAGTTTGTCGCATTCCAGTCCGCGCGCTTCGGGCCGCGCCGGGTTGTTCGTGCGGCCGGTGGGGGCATGCCCCACCCGTAGAACGGTCCATAGGCCAGCCGGCACGTTCCACGTCAGCCGGCCGGCGGGGTCCATTCGATCGGTCAAGTCAACGACTTGGGCCGCATCAACCCGTCCGTAATCCGGCACCGGGCGCTTTCGCCAGGGTTCGACAAAATCCACCGGATGCATTCGGCCCATGCCCGCTTTAGTTGAGAAAGTCGGGATGCGGAACCGGGGACCCAGGTCCAGTTCGGCAATTTCAAGCGGTTTGGCCGCGGTCATGGCGCGGGTTATGACGAAGCGGAAATAGCGCGCTGACACTTCCGGGAATTCCACGGACAGCTCGCTGCGGTTGCACACGAACTCGCGCACCGTGCGAAAGGAGCGGCCGTTGTCCGAAACCTGCACTGCGCCCTCGAAGGGGGGCGTGGCGCGGCTGACCGTCGCGGAGAGGTAACTTGCCGCGAAGGGCTCGTCAAAGGCGAGCTGGAGGAACGCCGGCCGCCGGGTTGGCGGCGTCAGCCGCACTGCAGTAGCCGGGTTTCCGTCGAGCAGGTGGCCACCCTCGAACGAGGGCGCTTCGCTGGCCGTAATGCGCGGCTTGAAGCCGGGCACACGCGCACCGTCGCCCGCAATCGCGGGAAACGCCAGCACCACGGCGTCATGGGGGGGAAGCCGGGTTCCCTTGGTCAGCGGCGGGAGGAAGTCCTCGAAACGCGCGGGGCCGGTCAGGTTGGTCCAACTGCAAACGACCTTGCGCATTGCCCAATCCGGCTCGACCCACGGGCCGCCGCTGCCGCACCACCCGGGGGCGTTATGCACGCCGATTTCGAGCCCCCAACGCTCCGCTTCCCGGACAGCGTGCCGGAAGAGACTGCGCCATTCCTCGCTCATGAACCGGACCGGTCCGGGCGGAATCTCGTGGGTGATGTCCACGACAATCGCGCCGCCGATTCCCACGCGCTGCATCGCCTCGAGGTCCGCGGAGATGCCCTCGCGGGTAATGTTTCCGTCCATCCAATGCCACAGCACCCAGGGCCGGTACGCCTTCGGCGGTTGGGCGAACTGCCGGCGCAAATCCTCAAGGTCCGGGCGCGGGTGTTCCAAGGCAAGGCTCGCTGCCCCGGGAACATCGGGCGAGGCGGGCGGGAAGGTCCGCGTTCCGGCGCTCGGGGAGGCTGCCGCCGCGGCTGGGTCGAGCGCCCCGCCGCAAGAAGGCGCCGGCAGCAGGAGCGCCAGCAGGAGGCCGCCACACAAAAGCCGTTCAAGTTGGCGGCGGGGCGGGCTCATTCCAATGCCTCGAGGCGGGTGGCTTCCTGTTCCCAGCGAGGGTTCAGTTCGGTCAGACGTTGCTGAATGTCCAGCAACTCGCGGTTTATCCGCACCGCCTGACCCGAATTATGGTAGGTCTCGGGGTTTTCGAGTTCGGCGACCAATTCACGGTGCCGGACTTCCAACTGTGCAATTTCCTCCTCGAGGCGGCGCACGACCTCCTGCTGGGCCCGGCGTTCGCGCGAGCGGGCCTGGCGCTGTTCGGCCTCCCTCCGCTTCTGGTCTTTACGGGAGGGAGTGGTTGGGGCGGGCCGCGACGGGGGGTTGGCTGAGTCATGAGCTTGCGCCGCGCCGGCTCCCGAGGCTGTCAATGCGGCGCGGGCCGATTCGGCCTTGATCTTGTCGAGGTAGTATTCGTAGCCGCCGGGATAACGGGTGAGGCGGCCCGCGTTGATATGGACCACGTGGTTGGCCAGCACGCGAATGAAATAGACGTCGTGGCTGATGAAAATGAGGGTGCCCTCGAACTGGTCGAGCGCGTAGGTGAGCGCGTCAATGCTCGACATGTCCAGGTGCGTTGTGGGCTCGTCCATGAGCAGGAGGTTGGGCGGGTCCAGGAGCAGCTTCACCAGCGCCAAACGGCTCTTCTCGCCTCCGCTCAAGACGCTCACCGGCTTGAAAACGTCGTCGCCGCGAAAGAGGAAGCACCCCAACAAGGTCCGCGCGAACTGCTCCCCCACCAATTGCGGCGTGTCCAGGGCCTCCTCCAGGACGGTTCGCTCCGGCTTGAGCATGTCCACCCGATATTGCGAGTAATAGCCGACCTTCACGTTGTGCCCGAGGGCGCGCGTCCCGCTCTGCGGCGTCAAAACCCCTGCCAGCAGCTTCAGCAGGGTGGACTTGCCGGCGCCGTTCGGCCCCACCAAAACGATGCGCTGGCCCCGTTCCGCTTCGAAATTCAGGCCACGGTAAACGACCCGGTCGCCGTAGGCATGGGCCACGTTTTCCAGTTTGATGACCCGCTGGCCGCTGCGCGGGGGTTGGGGAAACTCGAAGTCAATTTTGGCCTCCTCGCCCGCCGGGGCCTCGATTCTCTCCATTCGTTCGATCTGCTTGAGCTTGCTCTGGGCCTGGGTGGCCTTGGTGTTCTTGGCGCGAAAGCGGTTGACGAACTCCATGAGGCGGGCGATCTCGCGTTCCTGGTGTTTCCACGCGGCGATCAACTGCTGTTCCTGGGCCTCGCGCTGCTCGAGATAATCGTCGTAGTTGCCGCGGTAACGCCACAAGCGGCTCTGCCGGATTTCGACGATGCTTCCCACCAGTTGGTTCAAGAACTCCCGATCATGGGAAATGATCAGGATCGCTCCGGGATAAGTCTTCAGATAATCCTGGAACCAGAGCAGCGCCTCGAGGTCCAGGTGGTTGGTGGGCTCGTCCAGCAACAACAGGTCCGGTTCCAGCGTCAACAAACGCCCCAGGTGCGCCCGCATCACCCATCCCCCGCTCATCTCCGCCGCCGGCCGGTCCAAATCCCCGGGCCGAAAGCCCAAGCCCGCCAGAATCTGGCGCGCCTTGGCCTCGAGGCGGTAGCCGCCGAGCTGGTTGAAGCGGTCATGGACATCATCGTGAATCTCCTCGGGATGCAGCGCTTCGAGAGGATGATCCGCTTCCCAAGCCTTCAGAATCCGCCGCAGTTTCACATATTCCGGCGTTACGGCGGTGGCCAGCTCGATGACCGTCTCGTCTCCCGCCGGCGCGCTTTCCTGGGGCAGGTAACCCAGCGACACCCCGCGCTCGAAGGTGATTTGCCCCGCATCGGGAGTGTCCAGCCCCAGAATAAACGAAAAGAGCGTGGTCTTGCCGGCCCCGTTCGGACCGACCAGCCCAATCCGGTCCAGCCGGTTCACCTGCAGGGTCGCGTCGGCGAACAAAACCCGCTCGCCATACGCCTTGCGAATGCCTGACAACGTCAACATCGAGCGGCTCAGCTTACGAGGAAATCGGCCCCGAACTCAAGCGAGCCCCCCGCTTCTTTTCGCTCAGACTCCCACCCCGCGCAGAAGCGGAACGTTCGCCGCCGCCTTCATGCTTTATGTTCTCGCCTGAATAACGCCGTGGGTGAAACGGACGAAGCGGTGCCTTGACTCGCCCGGGGTGGCTGGTTCTATCCTCCTGATCATGACTCACCACCGCGGCATGGGGCGTTCTCAGGGCGCCGGGCCGGGTGGCGTTTGTCTGATGCACTTATGAAAAACTTCTCACGTTTATTCGGCATCCCGCTGGCAGTCCTGTTTCTGACAACAAGCGCTTCTCCCGGGGCCGGGGAGGCGCGGGGCGGTGTCGAGGGGCGGAGCGAGGGGGACCGGCTGCAATGGTGGCGGGAGGCGCGGTTCGGCCTGTTTATTCACTGGGGGCCGGTGTCGCTGAAGGGGACGGAGATTGGCTGGTCGCGCGGGGGCGAACGGCGCGGGTATGGGTCAAAGGGTGACCAGGTGACGGTGGAGGTTTACGACAATCTCTACAAGGAGTTCAATCCAACGAATTTCAACGCCCGCGAGTGGGTGGCGCTGGCGCAGGCCGCCGGGATGAAGTATCTGGTGTTCACGAGCCGGCATCACGACGGTTTCAGCATGTTCGACACGAAGGCCAGCGACTATAAAATCACCAGTCCGCTGAGCCCGTTCCGCCGCGACGTCGTCAAGGAGCTGGCCGAGGCCTGCCACGAGGCGGGACTTCGCTTTGGTCTTTATTATTCGCAACCCGACTGGCATCACCCCGACGCCTTTACGCCCGACCGGCACGAGCGGTATCTGGCCTATCTGAAGCAGCAGGTGACCGAGCTGTGCTCCAACTACGGCCGACTCGACATTTTTTGGTTTGACGGGCTGGGGAAGGCGGCGAAGGATTACGATGGAGAGAGCTTGGTGAAAATCATCCGCAGCCTGCAACCGAACATCATCATCAACAATCGCACGGGTTTGCCGGAGGATCATGACACGCCCGAGCAGCGGGTGGGCAAGTATCAGGATCATCGGGCCTGGGAATCCTGCATCACCATCTGCCGGCAATGGGCCTGGAAACCGAACGACGACATGAAGTCGTTGAGGGAATGCCTGCAGACCCTGGTGCTGTGCGCGGGCGGGGACGGGAACCTGCTTTTCAACGTCGGGCCGATGCCGGATGGGCGGATCGAGCCGCGCCAAGTCGAGCGGTTGAAGGAGATGGGGGCGTGGCTGGCGAAGAACGGGGAGAGCATTTATGGCACGCGCGGGGGGCCGTGGAAGCCGACCAAAGCTGTCGCCAGCACGCGCAAGGGAAACACGGTGTTCGTGCATGTGTTTCGCGCCCCTGACGGGCGGGTGGAATTGCCCGATATTCCGCGCCGGGTTAAAGCGGCGGCGCGGCTCGGCGGGGGGGCGGTCCAATGCAGGCAGCAGGCCGGCAAGCTGGCGCTGAGTTTTGACCCGGGGACGGCGGACGCCCTGGACACCATTGTGCGGCTGGAGCTGGACGGCTCGGCAATGGATTTGCCGGCGCAGTCCCTTGCTCCCGACATCAAAGCCACAGCCTCGAACGTGTTTCAAGGCCGGACGGAGGATTACGGTCCGCAACACGCGTTTGACAATGACCCGGGCACGCGGTGGGCCACCGACGCGGGCACGAAACAGGCGTGGGTGGCGGCGGATTTGGGCAAGCCGCTGACGGTCGAGCGGATTCGCATCGAGGAGGCGTATGCGGGGCGGGTGCGGCGGTTCGAGTTCCAATATCGCGACGGGGAAACATGGAAGACGATTTTCACCGGCACGCAGCTTGGCCAATGGTTTCAAAAACGGTTTGCGCCGGTGACGGCGCGGGAGTTTCGGCTCAACATTCTCGAGGCGAGCGAGGGGCCGACGATTGCGGACATTGAGCTGTTTGAGAAATAGGCGCCGGATGAAGGTGTTGCAAAAGGTTTGTCTGCTCTGCCTGGCCGCCGCCGGCTGTGTGTTCGGCGCGGGGTCGCCGGTGGACCGTTTCAATGTGGTATGGGACTCGCCCAGCGCGGACCATCACGGCTCGATGCCGGTGGGCAACGGCGATGTCGCGGTGAATGCGTGGATGACTCGGGAGGGGGACCTGCATTTATACATCGCCAAGACGGATGCCTGGGATGACAACGCGCGGCTGGTGAAGGTGGGCAAGGTGCGAGTTCACTTCGAGCCGAACCCCATCGCAGCCGGACAGCCGTTTCGCCAAGAGTTGAGGCTCAGGGAGGGCAGCATCGAAATCACCCCAGGCAGGGCCGGGGAGTGCCGCATCCGGCTGTGGGTGGATGCCAACCACCCGGTCATCCACATCACCGCCGACACCGCCATTCCGGTCGAAGGCACGGCATTCATCGAGCTCTGGCGGACCAACCGGTACGAAGTGACGGAGTTGCAGGTCAGCGACGTGATGATGAACCGCAAGGCGGCGGACAAGCAACAAGACCGAACGATTGTCGAGCCCGACACCATTCTGGCCGGCCAAACGAATCGGATCGGCTGGTTTCATCACAACGGCAAATCCGTCGGCCCAGGTCTCCTGGCGCAGGTGCAGGGTCTGGCCGGTTTTCCACAACCTGACCCGCTGTTGCATCGCACCTTTGGGGCGGTGGTAACGGCGGCGGATGGCCAGCGGCTGGACGACCGCCGGCTCCGCTCGCCGCGCGGCACCTCCCATCGCTTCAGCGTCTTTGTCCTCACCCGGCATCCCTCGTCGCCCGAGAAATGGCTGGGGGCGATGGATGACACCATTCGCCGGGTGGAGTCGCAGTCCTTCAAGGAGCGGGAGGCGGCGCACCGGGCCTGGTGGAGCGAGTTTTGGAACCGGAGTTGGATTCGCGCCACCGTGGGCACGAACGCCAGGTCTGTCCCGGGGTCCACCGTCCCCGTCAATCGGCATCCGGTTCGGGTTGGCATGGATCAAGGGGGTGACAACCGGTTTGCGGGAGAATGGGGACGATTGACGATTTTGGGGAAACCGCTCGCGGCGGCCGAGATTGCCGCCGCGGCGGACCGCAACCAGCGGGCTGCCCCCCTCGGCTCACTCTTGAACCGCGGCGCGCCAGCCGGCGGCCGGCTTGGTCCCATTCTGTTTGCCGGCACGAATGTCCCGCCGCAAGCCATCCCCGATTCGGCAACGTGGGATTTTGCATCCGGATTTGCGATTGAAGCCTGGGTCAAGCCAGGAAAATTCGGCGGGGGCGGCGCCCGTCTAGTGGACAAGATTACGCCCGGTGGAAGCGACGGTTTTCTGTTGGACACCTTTCCCGGAAACAGCCTTCGGTTTATTTGCGGCCAGACCATTCTCCAGCAGAAGGACGCTTTGCCCGCGGACCAGTGGACGCATGTGGCCGCGGTGGCGGAGGCGGTGGGGGAGGTTCGGCTTTATGTTAACGGCCAGTGTGTCGCGGCCGAAACCGGTGCGGGGATGCGCGATGAAGCCGCTTGGGTCAGCCAGATGTACCACCTCCAGCGGTTCATCACGGCTTGCGCGGGGCGCGGCGCGCACCCCATCAAGTTCAACGGCTCGCTGTTCACCGTCCCCCCCGGTCCGACCGAGCGAGACCCGGACTACCGGCGGTGGGGGCCCGGCTATTGGTGGCAGAACACGCGCCTGCCCTACATCAGCCTCTGCACTTCGGGAGACTTCGATCTGCAGCGGCCCCTCTTCCGCATGTATGCGGAGGAATTGCTGCCATTGTGCAAATACCGGACGAAGCTTTACCTGGGCCATGAGGGCGCGTTCTACCCGGAGTGCCTCATGTTTTGGGGGGCGATTTTCAGCGAGACTTACGGCTGGACGCCGTTCGAGCAGCGTCAGGACAAACTTCAGGAGAGTGGCTGGCACAAGTGGGAATGGGTCGGCGGGCTCGAGCTTGCCTGGATGATGCTGGATTACTACGAGCACACCCTCAACGCCCCTTTTCTACGTGAGACCGCACTGCCCTTTGCGAAAGAAATCCTCACCTTCTTTGACCAGCATTACCCAACCAACGCGCAGGGCGTGATGGTGATGCATCCCGCTCAAGCCCTGGAAACCTGGTGGCGCTGCACCAATGCCATGCCCGAGCTGGCCGGCTGCATTGCCGTTGCCGAGCGGCTGCTGGCCCTGCCGCCGGAGCTGGCTTCGCCGGCGGAGCGCGATTTTTGGCGACGCCTCCGCGCGAAGCTCCCGGCCATTCCGCTGCGCGAGGTCAACGGCCGCAACGCGCTCGCGCCGGCCGGGTTTTATGCCGAAAAACGGAACATTGAGAACCCCGAGCTTTACCCCGTATTTCCCTTCCGTCTGTTTGCCTTCAATCGTCCCCAGGTTGACTGGGCGTTGGCCGCCTTGGAGCATCGGTGGGACCGTGGCCATTCCGGGTGGCGCCAAGACGACATCTTTATGGCTTACCTCGGCCTGACGGAGGATGCGCGGCAGGCGGTGGTCAGCCGCGCCCGCCACCATGATCCCGGCGAGCGCTTTCCCGCCTTCTGGGAGCCGAACTACGACTGGACGCCCGACCAGGACCATGGCGGCGTGCTCATGAAAGCCTTCCAGTCCATGCTGCTGCAAAGCGACGGCGGGAAGGTTTTTCTGCTGCCGGCCTGGCCGAAGGATTGGAACGTCGAATTCAAGCTTCATGCTCCGCAGCGGACGATTGTGGAGGGTGAGTATCGCGACGGCAGGCTCGTGTCATTGAAGGTCAGCCCGGCGTCGCGCCGGCCCGCCGTGGTTTGCATGCAGGAATAAACCGCGCGGAATTGCGAAGTCGAACCCGTGAATTGAAACCCAGGCCGTGAGCGAACCCACCGCGAGGCTCAGCCAAAGCGAAGAACAATTCGAGCGCTGGCGGCGGCGCATCGGTCTTTTGGCGGCGCCGGTCGTCTTCGTGCTGATCTGGTTTTGGCCGGTCCCGGCCTTGGCGGAACCGGCGCACCGGCTGTTGGCGATTTTCGGGTTGGTGGTGACATTGTGGATTACCGAGGCGATTCCCCTGGCGGTCACGGCCTTGCTGGGCCCGACCTTGTGTGTCGTGTGCGGCGTGGGCGGGGAAAAGGAGATTTTCAAGAGCTTTGGCAACCCGATTATTTTCCTGTTTTTGGGCAGTTTCTTGCTGGCGGAGGCGATGTTTCATCACGGGCTGAACCGCCGGATCGCCTTCCATATTCTGGGCCGGCCATGGATCGGGCGCAGTCCGGCCCGGATTCTGGCGGCTTTTGGCGCCATCACCGGCTTTCTTTCCATGTGGATCTCGAACACCACTGCCGCCGCCATGATGTTTCCCATTGGAGTGGCCATCTTGAGTGAAATGGCGCGGCAGCAATCGCGGGTGGAGGGGCGCGAGGTCAAGTTCACCGAGTTGCGATTTGGGACCGGGCTGATGCTCACGGCTGCGTTTGGGGCCTCCATTGGGGGGCTGGCCACGCCGGTGGGCACGCCCCCCAACCTGATTGGCATCGGGCAGATCGAAAAAGTGCAGGGCATTCACATCACCTTTTTCCAGTGGATGGCCATGGGGGTGCCGGTGACACTGGTCATGCTGCTGTTTCTCATCGTTTACATGAACCGCGCCTGCCCGGCCGGGGCGGATTTACTGGGCCAGAGCGCGGACTGGATTCGGGCCGAGCAGGCGAAACTGGGCCCGCTCAGCCGGGGTGAGCGCAACGTTCTGGCCGCCTTTGGCGTGACCATCGCGCTCTGGTTGTTTCCGGGAGTGGCCGCCCTGGTCGCCGGCGCGAAGTCGCCGCTCGCCTTATGGCTGAGTCAACATGTTCCGGAAGCCGCCGCGGCCCTGATCGGCGCGACGTTGCTGTTTGTGCTGCCGGTGGACTGGCGCACCGGCCGTTTCACCGCAAGCTGGCGGGAAGCGGCGCGAATTGATTGGGGCACCATTCTGCTGTTTGGCGGAGGGCTGGCCTTGGGGGATGCGATGTTCTCCACCGGATTGGCCAGGTGGATGGGCGAAAGCCTCGCCCACGCTTTTCAGACCCGATCCGACCTTGGCGTGACGATCCTTTTTGCCGTGCTGGCCGTGTTGCTGACCGAGACGACGTCGAACACCGCCGCCGCGAACATGCTCGTGCCGGTGGCCATCGCGGTGGCTCAGGCCGCGGGTGTGAACCCGGTGCAACCCGCGATCGCGGTTTGTCTGGGGGCCTCGCTCGCTTTCATGCTGCCGGTTTCCACTCCGCCCAACGCCATCGTGTTCGGTTCCGGCTGCGTCCCCTTGCTGAAGATGGTGAAGCATGGTGCGCTGCTTGACGCCGCCGGGATCGTCGCCGTGGTTTGCACCGTCCACTGGGTCGTGCCGTGGATCATTCGGTGAGCCTGGGGCCCGGCGGCTCGCTGGCGGCGGAGGGCGCCGCGGCGCGGGTGAGACTTCCACCATACTCCCGCCGGACGCCTGGCAGGTTGTCCGGGGACCTGTGTCTGTTCGCCAAAGAGTGCTGATGGGTTCGGTCGTGCGCCGGTTGGGGGCGTTAAGCGGAGGCCAGGCCTTGGGCGCGGCCGGCGGGGTCGAGCACTTTCCATTTTCCCGGCGGGAGATCGGCCAGGCAAAGCCGGCCGATGCGGACGCGCAGGAGGCGGAGCGTGGGATGGCCGATGGCGGCGGTCATGCGGCGGACCTGGCGGTTTTTGCCTTCAGTCAGTTCAAGCGCAATCCAGCAGGTGGGCACCGATTTGCGGAAACGAATGGGGGGATGGCGGGGCGGAATCTCCGGTTGCGGCTCCAGCAGCCAGGCGCGGCAGCAGGCAGAGTGCGGCCATTATGCCGAGGGTGAAATCTCGTGAGCAGCCCAGTGGCGATTTCCTGGCGGGGCGGGTGATTGGTTGCCGGGATTGAAAAGTTGGTGAAACTGTGTTCATCGTTTTCTCCTTTCGGCTCTATTTTTTCCTCCGCTGAAAAGTTTGCTGAAGTAACTTCCCGCCGTGCTCACGGGTTGGAATTCGGGTGGAGAAAACCCGCTTGAAGATTGAAGCCGCCGCTGGCATGTTTCAGCCATGAACGCGCTGTTGTCCCGCATCACGATTGATCCGCAGATTTGCCACGGCAAACCGGCCATTCGGCATCTGCGGTATCCGGTGGAGTCCATGCTGGAATACTTGGCGGCGGGCGATACGTTTGAGGATTTGCTGAAGGAGTTTCCCGATCTGGAGCGTGAGGATTTGCAGGCGTGTCTGGAATTTGCCGCGCAATCGCTGAAGCTCAAAAGCCAGCACCTTGTGCTTGCATGAAATTCGTGGTGGATGCGCATCTGCCGCCGGACCTGTGCGTCCTGCTCCAGGCGGCCGGACACGACGCCGTTCATACCCGCCAGTTGACCGACCAAAACCGGACGCATGACGAGGTCATCAACGAACTTTCGCTCCGGGAACAACGGGTGGTTGTGACCAAGGATGCCGACTTCTATTACTCGCACCTGCTTCTTGGGAAACCGTGGAAGCTGCTGCTCGTCCGCACCGGCAACATCCGCACCCGGGAACTGAAGGCGCTGTTCCAGCAGCACCTGCCGACTATTGTCGCCGCCCTGGACCGGAACTCTTTGGTTGAATTGGATTGGCGGGCAGTCAACGTGATTGCCTGAAAGCGGCAATGGATCTCCGTAGTCCAGACCCTTCGTGTGTTTGCCGAGGTGCGCGGTTTGAATTGCCGGGCCGGTTTTCATTTCTTCTTCCCTCCGCCGAACCAACTGCTGATGGTTTGGGCAACACTTTTCACCCCACTGGAGTTGGCGTGCCGGCCTTGGCCGCCGTGCTCCGGACGCTGTTGACCACGCTGCTGAACGCCGTTTTGCCGCTGCCGGAGGAACTGCCGCCGGTCTTGACCGAGGCGGGGGTCGTGGCAACGCCGGCTTGATCGAGGCCGACCAGAACGTCCACGGCCGGGTTTACATGAGCACCGCCGGCCGCGGTGTGGTCGTGATGGACTCGGCGGTGCCGGTCACGGGGGTGGTGGTGACGCCCCCGGTCGTGAGCACGTTCACTGGCGGCACACTGCAACTGACCGCGAGCGGCCTGCCCGGGGACGCGACCTATTCCACGGTGACGTGGGTTTCGAGCAACAGCGCCATCGCTTCCGTCAGTGCGTCCGGCCCGGTCACCGGCGTGTCGCCCGGGGGTACCGCGATAAGCGCGATCACGTTGGACGGTGGTTTTGTCTCCAGTTCGGTGGTGACCGTTACGAACCTGGCTCCGCCGAGCCTCTCGGTGGCCGTGGGCGAGGGCCTCGCTCTTGCTCTGAACTGGCCCGCGAACTACCGGGGGTGGACTCTGGAGGCCCAGACCAATCCGCTGGACACGGGCCCGGGTACCCACTGGTTCCCCGTGGCGGGATCGGCGGCCACCAACCAGTGGCTCGTGCCGATCAGCCCGGCCAACGGCTCGGTCTTCTATCGGTTGGTGTCCCCATGAGCGAGCGGCGCTCATCCAGCCGCTGCGGGCGGCCTGGAGCGGCGCTGACAACGGGGCAGGCGCATCGCGCCTGCCGCGTTCCGGGGTCAAGGCGGATGGTTATGTTGGCGGGCTCGGGCTCATCGGGAGCCTCCCAGGTGATGCGCGGGACAACCCCGGCGTTCGACGGCCACGGACGCTTCGCCATGGCCGGCAGGGTGGCCCGGACGGTTTCACCCGTGCAGCGCTCAGTAAATGCGGGCGCCAAAAAAGCAATTCCTATCAGTGCCATCAAAGGCGACCGGCTGATGTACGACATAATGGCAATCATGCGACAGTATAAGTTTCCTTGGGAGGCTATCGGGGCCGGCGTGAAATCACCATGGGCACTGCTTCTTTCTCCGGGCAGGTGTGGAGATAGCGACGATACCGGAGACACTTTTCGAGCAACTTGATCAGCACCCGCTTGCCCAGGTGGGCTGTCCCCGTTTGAACGGGATTGGAGGGGGTCGTTCGTCAATCATAGGTGTGTGGTTCTTGGTTTGAGGAAGGGCGCACGGCAACGGCCGCGCGAACCTGTTGGCAGGGCCGCGTGTTTCGGCCAAATGGGACAGGAAAAACTGATGGTTCGGTCGATCGCTCGCCGTTTGGCCTCGTGACCGTGTCGAGATTTGGATAAACAAAGTCGCTTATGCCCAAGAAGGCCAACTCTTGGATTGGTTACAGTAGTGGCACTTTTCTTGATCGAATGAAGATTCAACGAGCTGAAACCGCCAACCTTCGACGCAGGGGGTTGGCTGAGCTTCTGGTGGGTCGTGGGACGGGGCGCCTGCGGACTGGCAGGCCAAGGGGCAAGCGGGGGTTCGCTTTGTCACACTCTGCTTTGTTTCAGAGGGTTGGCGCCTTGGCGCTGGCGAGCAGACTGCTCCTCTCGGCAGCATTTGCCGCGGCTGCCGCAGGTCCGCCGCTGAACATTGAACGCTTGGGCAATCATGCCTGCATTTCCTGGCCGACCCAGGCCAGTGAGTTTGTCTTGAAGCAAACAGAGCGCTTGCAGGCGCCTGACTGGACGATCGTAGCTGAGCCGGTTTTGACCAATGGACCGTTTCAGATGACCACTGTGGTTATCGGGGAAGGCTCCTGCTTCTACCGCTTGGAAAAGCGACTGTATCAATACCGCCTGCCGCTTCATATCAACGCCGCCGGTTCGCCACGTGTGGACAAACCCGTTGAGGTGGAGCTCCGGCTAACGGCGCTTCTGAATGAACGTCAACTCACGGCAGAAGTGGATCCCAAGTCCTTCCAGGTGGCCGAGACCGACGCTCAAGGCCAGCTCGTGAATGACCAGGTCGCCTTTCAGTTCGATCCGTCGGCAGAATACCATCCCGCAACAAACGCGTCGGGTAATCTAGTCTTCCTGCTGTCGGGAACGACCGCCGCCAGCGCGACCCGCCACTTTTGCCTGTCTTTTGGCGCCACGACCAGCACGACTCCCGTTGAGGTGACCAACCTGGTCTCGGTTGGAACCGAAACCGTGGTCTATCAAGGGCAAGCCAGCTTTCAAATATCCACGCTCAACGCCTCTTACTATTATCACATTCCGGGAGCGGGCCTTGCTGCAATGGTGGACCAAGCGGGAAACGATTGGATAAGCTATCGTCCTTTGGGCGGGTCGGCCGGCTCTTACCGAGGGATTCCGAATCTCGTCTATCCGGAGGGTCACTTCCATCCGGGAAGTACTACTTGCACCAGCACGGTGGTCAGCGTGGGCCCCATCAAGATCAAGGTGCTGTCGGAATCGCGGGACAAAAAGTGGGCCTGCACGTGGGAATTCTTTCCTTCCTGCGCGAGGCTGACGGTTCTCAAAACCAACGCGCCATACTGGTTTCTGTACGAAGGCACCCCCGGCGGAAAGCTCGATCCCAGTTCGGATTTTGTGATTCGATCGCCGGGTGTCCGAACGGCGGCCTCCGTTTCATGGGACGAGGATTTGCCAGCACCGGAGTGGGTGTGCTTTGGCGATGCGGCAAGTGCGCAAATGCTTTATTTGTCGCATCACGAGGATGACAATGCTCGCGATTCATATTGGCCCATGGAGAACAACATGACGGTTTTTGGATTCGGGCGGTCCGGTCTATCAAAGTACTTGGACCAGGTGCCGGGCCGTTTCACGATCGGCTTTGCTCCAACCAATGAGCTGGCCAACATCGGCCAGATCATTAATGGGATTTGCCGCGACCTGATAATCAACATTGGACCGTTAGAGGCGATTCCGGTTCCATAAAAAAGCGCAAGCCATCCCCCTCACCCGCGCAGGGCTCAGTAAAGACGGGCGCCCTAAAGCAAATTTTTATCAGTTAAACGCTTCCGAACGCACCGGTGCAACTTGGATTCACCCGCAGATACGGCTCTGGCTTCAGTGTCATGGCCACGGGAAATGGGGCTGCGCCGTTGAGTGGCTGGTCTGCGCTCGGGGTTGCCACAGGGACTTCGCCAGGCCAGTTCCAGTTCACCGATTCACAGGCGACGAATCGTGCTCTGCGGTTCCACCGCGTCTGGTCTCCTTGACCCGGCAAACACCTTCAGGTCGGATTTCGCGGCCAGCACAATGAAATCGCCGAATCAAATCGCTGCAGCGAAGGCGGGCGGTCCACGCCGCCTGCCAGTCCGAGCACCTCGGGCGGCCCGCATCGCTGAGTTGGGGTGTTCGTCTGAAACCATGGCTTGAAACAATGGCTTTGCCGAGGTTGGGAGGCGAGTGTATCGTTGACGCATGAAAGTCCTTCGGTATGTGTATTGGCAGGATGGAGAGTTCTGGCTCGGTTATCTCGAGGAATATCCGGATTACTTGACCCAGGGCGAGTCCCTTCAAGACCTGCAGGAGCATCTCCGCGACTTGCACGCGGATTTGTCCAGCGGGCACATTCCGGCGGTTCGGAGGCTGGCTGAAATGGAGGTGGGGTGAAGCGCCGCGACCTCGTGCAGAAGATAGAAGAGATGGGCTGCGTGCTCATCCGACACGGCGGGAAGCACGACTGGTATCAGAACCCGCGGACGCGCATGGCGCAGCCGGTTCCGCGGCATCGCGAGATCAACGAGTTCCTCGCCAAGTCTATTCTCAAGAAGCTTTCCTGAGAGGCAAACCAGGCGCCGCAGCGAATGGCGGCCCGGCAGCACCGCCGGGGAAGTCGGGCGTCACAAAGGGGCCGGCGTCAGCGAGCTGAAAACGTTGCACATACAGGCCGTCGCGGGGGGCCGCTTTCCCGTTCTTCCACAGTCAGTAGCGGCGTTTTGTATTGGCCTCCGGATAAAAGTTCGGCGGCGGGTTGGCACCGTCTGCCGGAGCACTTTCTGGCAGGTCTCGAAGTGGATCATGAGCTCGTGAATAGGACCAGTCGGTCGGTTGTCTTTGCGGATGGTCTGCGGGCCTGCCTAAAGATAGCCTCGCCGGCAGGCCGGAGCATCCGACTTTGGTGTAATGCTTTCCTGATCAGGATGTTGGCGTTGACTGTCTGAGATTCCCGAACTAATCGCGAGGGTCAACCGATGGCACGGTTCATTGTTCTTTTGAGCGGGTGGAGGGAATGGTGTGACCGGACGGGATGGCAGGCGAGGTGCGAGTTGAGTATGAAGGTGCCATGGATCCGGTCATGAGCCGGGTCGCCCGGCAGGTTGTCCGGGGACCTGTGTCTGTTCGCCAAAGAGCGCTGCCAGTTTTGGTCCTGCGCCGGTTGGGGGCGTTAAGCGGAGGCCAGGGCTTGGGCGCGCCCGGCGGGGTCGAGCACTTTCCAT
Source organism: Verrucomicrobiota bacterium (assembly GCA_029974925.1). Taxonomy (GTDB): domain Bacteria; phylum Verrucomicrobiota; class Verrucomicrobiia; order Limisphaerales; family UBA8199; genus JARKQH01. The sequence continues at coordinate 27,802 of JARKQH010000069.1, forward strand.
TTTCCCGGCGGGAGATCGCCCAGGCAAAGCCGGCCGATGCGCACGCGCAGGAGGCGGAGCGTGGGATGGCCGATGGCGGCGGTCATGCGCCGGACCTGGCGGTTTTTGCCCTCAGTCAGTTCAAGCGCAATCCAGCAGGTGGGCACCGATTTGCGGAAACGAATGGGGGGATGGCGGGGCGGAATCTCCGGTTGCGGCTCCAGCAGCCAGGCGCGGCACGGGCGGGTGAGGCGTCCTTGGATGACAATACCCCGCCCCAGGCGTTGCAGCGCTTCAGGGCTGGGGATGCGCTCGACTTGGGCCCAGTATTCGCGCTGGTGGGCCTGGCGCGGATGCAGCAACCGGGGGTTGAGGGCGGGTTCGTCGCTGAGAAGCAGCAAGCCCTCCGAGTCCGCATCCAGGCGTCCGAGGGGATAGACCTCTCGGGGAAATCCGAACTCGGCCAGGGTCCGGTTGGGCGACCCGTCCGGCGTGAACTGAGAGAGGACCCCGTAAGGTTTGTTGAAGGCGATGACCAAAGGCTTAAGGCTGGACTTCGAGACGATAGAACTGCGGCGAGACCGGGACCGGGAGGTTGGTGGCGGAGGTGGTGGTCGCAAGCGCGCGGAACCAGCCGGTGGCTGGAATCCAATTGATGGCATTGGTGCTGCTGAGCAGACGGTAGCCGCGTCCGGCTGCGGAAGGCCAGGATAGCCGCAACGTGTTGTTGGTGGAAGGGGCGACGGTCAGGCGCAGGTTGGGAGGCAGGCCGGCCGGGCTGTTGGTCGCCCCAGCTTGCACCCGGTAGAATGCGGGGGCGGCCCCTGTTGGAATGGGGATGTCGAGGCGGGAAACAGTCGAAGTCGCCTCGGACCACGAAGTGTAGGGTGTCCAGCCCGAAAAGTTGGTGGTTTGGAGCACGCGGTATTGCTGGCCCGGAACGGAGGCCCATTCCAGCCGGAGCGTGTTGCCCGAGGTCTGGCGCGCCAGGAGGTTGAAGGCGCGGGGAGGGCTGTTGGGGTCCGTGCCGGCGACGAACTCCGACCAATCGGACATCCCATCGCCGTCGGTGTCGGTGGTGTTGGAGCGGTAGGCGGAAACGTTGCCGAAGTAACGTTGTTCCCAACCATCGGCGATGCCGTTGCCATTGGCATCGGCGAGGGTGTAAACGCCAGTGAAGGTCACCGTGCCGCCCTCGGCCAGGAGTTTGGTCTGGGCGGCAGGGGTTTGGTAGTAGGCAAGGTCGGCGTACTCAATGGTGTACGAGCCTGGCGGGGCGTTGGACAGCGCGAGGAAGCGGCCGCCGGCATTGGTGCTGAGGGGCCCGCTGAGGGAGTAGCCCGCCTGCCAGAGGTTGTTGGTGATTACCACCGTCCCGGGTTGCACATTCGAGACGGTGATGGAAATGTCGTCCACCATCCAGCCCATGCGCGGCCAGGGATCGAACGAAAGCATGAAGTAGTGCCAGGCGATGTACACGACCTTGCCCAGGTGGGGCGAAAGGTCGAACTCGACTTCATGCCAGTCGGCCAGATCGTCCGAGTACTCGGCGAGCGTGATGGGCGCCAGCGCGTCGTTGGGGATCAGCAGCACTTCGCCGGCGTGGAAAATGTCAAACTCGAACGGGTAGGTGAAATCGTAGGTCTGGGCAAACCGGAGGACCGCCTGGTTGCCTCCGGTTAGAACGATGGCAGGGCTGATGAGGTAGCTTTCCACCTGGGAGATGAAGGCGTAATTGAGATTCGCCGCCCAGCAATTGACGGGGGAATTGGCCGGGGTGCCGAAGAGCGGATTGGGCTGACCGAGCTGCCATCCGATCTCGGATTCCTCCGGGGTATAAACAACCCAATTGGTGCTGCCGTGCTCGAGGTTGTCGTACCACGGCGGTTGAAGGGGCGCCAGGGTGCGGAACGTGTAGAGCCGGCCACCGTTGTCGTCCATGGCCACGTTGCCGGCGCGGTCGCGACTGATGACGCGGAAGTAATAGGTCCGGTCGGGCTGGAGCTGGTAGAGGTTGATTTCATGGTAATCGCTCAGCTCGTCGCTGGCGGCGCTGCGGCCGAGCAGCGGCGATTCGCCGAACTGGACGGTGCTGTCGGCCAGTTCGGACGTTTCCCACGTGATCAAGGCGTCCACATATCCCGGCGTGGCCGAGACCAGGCTGATGGACGGCGGGTTGGTTTCGATTAGCGCCTGGGCCGTGACCAGGGCATTGAGAGAGCTGTCGAAATACGTCGCGCGGATGGTTTCACCGTCCCGGACCACAAACTCCGCCGGCGACCCGGAGGGGGTTGCTGAGAGCGAAACGGTGCCGCGGAAGATGCCCGGCCGGGTGGTGGCGGCCAGAGTCAGCGGGGTGCCGGCCGGCAGCGTTTCAGTGTAGAAAGTGGCTGTGGCCTGGGATTGGCCTTCGAGGTCGGAATCCGCAATTTCCAAGGTCACCTGGCTGGGGATGGTGTAGGCGCCGCGGTCAAAGACGAGGCTGCCTTCGCCGTTGAGACCCGGGGCCAGAAACACCAGGACGCGGCGCATCAGGGTGGTGCGATCGCCGGGCGGCGGTTCGTCTGCTGGAATCGCGTCGAAAGGGAACCCGAGATAAACCACCCGAGCGGGGCTGTCCACCCCCGCGCGGGGAAATCGAATTCCGGCGTATTTGCCGGTGCCGCTTTTGTAAAGGATGCCGGCCGCGTTGGGTCCTGGTGTGAGCGTATCCGAAAAATCGAACCCGAAATAGTCGAAGGTGTAATCCAGCGAAAAGAACAGGCCGTCTCCGATGGGATCATCGGGGACGCCTTCCGCGTCGGGAACCCCCGCGTCCACCTCGAAGTCGGCAATGTGCAGAACCTCTTTGCGGAAGGACTGTGCGCCGGTGTCGTCCAGGCGGGAGGCCGCCTCCATCGAGGCGACGAACAGCCCGCCGCCGCCGTTGAGGTATTCAATCAGTGCCGCGCGTTCCCCGGCGGTAAACGTGGGGCGGCTCAGGCTGAATTCCGGCAGGCGCCAGAGCACCACGCGGTAGGGCCGAAGGTCCGCCGCGGTGATGGGCCGCGGCTCGGTTTCAATCTTCCAGACATCATAGGAAAGCCCGAGTTGGTCGAGGCAGCGGGTGTAATTCCCCAGGTCGGGAGGCTCGAGCAAAAAATCCTCGACGAACCCGTCCACCATGAGAATCGCCGGGGCGCGCGGCGGAACGACCACGAACAGTTCCCCGTTATTGTCGTTGGTGACACGATTGCCGGCCACGTCGGCGCAGACGATGAAGAAGAAATTGGTTGTGCCTGAAATCAGGCCGGTGAGCGGCACGGCGTGAGCAGTTGCAAAGGTGGCGCCGGTGAGGGAAAGCGAGAGGGGCAGGTTGGACCCGTAAAAGACAATGCTGCTGGCGGGTTCATCGGTGGTCCAGCGGACTTCGGCGCGGCCGAAACGATTGGTCACATGCAAATTCGAGATGACAGGGGGCAGCAAATCGGCCTTGGCGGTAAACAGCCGCGTGGCCGGCGGGGCGGCGTCCTGGTAGCGCGCCTCAATCACGTCGCCGTGGGAGACCTGCAACCGCCCGTCGGGCGCGGGGGGGCCGGTGACCGTGGCAACCGTGCCGGTGAAATTGCCTGCGGGTCCGCTGGCCTGAAGGAGGATGGTTTCCGGGGTGGTTTCCGTTGTGCTCGAAAGGGCGATGGTGGCGTTGGGCGCTCCGGCGAGGTTGTGGTCCACCAGGGCCAGCCGCATCTGGTCGGGCGCCCGGTAGCTCAGGCGGTCGAAGGTGAGAATGCCGGTGCCGGGCGGGGCGATGCTGGCGGAAACAACCAGCGCGAAATCCTGGTCGAGTCCGGGCGTGTCGGTGCGCGCGTCGGTGACCACATTGCGGGCGCGAACGCGAATGACATATTCACCGGGGATGGGCGTCCACAAGTGCACCGCTTCGACGTTGTTTCGGTCGTCGGAGGCAACCGTGTCGGGAACGGACTCGCCGTTGGCAAAGCTGTTGCCGCGATAGACCCTGCCGTTGGGGCCGACGACTTCCAAGTCCAGGTCATTGACCAGCGCGGGAATGGCGCCGGGGAATCCGGCTGCGTCGGTGTAAACCAGAGTGATCTTCAGCGGCTCATCCTGGGTGTCCACCAGGATTCGTTGTTCATACTGCTGGCCGGTGGTGAGCAGGACGGATTGGTCAAGAAACTGGTAAGTGCGAGCTGAATCGAGCAACTCGACGAGGTCAATCCGGCCCCAGCCTTCGTCGTTGTTGGGGACGGGGCCGGTGCCGAATTCGTCGTAACAATCCACCGCCGAATTAATGAGAGCGGCTTTGACGAGGGCGGGGGAAGGGGTCAGGTTGGTGTGGGTCTGACGATAGTATTGGACGAAGACGGCCGCGGCGCCTGAGGCATGGGGGCCGGCCTGGCTGGTTCCGCCCTGGTATTGGTAGTTGGGCGAAATGGGCGACCAGGCGTATTGGTCGGTGGCGGAGGCGGATTGGAGCGAGGCAATCCAGGTTCCGGGCGCCACCACGTCCGGCTTGATGCGGCCATCCTCGCAGGGACCACGGCTGGAGAAGTCCGCCATGGCATCCGGGCCATCGGCATAAATCAGAAAATCCTGGCGATCGTTTTCGACGGCGCCGGTGGCGATGACATTCTTGGCAACCGCCGGGCTGCCGATGGTTTGGGTTCCCGGTCCGGCGTTCCCGGCCGAAAACTCGAGGATGTAGGGCTGATCGCCCTCGGCCAGCCAGTCGGCATCGCGGACCAACAGGTCGAATTCCCGGGCGCTCAGGTCGTAGCGGCCCTGAGTGTCATCCCCCCAACTGTTCGAGCCGATGTCGGCGCCAACGCGGACGGCGTCGCGGGTCATGCGGTCAAAACTTGAGGGCGGTTCGTAGCCGCCAACGGCGTCAAACAGGCGCTGGGCAATAATGCTGGCGCCCGGGGCGACCCCCAATCCGTAAAGGGCGCCGAACTCGTCCACCTCGCCCGTGGCGCCGTTGCCGGCGACAATGCCGGCAACGTGGGTTCCGTGGCTGTGCTCGTCGGCCGCATCGGTCAGATTGCCATAGTAAAAAAAAGCCGGCGTGCGCCCCAAGAGGTCCGGATGCATGGAGGCGGCATCGCCGTTGTGGAGCCCGCTGTCCGCCACGGCAATCCTGACGCCGGCGCCGTCGTAGCCCAGTGACATCGTCAGCAACGTGTTGGGGCCGCCGTCGCCGGCGACGATCTTCGAGGCGACCTCGTCATAGAGCTTCATGGCCGGCGCCGATTCAATCCACAGCACCGCCTCGGACCTCGCCAAGGCCTCGAGCCGGCCCGCGGGAATCCGGCCCCGGAGGATCGGCCCCGAGCGATGGTTGGACTCCTGGCGTATGGCGGAGAAAGCACGCCGGACCTCGGCGAGCTCGGATGCCGGCAGACGAGGGGCCAGCAGAACGGCCACGTCCAGAGGGCCGTCCGCCGCGCGTCCTTTAACTCGGTCAGCCAGGCCGCGATGCACCTTGTGTTCGGGACGGTAAGGTCCCATCCAGTGGATGAAGGGCAGTGCGCGCAGCAGTCCCGGCCGGGCCTGGTGACAGCGAGCGACAAAAGCGTCCGTGGGCACCGGTTCGAGCAGCGCCACCCCCAAGGCCGCCAATTGCTCGCGCCATTCAGGCTGGACCGGCCCCTCGAACTGGATGAGGAACAGCCCGGTGACCGGCGCCTGGGCGGCAGGCGCGGCCGGGGCCCGTTCGGCAGCCCTCAGGGGCTTCGTTGGGATGACCTCGTTCCGCAGTTGAATGAAGCGGGTATGGGGCGAAGAAGCCGCCGCGGCGGCCAGCACGCTTCCCAGGATCAGTCCGGCCGCCGTTGGTGCAAGCAAACGAAACTTCACACACTTACGTTACGGTAATTAAGCCCCCAAAACAAGCGAGGTCAGAGGGGTTGACCGGGATGGTGTTCGCCAAAGAAGGCTTGAATCGAACGCCCAGGTCCTTACTTTGCGGCTCATGCTCGCGCGCCAGATCAGGTGTTCGCGGAAAGTTTCAGCCTCGGGGCCGGCCGGGGCGGAGAGATTGACCGCCGGGCACCGGGGCTTGAAGGCGGGTCTGGCGTCGCTGGTGGCGGGCGGCCGGATCCAACGCGAAACAGATTATGAAAGCTGCATCACCAGAATCGTCTGCGCTGCCGGCTGAAGGCCAGACTCCGGCGCCGGCTGCGTCAAGGCGGCTCATGTCACTGGATGCGTTGCGCGGGTTCGACATGTTCTGGATTGTCGGCGGGGAGGGAATCATCCACGGGCTGTGTGACGCCTACCCGGAGCAGCCCTTTTTCAAATTCCTGCGCGGACAGGTCACCCACAAGGCCTGGGCCGGGTTCGCTTTTTATGACCTGATTTTCCCTTTGTTCATCTTCATTGTGGGGGTCTCCCTGGTGTTTTCGCTGAGCCGGATGCTCGAACGCGAGGGCCTGGGCCGGACCCTGAGGCGGATCGCCTTCCGAACTTTATTTCTTTACATTTGTGGTTTGCTGGTTTATGGCGGCATTTCGCAAGGGGTGGACCAGATTCGCTGGATGGGGGTGCTGCAGCGCATTGCGATCTGCTACGGGTTCACCGCCCTTTTGTTCTGCCTGTTCCGGCTGCGCGGGATGGTTGTGATTTGCGTTTCCCTGTTGCTGGGCTATTGGGCGGTGACCAGCCTGGCGCCCATCCGTGATTTCAACCTTCAAACCGCCCGGTTGGAACGCGCGGGGCTTGCGCCTCGCGACCCCGAAACCCGCGCCTTGTTCCTGGCGACGACCCGGTTCGTTCGGGGCCGGTTTGAGGATGGGCTGAATCTGCCCCAGCAGATTGATTTTCAATATCTGCCGGGCCGGAAATGGGATGGGGCATACGACCCGGAGGGAATCCTGAGCACGTTTCCCGCGATAGCCACCTGCCTGTTGGGAGTCTTTGCCGGGCTGTTGCTGCGCAACGGCAAGGTGCCGGAGCAAAAGAAGGTATGGGTGCTGATGGGCTTTGGCATCGGCGGCGTCATCGCCGGATTCATTTGGGGCCTGCAGTTCCCCGTGATCAAGAAGATCTGGACTTCCTCCTTCGTGCTGGTGGCGGGCGGCTATTCCTGTCTGCTGCTGGGCGCCTTCCACCAAATCATCGAGATTTGGCAGTGGCGGAGATGGTGCGTTCCTTTTGTCTGGATTGGGACCAACGCCATCACGATTTATCTGGCCGCCCACCTGTTGCCCTTGGAGAAAATGGCTGAATTGGTCGTGGGAGGGCCGGTCAAGCAGGCGTTCGGCGTCTGGGGCGAGCTGGTGGTGGCCGTCACGGTGGTTGGCATCATGCTGGCTTTCGTCCGGTTTCTTTACCAACGAAAGATTTTTCTGAGGTTCTAAATGGCGGGCCAACGGCAGCGCCGGAATCCGACTCAGGATGAAACGTCCGGGCCCCGGATAAGGACAGGGAAAATGGTCGGGGCGGTGAGATTCGAACTCACGACCTCTTGTACCCGAAACAAGCGCGCTAGCCAGGCTACGCTACGCCCCGACCCGGTATCCCAAGCATGGCCGGTTTCGCGCCGGAATGCAAATGAGAAATTTTCGGGATTTCCGCCGGGAAGCCCGCCGCCGGTCAGCCCCCCACTTTCCACTTGTGGGAGAGCCTGCTTTCGGTAGGATTCTGGCATGTTGCCTTGGTCAGTTGTAGTGAATGTCCGCAAATAACCGGGTTCGCTTATGATCATGTCCGCTCCTGTTGAACGCGAGGGTTCCCCCCTCGCGCCAGCGCAGGCATCCCCGCCCGCCCCCCGTCGCAAAGGGACCCTGCTGATCGTGGACGACGAGGAAGGCCCGCGGCTCTCCCTGAAGCTGATTTTCAAGGACGATTACGAGGTGCTGCTGGCTGAAGACGGCCCGTCGGCGATTCAACTGGCCCAGGAGCACCGGATTGACGTGGCCATCCTTGACATCCGGATGGCCGGCATGTCCGGCATCGAGGTGCTGGAGCGCCTCAAGTACGTGGACCCCGGCATCGAAGTGGTCATGATGACCGCGTTCGAGACCACCGACACGATCCGGCAGGCCATGCGGCTGCGGGCCTGCGATTACATCAACAAGCCGTTTGATTTGGCCACCGTGCGCGCCGCGGTGGCCAATGCCATGCAGCGCCGCACGCTCGAGGGGGAGTTTCATAACAACGCCGAGAGACTCCAGGAACTGCTCAACGAGCTGCAAAACCAGAAGATTGAGGAGCAAATGGCGCAGACCCGCGGCGAAATCTACGCCAGCATCATTCATGACATCAACGGCCCGCTGACCGTCATCTCGGGCTTTGTGCAGTTGATGAATCAGCGCATCGGCAATGCCAGCCGCCTGGAGGTCGAGGACCTCGAGTTCATCAAGGACCGGCTCAAGACCATCACGCGGCAAGTGACCAACTGCATCGAGATCTCGCGGCGCTACCTGAGTTTTCTGCGCCGGCGGGCCGACGACGCGCCGCGGGTGGGGGTGAACCAATTGCTGACGGACCTTCACCATCTGGTGCGGGTCCATCCCAGCAAGCAGCAAAACGAGTTCGTCATTCGCCCATTGCTCCAGGACATCGCGGTTCGCATGAACGGGACGGACCTGATTCAGGTGCTGTTGAACCTGGCCGTCAATGGGTTTCAATGTTCCGCCCAGCCGCACCTCGTCGAGATCGAGGCAGCCGTGCTGGCGGCGGCCCTGGACCTGAGGACTTTCAAAGACGGTCCGCAGGAACGGTTCCTCAACGTTGAAAATTTCGCCAACACGGCGCCGCTGCTCAAACTCAGTGTCCGGGACACCGGCCCCGGCATCCCGCCGGAGGTCCTGCCGCGCATCTTCCAGCCCTATTTCACCACCAAGAGCGGACGGCAGGGAACCGGCTTGGGGCTGAACATCGTCCAACGGCTGGTCCGCGAAGCGCAAGCCGCTCTGCATGTGCGCACCGACCCGGGCCAGGGGACTTGTTTCACGGTGTATCTGCCCGCGGTTTATCTGCCCGATTGAACGCCACACGGGCCCGTTCCTGCTCGGAATCGCGTATCCCAAACTGAAGCAGGTGTCGCGGCCGGGACGGCTCGGGCGCGTTCGGTTTCTCCCTCCCGGTCACTGTCAGCGCCGTGTGGGTTCCGCAGCGCGCGAGGTGGGGGATGCCTGCGATTTATTCGGTTGTTTTCCGACCGCCTACGCGCAGGTTTACAAGGCCTTGGGCGGCGGGTGGGAAGCGAAGGATCGAACCTCGACAATCCGGGCTGCCCCGCCACACTGAGGCCATGGATATTGATAAGCTGCGCTCGATCACCAACAATTATCGGGACGTCCGCCTGATCAGCCTGCGGGATTGGAAGCGTGCCCAGGAGATCGTTCCCCGCGATGTGGGGGGGCCCTACCTGGTTTGCCAGGAAGGTTACGATCCGCGCGATTTGCGAATGGACCTCGACGAGTTTGTGTTGAGCAAGTCGGGCAAATGGGTGTCGCTCGGCCTCTTTTTCAAACTGCCCCGCGAAACCCGCCGCCAGGAGTTCATCTTCGGAACCGCCGCCGAGGTCATGGACTTGCTTCAGTCGCTGCCCTCAAACGCCACGGTGTTTCACCCCGGTGAACCGCCGCCGCCCCAGCCCGAGCCTGGCGAGGACGACCTGAAGGCCGCGTTCCTTGCGGCCAAACAAACGCCGGGCAGTTCGCCCACAGGCTGATTCGTCACGGCAGACCGTCGGGATCAAACCGACGGCGACGAGGCGTCGCCGCCCCCGAAGTCATTGAGGGTCTGGATGGGGGCTGGGACGTCTCGTCCCAGGAAGTTTTGGGTTGCGAGGGCGTGGGAGGCTGGAGACGGGACGTCTCCAGCCCCGACGTGATTGAGGCTTTGGCTTGGGGCTGGGACGTCTCGTCCCAGGCAGCTTTGGATTGCGACGGGAGGCCACGGCGACGAGACGTCGCCGCCCCTTACCCATTGGGTTGGGGTGGAGACATCGCCGCCCAGGATGACTGCTTTTGGCTGGTAGTTCCGCTCGTTTGGTCTTGAGAGGACTTTAGCCCCTCAGGCTCTGAGTCCTGTCCGGCATAAAAAAAGAAAAAGGCGCCCTCGCGGGCGCCTTGAGAAGGTCAGTTGTCTCTTTCGCTTACGGGAAGAGCAGCATGTTGGCCGGGTTGCTCATGTCCCCGGTGTTCTTGCAGGCCTCGCGGAAGCGGGCGGAGCTGAGCTGCTGGACGGAGCCGTCGGAGATCAGCACGTTGCCGTTCTTCTGGTGCATGCGTTCGGTCCAGCCGAAGGTTGCCGTCGGAGGCACGTTCGTGCCCATGGCGACGGCCTGGCCGGAGTTGGCAGCCACGCGCGGCGAGTTGCCGTAACCGTTGTTGGGAACCGCGCCGGCCCAGTTGGGAGTCAGGTTGTTGAACCCGCCCCAAATGTTGCGGTCACCGGACAGGAACATCTGCGGCTGGCCTTCCTGACAATCTTTGCCCACAAAGTAGGAGACGAAATCATTCGCCAGCGAGAATCCACCGGGCTGCGCCACCGAATTCATCTGGTTCGCCACGATGATGAAGTTGGTGTGAGCCACCGCGTCGTCGGACGGGCACACGAGAATCTTGGGCGTGCTCAGCTCGTTGGACATGACGCCGAAAACCTGGAAGAGGTATTGGGCCATGGGAGCCGCCTGCATCAACTGGGTCTGATTGGGCGGACCACCTTCCGTGGCGGAAACCTGCATCGGATACCGGTCTCCGTTGTCAATCGCCCAGGTCTTGAAGGCCAGGCCGATCTGCTTCAGGTTGTTGGTGCAATTAATACGTTGGGCGCGTGCCTTGGCGCGGGCCAACGCCGGCAGCAACATAGCCGCCAGAATGGCGATGATGGCAATCACGACGAGCAATTCGATCAGCGTGAAAGCCCGAGTCTTCTTTCGTTGGTTGTTCATTTAATCTCTGCTGGTTTTCAGTTTAAACGTTCTTGGCAGACAGTCCGCATTCCATTTCGGGGGCGATCCACACTGTCAACCTGATCACAGCTTACCCTTAGCACTGACGGTGCCACAACATTTTTCTGCAATTTTCTTAGGGAATCTGGACAGAAAGGGGTGGAATTAGGCGTGAATCTCACGCATGGCGCGTGATTTTCACGCAAAACCCGTTTTTAGGCGGGTTTTCTCCTGACACGGGTTTCACGGGCGCTGGTGGGGGCGGACAATGTCGTTAACGGACTTTCGGTCCTGACTCAAGTTTAGCCCGCCAGGGGCTGCCTTGGGTTCCCGGCCTGCCGGCTCAAACAACCTCAACGGAGTCACGACCTGTGCCGCCCCAATCCCACTGGTTTTTCTTCCTCGGCCTGGAGGTTTCGGGATAATTTGGGGGCATGAGATTGTCGCTAATCTTTCTATTGGCGGGGGCATTCAACTCGGTTTTAGGGGGCGAGGCTGCGCCAGCCGGGAGTTCCGAAGCGGCGGTCCCGGCTGGGCGTCCGACCTATCGCAACCCGCTGCTTCCGGAAGTGCAAATGGCCGATCCCCACGTCATTCGAGTCAATGGCAAGTATTATCTCTATGCGACCACGCACACGCGGGGTTATGACGTTTACGTGTCGGATGACCTGGTGAATTGGGAAAACAAGGGACGGGTGTTTTCAGACCCGCGCGGCGGGGCGTGGGCCCCGGATGTATTTCATCACCGGCGCGGCGACGGCAAGTTCTATCTGTATTACACCGACAACATGCCGGGGGTGCCGCGCACGGGCGGGAACAAGCAAATCGGGGTTGCGGTCAGCGACAGCCCCCTGGGCCCGTTCGAGGACAAGGTGGTGCTGGTCACCAACTCGATTGACGCGCACCTGTTCGCAGATGAGGACGGCGCCCTTTATTTCTACTGGGTCCATCTGGCGGGTGGATTCAAAATCATGGGCCAGGCGATGGCGGACCCGCTGACGCCGAAAGGTGAGGCGAAGTTGTTGATCCGGCCGACCGAGGAGTGGGAAATGCGCAGCGGCCACGTGACCGAGGGGCCTTTTATGCTCAAGCGGAACGGCACTTATTACCTGATGTATTCCGGCACCGGCGCGGATTCTCCCAACTACGGCATTGGCTACGCCACCGCCAAACATCCCCTGGGGCCGTTCGTGAAGTATTCAGGCAATCCCATTGCGCACCGGGGCGGCAAGGTGCTGGGACCTGGTCATCACTCCGTGATCGAAGGGCCGGACGGCAAGCTTTGGCTGGTTTACCATCAGAAATGGGATGACAAACAGAATTTCAACCGTTTTCTGGCCATTGACCCCCTCTGGTTCGATGACCAGGGCGTGATCCACACTCGCGTCACGCGAGAGAGTCACGAACCCGCCCCCAAAGTGACAAAGACCCGGGGGCCGGGGGGGAAGTAAGCAGCCTGGGCTCAGGTTCCGCACATCACCGGGGACCCGGTTATCCAACCCGCTGATACGAGGAGCGCGGGAGTTTGGGGTGGCCCGCAGAGCACGCAGAAGGACGCAGAAGGGTGCGCGGGTTCAGTTCAGGGGGATCGGGACGCTGGCTGGGTTTTCAGCCCTTTGTTCCTGGTGCTTGCCAGGCGCTCGGATTAGCCAAACGGGCTTGAGTTCTGCCACCACCGTTCGCTGACCAGCCGGAAAGCTGGGGTTGGTTCTTTTCTGTGTGCTCGGCGTGGTCTGCGGGCGAAAAAGTTTGGGGTGGCCCGCAGAGCACGCAGAGGGACGCAGAAGGTGCGTGGTTAAAGAAAAAAGAGGCGCTGGCGGCGGCAGCGGTGGGGGAGGACGCAAGGGTCCCACCGGACCTCTTCGGCTCTTCGCCTCTGCGGTTGAACTGGCGGGGCAGGTCAAGCGCCCGGCGTCCGTGCAAGCCGGCTGTGAAACCGATAATTGCCGGGAGCAAGCTTCAGGACAAGCCGGCCGCGGTCCAGTTCGGTGACGCGAAGGCCGGGGCGGCCTTCCAGGGACCTCCCCGATTCGCGGGCCGAGGCGGAATCATCCGCCGGCAAACAGACGGTCGCCGTGGTGTTGGGGGGGACGGAAACGTTCCAATGGAAAGCGTCGCCTTCACGTT
>JARKQH010000376.1 GCA_029974925.1 Verrucomicrobiota bacterium
AACCGGGGGCGCTCCAAGCCCTCAGCAGAACTGGCGCAGCGTGCGGGACAGGTGCAAAAGCAGGGCGCGGTCCCAGGCGTCGGCCTGCGGGCAGGGCGCGGCCGCCAGTTGCGCCGCCAGCCCGGCCAGCCGCCGCCGTTCCCGGTTCCGCGCCGCGCGCGTCCGCCACGCGGCGCGGCTGAAAATCCACGGCCGGGGACGCAGGGAGCGTCGGACCGCGTTGTAGGTTTCCTGACTTTCACGCAGCCGCCGGACCTGGCGAGGGAGGGAGATGACAAAGTCAAGCCATTCGCCGGCGGGATCGTCAGCGGCCATTCCCGCGCGAGCCCGGGCCCCCGTTTCCTCGACGAGGTCGAATAACCGGGCAAGCAGCTCGCGAAAACGGGCGTGGTCCATGCCCGTCGTCGCGTTGGGGTGGACCACGAACCGGGAAAAGAGGCGGGGGGTGACCGCCACGGTGGCGCTGAAGGCGTTGGCAATCGCCCAGGCGGTGTCTCCCGCATGGCCGTAACCGGTCGGGAAACCGCCGGAACGCAGCAAAGCCCCGGTCCGGTAGAGGTTGCTGGCCGAGCTGCCGAGAATGCCCCGCGGGATGTCCAGGCTGGCCAGGAGATAGACCTGCCACGGTTCGAGCCGCCGCGGTTTTTCCAGCGGACAATCCTCCAGGAGCCGGTGAATCGGCCAGTTGCAGGGCTCGGCGATGCGGCGGCCTTCCAGGTCAAACAGCTCGGGCCGGCTGAGCACCACCTCCGCTTCGAGTTCCTCCGCGACGGCAACCAGATGCTGAAGCCCCTCGGGTGTGATGTGATCGCCGATCGTCGCAATGTACGCATACGGAGCCGTGAGCTGCCGCAGGCCGAAGTTCCAGGATTGATACAAGCCGCGCGGATGGCTGAGGAACCTGACGTTGGGATGGCGCAGGCGCTCCTTGAGGTAATCCAGCGTGCCGTCCTCGGAATAGCTGTCCACAACCACCACTTCCCGAACCAGCGGGAGCCAGGCCTCGGCGCTGGCCAGGTGCCCGGCAAGGGTCTCGCGCGCGTTCAAGGTCGGAATCAGGGCGCCGATCTGGAGGGTGGTGGAGGACATGACACGTCAGGGCAATGTAAAACCGGTTT
>JARKQH010000381.1 GCA_029974925.1 Verrucomicrobiota bacterium
TTTTACGAGACCGGCCAGGTGGTGCCGCAGAATTACGAGGAAGCGGTCAAGTGGTATCGCCTGGCAGCCGAGCAGGAATGCGCGCCGGCCCAATGCAATTTGGGGCTGTGCTACGAAACAGGGCGGGGCGTGCCCCAGAATGTGCGGGAGGCCGTGCGCTGGTTTTGCCGTGCCGCCCGGGCCGGCGACAAGACCGCGCAGCACAACCTCGGCGTGTATTATGCCAGTCTCGAGGCCGCGGAACAGGCCACGGCGGACGCCCCGGCCGAGGACCCAGCCGCCGACACTCCCAAACCCGGCGAGTAGCCGGCCCCCCCACTCCTCCGCCGTAAACGGTTGGCGGTTCAACTTTGCGCGCGCTTTCGCCGCTTTCGAAACGCGGCTTTGGGCGGGCCGGGCGTCCGGGTTCGAGGCCGTGGCGGCAGAAATTGATTGAAGCCAGCCGATGGATAGCGCAGAAATGGTCAGGTGAACCCGCAAGACGCCAGCTCCAGGCCCGCTGCGGAGGCTACGGCGCCGCCACGCAAGTGGTCGTTCTTTCCTCATCCGGTGGCGTGGGTGGTGCTGGGGATTTCGCTGCTGGCAAGCCTCGGCGGTTGGTATTTCGCCTGGCAGCATGAGGAACTGGCGGCGCGCACCCGGTTGGATCAGGAGGCGCGGCGCGTCGCCGCGGCGTTAAGCGAACGCATGCAGGTGTACGAGGATGTGCTGCACGGGGCGGCCGGTCTGTATGCGGCCAGCACGTCGGTCGAACGGGGGGAATGGCGGGCCTACCTCGAAAGCGTGTCCATCGAAAAGCGGTTCCCGGGCATTGACGGCGTGGGGTTTATCGCGTGGGTGCCACGCGACGAATTGGAGCGATTTGTCCAGACCACCCGCGCAGACAAAACGCCGGGCTTCGAAGTGAAGCATTCGGGATCGGGGGAGGACTTGCTGGTCGTGAAGTACATCGAGCCTGAAACGCGACACGGGGCGCTGTTGGGACGGGATGTCGGGACGGACCCCGAACAGCGCGCCGTGGCGGAGCGGGCGCGGGACACGGGCCTGGCGGCCCTGAGCGGGCGGGTCCTCTTGCGGGAGGATTTCCGCGGTCCGCAGCCGGGCTGTCTGATGATGCTGCCGGTGTACCGCAACGGCCGCGCGACCGGCACGCTGGCCGAGCGGCGGGCGGCCATTGAAGGGTGGGTGTTCGCCCGGTTCGTCACCGAGCAGCTTATGGCGGAGGTGCTGCGGGATGAGCACCCCGGCTTGCGTCTCCAGATTTGGGATGTGCCCGCGGACGGCCCCCGTGATTTGATCTTCGACAATGGCCCCACCCCGGCCGGGGACCGGGCCGGCGCGACCCCCGGCTTTCGCTCCACGATTGCGGTCGAGTTTGGCGGCCGCGCCTGGGAGCTCCAGTTCCAAGTCCGCCCGTCCTTTCGCGAGGCCCGCCAGCACCGCAGCAGTCTGTGGGTGGGCGCGACCGGCGCGCTCATCAGCCTGCTGCTGTTCAGCATTGCTTGGTCGCTCAGCCACACGCGCGAGCGCGCGCTGGCGATTGCCGCCAGCCGGACGCGCACCCTGCGGGAAATCAATGACCGGCTGGAGGAGGAAATCCGGGAGCGGCAGCGTTCCGAGGCCGCCCTGCGGCATTCGGAAGCCATTTATCATTCGCTGGTGGAAACCCTGCCGCTGGGGATTGTGCGCAAGGACGCGGACGGCAGAATCGTTTTTGCCAACCAGCGCTTTTGCGCGGAAATGGGGCAGCCCCTCGAGGCGCTCCGCGGCAAGACCGACGC
>JARKQH010000424.1 GCA_029974925.1 Verrucomicrobiota bacterium
AAACGAGGCGGGCAGTGAGTGCGACCCCAGCCCGTCCAGCAGCACCCGCACCCGAACACCCCGGCGACAGCTTCGCACCAGCGCCTCTCGAAACCGGTCGCCGGGCGCCCCGGCCTTGAAGATGTAGGTTTCAAGCGCGACGGAATGGCGCGCCCCCACGATAGCTGCGAGCATCGCGGGAAATGCTTCATTCCCGGTGTTCAGCCAGGTGTATTCACCGGTCTGAATGACGTCGGACGACATCCGGGAAAACTTTAAGGACGGGGCGGGCGACTTTCAATCCGGGATCGCTCCGCCTTTCGGGCGGCCACGCCCCTTGGACCTTTTTCGGCCCGCGTCGTCTGCTCCGACCGGCCCATGGGGCTTTCACTGGCATTTTTTGTGTTTTGGGGCATTTTCTCGACGTGCGATTGCTATACAGGACATTCTTTATTGCCGCGCTTTTGATGGCGGGCATGAGGCTCGAGGCGGCTCATACCCAGGCGCAATTGCTGCTCGGATCGAAGGCGGCGCGGGCGGGGGACACGGTGCTGGCCGGGGTGATGCTTCGCATGGATGCCAAATGGCACACCTATTGGCGCAACCCGGGCGCATCCGGTATGGCAACCCGCATTGATTGGGACCTCCCGCCGGGCTTCGAGCCCGGCGAGATTCATTGGCCGGTTCCGAAAAAACTGTATGCCGAGGATGACCTGACCACCTACGTCTATTACGATCAGGTGGTGTTACTGGTGCCTATCAGGCTGGCGCTGGATCTGGCTCCGGGACCCAGGACGCTCCGGGCCAAAGTCTCCTGGCTCGAATGCGAGGTCGCCTGCCTCCCCGGTGATGCCACCGTCGAGGCCCCTCTCATTGTCGGGTCGGAGAGCGAGCCCTCGGAAAGCGCGGGCCTCCTGAATGAATGGCGGAACAAACTCCCGATTCCGGCTGATGGCTCCAAGCCGGCCCTGACGCCGGAGGTGCCGGGATTAACGGTCCCTGAGTTTACGGCCCGGTGGGATGGAACTGAAAAGGACGGCCTTCGGCCGTTCGTTATTGAATGGGCTGCCCCTGCGGACCTTTCCGAGGCGGACTTCCTGCCCTTTGCCAGCGATGACTACGAAGTCAAGGCTGAGACCGAGCGGCTGTCCGGGGACGGAAGCAAGACCCGGATTCGCAAGCAGGTAAAGAAACTTGGCGGCCGGTGGCCGGACCAAATTGCTGGTTTGGTGATTCAGCAAACGGGGCCCGAACGACGCGCGTTCCAAGTGCAGTTGACGCTCGAGGGCTCGCGCGATTTGGAGCCCGGACTGCCGGTTGCTTCCGCTCTCTCCAAGCCTTCGCTCTGGAGGGTGCTGGTCTATGCCTTCCTCGGCGGCCTGATTCTAAATATCATGCCCTGCGTGCTGCCCGTCATCGCGCTGAAGATTCTTGGATTCGTCGGGCAGGCGAGGGAGGAGCCGGGCCGGGTGCGTGTGTTGGGCTTGGTCTATGCCGTGGGAGTGATGGTCTCGTTTCTGGTCCTGGCAGCCATGGTCATTGGGGTGAAGGCGGCGGGGCACAAGGCAGGCTGGGGGATGCAATTCGGGAATCCACAGTTTCTCGTCCTTCTGACCGTGTTGATCACGCTGGTCGCCTTGAACCTGTTTGGTCTCTTTGAAATCACTCCGGGGGCCCGGGTCATGGATGCTGCCGGCAATCTCGCTGCGAAACAGGGGGCCGCCGGGGCCTTCTTTAACGGTGTACTGGCCACGATTTTGGCAACTCCTTGCACCGCGCCCTTCCTGGGGGTCGCTCTCGGCTTCGCTTTTACGCAGTCCACCCCCATGATCCTGTTGATCTTCGTGGTGGTGGCTCTGGGATTGGCTTCCCCTTATGTGGTCCTAAGCTGGAATCCAGCCTGGTTGAAGTTCCTGCCCAAACCGGGCCGGTGGATGGAGCGTTTCAAGGTTGCCATGGGCTTTCCCATGTTGGGAACGGCAGTCTGGTTGTACAGCCTGACACCGGCCCACTACGGACCGCGGGCATGGTGGCTGGCTTTTTTCCTGGTGCTGCTGGCGCTGGCGGCCTGGACCTTTGGCGAGTTTTTCCAGCGGGGCCGGTCCCGCCGCGGCCTCGGCTTGGCCGTGGCCATTGGGGTCCTGCTCGCCGGCTACCTTTACGCGGTCGAACGCCAGCTTCAATGGCGGACCCCGCCCTTGAACCTTGAGACGGGCACCCGGCTCAAGAGCAGTCCCGACGGCATTGACTGGCAGCCTTGGAGCCGTGAAGCCGTCGGACAGGCCCGCGCAGCCGGACACCCGGTGCTGGTGGATTTCACGGCCGATTGGTGCCTGACCTGTCAGGCCAACAAGAAGTTCGCCCTCGAAATCCCCCAGGTGCGCGCCAAACTCAAGGAAATCAACGCCGTGGCTTTCCTTGGCGATTACACGCGTCTGCCCGCAAACATCACCGAGGAACTCAACCGGTATGGCCGGGCGGGCGTTCCGCTCGTGCTGGTCTTTCCGGCAAAACCCGACGCTCCTCCCATCGTCCTTCCCGAGGCGCTGACTCCCGGCATCGTGCTCGACGCGCTGACCCGCGCGGCCCAATCCTGAACCTCACCCCGCTCACAACGCCATCCCTCGGGCGGCCGGTGGGGGAGAAGGGTCAGCGACTTGGCTGGCCATTTGCATAACGGTGACACGTGTGCTTAGTTACGTGGGTAAATAAGTTAAACCTAAAGTCAACAAAAGATAATATGAACATCAAGAGTGCGCTGATTTTGACATTGATGGGGGTTTTCGCGGCAGCCGCCTGGGGCGCTGCCGAGGTGGGGAAACCGGCTCCGGACTTCACGGCCAAGGATATTCAGGGCAAGACTCATCGGCTGTCGGATTACAAAGGCAAGATTGTGGTGCTGGAGGCCTACAATCTCGACTGTCCCTTTGTCAAAAACCATTACAAGAGCGGGGCCATGCAGGAACTGCAGGCGGAACTGACTGGCAAGGGAGTGATTTGGCTGGTGGTGAATTCCGTTGCGGCCGGAAACCCCAGCCATCGGAGCCCCGAAGCAGCGCAGAAGGAGTGGGCGGCCCAGAAGATCAAAGCGACCGCCTGGATTGACGACAGCTCGGGCGAATTGGGCAGAAAATATGGCATGCGAACCACGCCGCACATGTTTGTCATCAATAGCGACGGCGTGCTGGCTTACGCGGGAGCGATTGATGACCGGGCGGCCGCCAATGGCGACCCCCGCACGGCGCGGAATTACGTTCGCGAGGCGGTGGAAAAGCTTAAGGCTGGCGCCGCCGTGGC
>JARKQH010000476.1 GCA_029974925.1 Verrucomicrobiota bacterium
GTCATCCGCCCCACGCTGCCCCGGCCATTGGTCGTCCGGTCCACCGTGCTGTCATGCAGCAGCACGTAATGACCATCCGCCGTCCGCCGCACATCCATCTCGACATAGTCCGCCCCGGCGTCCGCCGCCTCGCGCAACGCCGTGAGGGTGTTCTCGTGGGCCCGCGCGTGATGACCCCGATGGGCGATCACGACAAAACCATTTCGCGCGGGGGGAAGCTCCGCCCCGACCCCGGCCGGGAGCATCGCCAGCAGCAGCAATCCAACCCATGTTCTCATGCCATCCACTCTAAACTCAATTTTCCATAATGTCGCAGAATTGCGGTTGAGAGGCGAGGGCGTTGATTCCTTGGAACCGAACCCTGGGCTATCCTGTGGAGCCCGGTTTCCCTGGGAGGGTGCGCGAAGTGACCGCAACGCTCTCATGCATCCTGGGACTTGAGAGTTGGGTGGATTTGTTGCCGATTGACCTCGGCGCTCTTTCTGCCAGCCCAGATGAAAAGGAGCTTCTTTCTCTCGCCGATGCACTGATGGCCGATCTCAAGAACAACTCCGTTAACCGAACGCTGAGCTTTCAGCACGATACGCTAACAGTGCAGTGTATCTACCCCAAAACCAGCAAGCCCATTATTGACCGCATAGAGCAGGCACTTGCTCGCCACTACGGCTTTACCAACGAGGAACTGGACTCTCTCTTGAACTACGACATCAAGTTTCGCCTGAGCCTCGGCGCGGAAGGAGACGGCGAGGAATGAGAATCGCCATTTTCGGCTGGGGATCATTGATCTGGGATCGGCGCGACCTGCCCATCACCGGGGATTGGCAGCGCGGCGGCCCGGTGCTCCCCATTGAGTTCGGCCGCATCTCCAGAAGCGGCGGGCGGGCCGGATGCCTCACCCTCGTCATTGACGAGCAGTATGGCGCAAACGTCACCACCCGCTTCGCGCATAGCCCGCGCACCAACCTCGACTCCGCCATCGCCGACCTGCGCACCCGCGAAGGAACATCCAGCGGCCGGATCGGCTACGTGAACCTTGTCAGGAACACCGAGCGTGAATACGCCCGGCAGCAGCATCCCCATGCCTGCGACGCCATCAAGGCATGGGCGGAGGCCCAGCGGTTGGAGGCGGTGGTGTGGACGGCCTTGCCCTCGAATTTCGAGGAAGTCGCCCACCGCCCCTTCAGCGTCGAGGCCGCAGTCCAGTACCTGAAGGCTCTGGTTGAACCGGCCAAATCCCGTGCGCTGGAATATCTCCAAAAAGCCCCGCCCGAAGTGATGACCCCGGTGCGCACCGCCGCGATGGATGCTGGATGGTTGCAGGATGAGCCGGGATTTGCGAGAATGACACCATGAGCGTTGCCGAGTTGCCGATTCAAATTGACCGCGAGAAGATCGCCGAGTTCTGCCGGGCGCGGGGCATTCGCCGGTTGAGCCTGTTCGGTTCGGTGTTGCGCGAGGATTTCGACCCGCAACGCAGCGACGTGGATGTGCTGGCGGAATTCGAGCCCGGCGCTTTGGAGGGCGTGGGTTTCCGCTACTTTGGCTATGCCGGGCAGTTGTCGGAAATCCTCGGACGAAAGGTGGACTTCTGTTCGCGTCTCAACCGGTACATCGAGGAGGCCGTGCGGCGCGAAGCCGTGCCGATCTATGAGCGTTCATGATCCGCAAGCCACGTTGCGCCAGATTCGGGATGCCGCCCGGCGTGCGCAGGAAATCTGCGCGGACAAGACGCTGGAAAGCCTGCTGAAGGACTGGCAGGCGGCCGCCGCCTTGGAGCGGTTCCTCGAGATCGTGGGCGAGGGCGTCAAGCGGTTGCCAGCCGAGTTGCGAGATCGTTATCCCGCCGTGCCGTGGAAGGAGATTGCCGGTACACGCGACCACTTGAGCCAAGGGTATGACGACGTGGATTATCAGGTGCTGTGGGACGCGGCAAAAGCGGACGTGCCCGTGTTGCTGGCCACCATTGAGCAGATGTTGAACGATTTGGACGAGGCTTCGGGAGAATGAAGTCGTCAGCGAAATGGGCCTATTCAGGACCTATCCCAGGCTATCCATAAAATCTGGGATAGACCGCTGGCGGACGGGCTGGGACTGCTTGCGAAGCTGGCTGAACTGTAGGCTGCGCCCAAGCGATTCCAGAGCCTGGTCCTTGGCTCCGGGGCTGCGCGGGCCGGAGCAGCGCGGCGTGAACAGATCGCGGATGGTATCGGTGGCCGGGTCGAAGCTCCACAGGCCGACGTTGGATTCACGGAACAGGGCGAGGTCGGCCTCGGCCGTGGCGGCAGGATCGGGCGGCAGGGCGACCACGGCCAGATCGGCGAAATAGCTGTAGCGGCAGGCTTGGGCGAGTCCCTTGGGCCAGTCGGCCAGCTTCACCTCGAACACCGTGAGCTTGCCGCGATTGAGCAGGGTTTTGAGTTGCTCGATGGACAGGGCGCTGCCGTCGTCGGGGTTCGTGGCGTTCTGCCATGCAATCCAGACGAAATCCGCGATCCCGAAGCCGGAGAGGGCGAATTCCTTGCCGCCGGAGCCATCCGGCGCGATGGACGCGATGTACGCCTTGCTGAAAGATGAAACGAAGTTGGATTCGCCGCGCTTGCGGGCAAGCGACGCCGGCAGGTTGCGCCGGGGATGGCGCTGTCTGAATCTGAGCAACTGCGCCGTTGTCATCGGAATCCGCAAAGAGCTTAGTCAATCTGATCAGAACCCTCAACGGCAAGATGACTGGTCATGAACATCGAGGTGAGAAGCATCTCGGCGGCTGAAAGCGGCCTGGGCAAGGCGGGTGGCATATCGTTGACGACCAACACGCCCGCACGCCTGTCGGTGCTGGGCGACCCGGCTCTGCTGCGTGGCGACAAGCTCGGTTTGTTCTGCTCTGTCCGCTGTCCCGGCGACCTGATTCTCAAGGCATACGACCTGGCCAGGAAGCTGCGGGATGACGGGGTGACGGTCATCAGCGGCTTCCACTCCCCCGTCGAGAAGGAGTGCCTGCGAATCCTCATGCGCGGCAAGCAGCCGATCATCATCTGCCCGGCCCGCAGCCTTCGGAACATGCGCCTCCCGCGGGAGTGGCGGGGGGCCATCCAACAAGGCCGCCTGCTTGTGGTAACCCCGTTCGTCGGATCGCAGAAGCGCGCCACGGCGGAGCTGGCGCGCGAGCGGAACCGATTCGTCGCCGCCGTCGCCGACCGGGTGTGCTTCATCCACACCGCCGCCGGCGGCGCGTTGGAGTCACTCGCCAATGAGCTGCGCCGGGCGGGCAAGTCCCTTGTGAGTCCGTAGCCGGAAGGCACCAAGGCGAGTGACCACAGGTGGCGCTGACCAAGGTCTGTCACCTGACCTTGTCAGGACAAGCCGAAGGCGCGGGGGCCTCCCCGCGGGAGCGCCGTTGCCGTGGTCCACAGAGGTGTCCACGGAGCAGAATGCCGGCGGCGAGAGCCGGGGGGATAAGCCGCTGGAATCCGGGGGTGTTTGGGCTTATTAATGGGGTGGATTGAAGCGTGAGAACACACCAAGAGATTGAAGAGCGCAGTCTTGCCCTGGCAAAGGCGATCGTGGAGAAGATTGACCGGGATCCTGCGAGGTGTGGATTGGAAAAAGCCCGGGCGACCTGTCTCCGTTGGCACCAGCAGCGGCCGGCGCCAGGAATTTCCGAGTGGCTCAGGATTCTCGATCAGCCGTGGGAGAAAATACGGGTCGTGCTGTTGGATGAAGGCGAAGAGGGCCGAAGACTGCGGCAGAACGATCCTTTTTGCGGGATTCTGACCCCCCAAGAGCGCTGGGCCATTTACTGCGCGCATTATGAATCGCGCCGATCTTGAGCACTTGATCCGCGCTGCGGGCAGAGAAAAGGACTTGGAGTTTGTTCGGGCCCTCCTCCACCACCGACTGGTGGAAGCATCCGAGGTGGAGGCTTTGCTTGAGGAGTTCAAACCGGAGGAACGGGAGCGCGTTCGCGAGCGGCTGCGGTTTTGCGTGAGCCGGTAACGAGGCCCCGGGCGGCGGCAAAAGCCATGGTTGCCAACGGCACGGGGTTGACTCAGTCTGGAGTCATGAGGACCTGGCGAGTGGTGTTTTTCGCGGCGGCGGTGGCGGCGGTGGCGGCGAGTTGCGGACGGCCGGAAGCGGCTGGACCAGCGCCGGTTCCGGCCGGGGCGGCCAACGAGCCGCGGGCGGCCCAGCCCAAACTGCCGACCCTGAAGCTTTGGCTGGGGGCCGCCGAGTTGAACGCCGAGGTGGCACTGAGCGCCCTCCAGACGCAAACGGGGATGATGTTTCGAACGAACATGGCCGAGAACGAGGCCATGCTGTTCGTGTTCGGGGGGCCGCACCGGGCGGCGTTCTGGATGAAGAACACGTATGTGCCGTTATCCGCGGCCTACATAGACCCGGAGGGAGTGATTCTCGAGATTCACGATTTGGAGCCGCTGAACACCAACGCGGTCAGCGCGGCTTCGAGCGAAGTGCAGTATGTGCTGGAGACGCCGCGGGGCTGGTTCTCGCGGCACAACGTGGGGGTTGGCACAGTGGTGCGGACCGAGCGGGGGAGTCTGCGGGAGACGTTCTTCAATCCACGGCGGTAGCGGCGGCGAGGCGCGGCGCGGCACCGGGATAGATTTGGAAAATCAGTTGCGGCCGGGGGCGGGGGCGGGGCCGATGATCTGGACGGGGGTGGTGAGGACTTCGCTCATGTCATAAGGCAGTTGCCAGACGCGGGTGCCATCCGAGTTGCAGAAGAACAGGCGGGAGGGAGTGAACTGGGTGGGGTCGCCATCGGCCCAAAAGGCAAAGAAGGGGTCTTGGGCGTTGAGCGGCCGACGGGCATAGGTGTGGTTGTAAAGGCTGTTGGTGGTGATCTGGCGGGTCAGAGTCCAGGTGAGTCCCTGGTCCACGCTGGACCAGAGGGCCATTTCGCCGCCGGTCTGCCAGACCTGCGGGCCGTTCTGGGTGGGACCGATCACCAGCCAGCGGTCGGGCAGGATGTAAAGGCTGCCCATGTCGTAGTTGTGGTCGGACTGGCAGACGGCCGAGAAGACCCATTGGGCGCCGGTCCAGCGGGCGAGGGTCCAGGTGCGGGGGTCGCCGGCGGGGCCGGGCTGGTAGTTGTGGCTGACGATGTAGAGGAGGACGGGGTTGCCGTTGGTGTCGAAGTTGAGGTCGCAGGTGTACATCAACTGGCCGAGGGAGGCGTAATCCTTGACGAGGGCGGGGTTGTTGGTGGTGGACAGGGGCAGCGTGAGAGGCAGGCCGGCGGCGGTGGTCCAGGTTGCGCCGTAGTTGGTGGTTTGGACGTAGTAAAGGTCGGTGCGTTTGTCCACGTCGCCGCCGGGGTGGCGGTTGAAGAAGGAGGCCACCAGGCCGTCGGCGCGGACGTTGCTGACCTGGTAATGGCCGCCGATGCCGGCGAGTTTCTGGTGGGCGCTCCAGTGGATGCCATTGGTGCTGGTCTCCCAGTAGAGTTCGCGGCCGTTGGTGTATTTGGTGAACAGGTTGAAGAACCCGAATCCCGGGAGGTAGCGGGGCTGCGGGTAGGTCATTTCGTCCTGCCGGATCAATTCGAACTCGGCGACACTGTAAGGCTGTTTGCTCCGGAATTTCCACCCGGGGCGGGTTCGGGCGCGGCCGCTGACGAAGACCCAGAGGTAACCCTGGTCATCGAGGGCCAGGGCGGCGTTATCGTGGGGGTCATTAACGCCCTGTTTGTCCAGGACCAGCGTGGGGCGTGGCACCTGGCCGGTGGCATGATCGTAATAGGACGCCATGATCAGGAGGTGGCGCTGGTCCTTGATGGTTCCGCCATAGACAAAGAAGGTCTTGTTGACGGCGGCGGCATGGATGGCGATGGGGATGTGGTTGGCGGTGTAGGTGCCGAGTCCGCCGGAGTATTTGTCGCCGTATTCGGAGAACTGTCCGAGCGTGAACCAGATGCCGCGGTAGCCGTCGCTCCAGCCCTGCGGCGGCAATTTGGCGGCGCGGAAGAACTGCCGGGCGTTGGTTGCCGGCAGATGGGTAAACCAGAGGTCGCCGCCCTGGCCGGTGACGATTCCGGTCGGGCGCCAGCTTGCGGGGGCGAGGCCGGCCGCCTGCTCGATGAGATACTCGCGGTTGGTTTCGGCCGGGAACTTGAAGCGGAAACTGTTGTTGACAAAGGCTGGCGCCGTGAGCTCGAAGGGCGCGGGGACGACCAGCTCGCCGGTGATCACGAGATTGTCCACCTCGCCGTAGGTGCCGGCGACGCCGCGAATGCCGCCGAAGCGGACGCGGCTGAAGGGGGTGCCCTGGGGGTAGGTATTCCGCCAGGGGAGGTTCGTGGCGATGACGGAGCCGTCCACCTTGAGGTACCAACTGCCGAAGGCGGGTCCGCTCAGGTGATTGATCATTTCGATCCGGTGCCAGTTCGTGTCGAGGTCGCGGACGCCAATCCAGCTTGAGCCATTGTAATAGGCGAGCTTGTTGGAGACGGTTCCCCAGCCCAGAAGGCTGACCTCCCCGCCGGTGGTGGGCAGGAGGAAGACATCAAGGGTGCGGGAGGCGGCGGTGGAAGCCCGGGCGTCGAAGGCAATGGTCAGCTCGCCCGAGGAGACTTCCGGGAATCGGAGATAGTCGAGGTTATCCACGCCGGTTTGGGTCCGGCGGAGGACTTTACCGTGGGGGTCGGCCGGGCCCCAAGAGACGATCTGGGCGGGCGTGGCGCTGGCCGGCTGCCAGGTGAGCGAGCCATCCGTCACCGGTTGGAGACTGCCCACGGGGTAGATTTCGTCGTCCTCGAATCCGCCGACGTCACCCAAAACGACTTGTTGGTTGGTCTGGGCGGCAGCCAGGAGGGCGGAGAGAGCCAGGAGCGCAGCGGCGGCGATGGCAGAGCGGAGGGTAAGACAGTTCATAACATCAAAATTGCGGGGGCGGGAGTTGGTTCGAGCGTTCCGGCTGTGCTTCACCGGCCGGTGAACGATGGAGGGAAGCCGGTGGCGGTTCGGGGTTTTCCAGAAGGGCGGCATTCATCACTCATTGACGATGGCCGGCGTGGCGAAATCGCCGGTCATCGTGCTGGGCAGCCGCCACACATGGTCGCCGCGCTGGTTGGTGAAATAGAGGCGGGACTCGGAGGGCTCGCGCCCGTGGCCGTCGGCCCAGAGGGCGTAAAAATCCGGGTGGGCGTTTAGGGGGCGCCGGGCGTAAGTGTGGTTGTAGGGACTGTTGCGGGTAAGCTGTTTCACGCGAGTCCAGGACTCGCCCTGGTTGGTGCTGGTCCAAAGGACCATTTCGCCGCCGGGATTGTAGGGTTGCGGTCCGAGGTCGGTGGGGGCGATGACGCGCCAGGTGCCGTCGGGTTCGATGTAAAGGGAGCCGTGGTCGTAATTGTTGCCCGAAGTGGTGAAGGGGCGGCGCACCCATTCCGTGCCGGTCCAGCGGAGGGTCTGCCACTGGCGGGGTCCATTGGCGGGGCCGGGCTCGAATCCTTTGCTGGTGAGAAAGAGAATGACGGGCCGGCCCTCGCGGTCGAAATTGATGTCCTTGAGATAGACGAGCCGGCCTTCGGCGCGAGAATCGAACACCAGGGCGGGATTGTTGGTTTGGGTGAGGGGCAGCTCGAGGGGTTCGCCGCGGACATTGCGCCAGGTGCGGCCGAAGTCAGCGGTTTCAACATAGTAAATGTTGGCGCGGGTGTTGAGGCCGGTGGGTGAGGGATGAAAATCGAAAGCGGAGGCGACGCGCCGGCCCTCGCGCCAACTGACCTGGTAATCTCCCATTTCGATGCCGGCCAGCATCGCCGGGTCGCTCCAAGCAACGCCATCCCGGCTGGTCATGAAGAAGAGGCACCGGGTGGCGGAGATGCCCAGAGGCCGGCCGCCGCCGTAGCGGGTATGGAGGAAGAGGAAGCCCTGGCCGGGAACGTGCCAGGGTTGCGTGTAGGAGAAGTTGGTCACGAGAATGCGCTCGAACTCGTCTATGCTCCAGGGTTTGGCGCTGCGATGAATGTAGGAGGGCCGGCCCGTGCCATGGGACGAGGAAAAAATCCAGAGGTAGCCGCGGTCGTCCACCTGAAGGGTTGGATTGTCGTGGGCATCCTCCGTGTGTTTGTTGAGGAGGAGGCGGGGGCGGGGCACCTGGCCGGTTTTGTGATCGTAGTAAGACACCATGTGGAGCAACTCCTGCTTGTCGGAGGGATGCCGGGCCGTGGTGCCGCCATAAACGAAAAAGGTCTTCTGGACTTCCTTGCAGTAGATGGCAATGGGGGCGTGCTGCTGGGGGTAGGTGGCAAAGCCGCCGCTGTATTTGTATTTGAATTCGTCCCCGGTGGGCTGGTTGTAGTACCAGATGCCGCGGTATCCGTCCTCCGCCTCCAGCTTGCCGCCGGTTGGGGGCGCCTCGGCAGGGTGCGGCGAGGCGGGCGCCGCCGCCAAGGCGGCCGCGGAACCAAAGAGGAGCGGCGGCGGCTCTTGGGGCAGTTCGGCGAGGGTGTCGGCGAGGAGGTAGCGGCCGATGACGACCACGCCAGCGGGTTGGGTGACTTCGAGGGTGACCTGGTTTGAGCCGGGGGACAAAGGCACGTAGAACACGCGATTGAGAGTGTGCGTGCGGGCGGCCCGAGGCCAGACGTGGCGGCCAACGGTCACGCCATTGGTTTTGACCACCAAATCACTGCCGCCGGAGGAGACGGCGGTGAGTTCCACGCCCAGAACTTTGGGGCCGGAAAAACCGGTTTGGATCACCAAAGGGTGGTGGAGCTCCGCCTCGGCGCCGCCGTACAACCGGCTGCTCAGTTTCCTGGCCGCGGCCTGAGCCGACTCCAACGGCTGGTTACGCAAATCCAGAACCCAGGTTTCAGGCTTTTTGCCGCGCACGGTGACGCCGGGTTGGAAGCTCCACAAGGCGGCCGTCGCGGAAGCCGAGGCGATTCCAAGCAGACTGAACAGAATGAACCTTTGCGCGAGCGCCCGATGCAAACAAGGCCCCGCGAAGAACCACGAGAATAAAGCTGCCACGGCGGAAGATGTCGCAGGTTAAGGCACCTCGGATTTTACGCGGTAGAACAGGCCGCCCGCGGGCGGATTGGTGTGGGTGACCGTCTTGAGGCTGCCGTCGCCCGCGATGGTTTCCAGGGTGGTCCAATTGGCGGAGCCCAGCGCCGCGGTCTGCTGAACCACGTAGTTGATTCCTGGCGAGGACTGGAAGGAGAAGGAGAAGGTCGAGCCGGTGTGAACCGGATTCAGCAGTGTGACGGGAAGTGCGACCAGCGGTTCAGGCGCTGCGGTGATGACCAGGTTGTCCACTTCGCCGTATTGGACCACGCCGCCGCGAATGGCGCCGATGCGGAGCGTGCCCACCGGGCTGACCACATAACGCCAGACCAAGCCCTGACCCACCAGGGCGGCATCCACTTTGAGATCGAAGGTGCCGGCGAGCGGGCCGCTGACGTAGCAGATCATTTGGATGTGGTGCCAGTCGGCATCCAGCGCGGTGACCGGCACCCAGGCGGTGCGGTTGTAGTAGTTCAGGGCGTTGGTTCCCCACATGATGAACGGTCCCTGGGTCCCGCCCGTCGTGCTGGCGGAGTTGAGCGAGAGGTCCAGCGTCCGGACATCCATCGAAGACACCCGCGCGTCCAGATCAATGATCACCGTGCCCGCGGAAACCGGGGAGAAGTGGAGATAATCGGTGTAATCGGTCCCCATTTGCATGCGGCGCAGCACTTTGCCATGCACGCCATCGGCCAGGTCCACAATCTCGGACGGCTCGGCCGCCGGCGCCCAGTAATAATCGGCGTTGGTGACGGCGGTGAGATACCCGATGGGATACAACGAATCATCCGTGAAGCCGCCGGAGTCAAAGATCGTGATCGGGTTTTCCGTCGCGTAGAGGAGCAAGGAGGCATGAGTGGGCCCGGCGCCGTTGACTGCCGTGATTTCCACCGTGTGGCGGCCGGCGCCCAAGGGGCCGTAGGAGACCCAGAGGTCGGTGGGCGAGCCGGTGACGGTGAGGCCGCTGGACACATTCGAGCCATTGACCGACACGGAAATGTCCGAGGCGGAAATGGGCAGGACGGACGTGACCTCGAACTGCAGGCTTCGGCTGGGGGGCACCACCGCGTAGGAGGCGGGGCTGAGGTTGGTAATGGTTGGGGTCGGGAAGGCGTTCGGGTCTTCCGGCGCGGCCTTGACCACGAGGTTGTCAATGCGCCCGTACTCCGGCACCGGTCCCGAGCTGTGGGACTGGAAGCTGATGCGGGTCAGGGGGGTGCCGGGAACGGCGTTCCGCCACAACACTTTTTCCGCGACGGGACTGTTGTTAATCAGGAGGTCGAAGCGGCCGGCGGCCGCGCCGCTCAAATAGTTGATGATTTTGCAGCGGTGCCAGGCGGGCGGCAGGTCGGCCACGGGAACCCACGCGCCGGCGGCGGTGCTGTAATAGGCCAGTTTGCCGCTGACGGCGCCCCAGGCGATGTGACTGGCCCAATCGCCGGTGGCCGGCATGAGCGCGACGTCAAAAGTCCGCGCGGCGGTGGTGGAGACCCAGGCGTCGAACTCGATGGTGATCACCCCGGAGGAGACCGGCCAGAACTGGAGGTAATCGGTCCGCGAAGTGCCGGTGTTCATCCGCTCGAGAGCTTTGCCGTGCTCGCCGTCACCGACGTCCACGACCGTGGAGGGCACGGACGCCGGGAGCCACGAGGCGGTGCCATGCGTCACGGCCTGGAGCGGTCCCAGGGGATACAAGTCGTCGCTGGTGAAGCCTTCCGAGTCGTAAAGGACAAAGGGGCTGGTGGCCGTGTAAAACCGCCGGGTCAGGCTGGCGGTGCCCGAGGCGTTGGTCGCGGTCAGCACCATGTCATAAACGGTATCGGCGGCCAGGCCCGAAAAAGAGACGGTTCGGTTGGTTTCCGGGCCGGTCACCGTCAGTTGGGCGCTGACGTCCGTTCCGTTGAGGGTGAGGCCGATGTTCGCCGGGTGAATCGGGTCGAGGGCCACGACATTGAACTGGATGCCGTTGGCGGCGGGGTGAATGGCGTAGGCGTTCGGGCTGACGTTGGCAAAGGCGGGGACGCTCCAGGGCATGATCGAGACTGAATCAAGATCAAAGGGCCGCGGCTCGGTCGTCGTGCTGGCCTGGATGCCGAAGTGGAGGTTGGTGCGAGAGTCGCCCGGCGAGGCAAGGTTGCGGAAACGGTGGGGGGCGCTGCTTTGGAAGGAGACGCTGGACGTTTCATCGAAGACCTTGACAAGGTAGGTCAGCTCGGCGGGCTTGACCAGGACCTCGAAGGAATAGACATGGTTGGGCACCAGGGGCACCAGCGTGTCCACGTGGTTCTCGAGGGTGAAATTGCCCGTGCCGTCCACGTTGTCAAACACCCAGAACGTCTTGCCGGCGACGGCGCCGGAGGTATGGGCGGCGCCGGCGGCCATGAGGGACCAACTGATGCTGGCATCGGTGCTGCCGCCCAGGCGGGGGGCGTTGCGTGCAAAAAAGTGAACCCGGTCGTTAAAGACGGTGAACGCCGTGTCAAAATCGGCCTCCGTCAGCCGGAATTTCCAGCGAATGCGATGTGGCGCGGTGACGGTAACCCCCTCGCCGGATTGGTACTGACGCAGGAGATTGCGGTATTGGCCGCCAGTGGCATCGTAGTGGAGGTAGGGCGAACTGCCATCCAGGGGATCGGCCGACTGAATGACAGGCGTGCCGAGGGTCTGTTGCCAGCCGCCCACCCAGCCGCCGCCGGCGGCGCCGGGATAGACTTGGTCGTCGAAATTCGATTCGATGGCGGCGCGGGAGGAGGGGAGCGCGGTGAGGAGCGCGGTCAGCGTGACGAGCGCTCGAACAAGAGTGGGATGTTTCATGGGAGTGAGTTGTTTCGGGGTCAAGGGCTTAAGAAGTTGGGTCAAGGGAGCTGGTCCAGTTCTTGAAAATACTGCATCTGACGGACGGGGCTGGGCGCGGTGGCGCTGATTTTGGAGGTCAACGGGCCGGGGCGGGCCCAGCGAACCGAGGTGTCGCCGAACAGGCGGTTGTAGCCCCGGCCATCGTGGACGGGGTAAATGAAGGCGTTTTCGATGCCGCCGCCCTGGTAACCGACGACGCCCACGAAATCGCTGTAGATGACTTTCTTGACATAATCGTGCATTTTCCATTCGGCCGTGGACCCCATCGGCACGCCGTCCTCGTCCACCAGGCGGGCGGGGTAGGAGCAGCGCACGGAGGGGTTGGTCCAGAAGTTGTCCGGGGCGTCGTAGGCCAGCACTTCCTGGAAGCGGGCTTTGCGCGAGAGACAGTAAAAGGTGTGGGGAACCGTGAGATACTGGTTGGAATAGAGCAGGCCGAGGTTGCGGTACTGGTCGCTGTAACGGACCCAGTAGGTGGTGAAGGAGGAGGCCGTGCGAAACACGGTGGGGAGGCGCTCCTTGTTATCGCCGGCGTACATGCTCAACGCCACGCCGACCTGGTGGAGGTTGTTGAGACAACTGGTGCGGCGGGCGTTCTCTTTGGCGCGGCTGAGGGCGGGGAGAAGCATCGCCGCCAGGATGGCAATGATGGCGATGACCACCAGCAGTTCGATCAACGTGAAGCCGCGGCGCGCGAGGCGGGGAACCGCGCCCGCCCCGGGGCGCACGGTTGGGTTGCGGCGCGCAGCTATGGACCGGGGACGAGTCATAGTTCTCGAACCACAATCTAATCCGAGAATGGGAGGCGGTCCATAGCCCTTTCGGGCTAGTGCGTGGGACGGCGGTGAGATATACCATGGACGCATGTGGGCCGTTGGCAGCAAGCGCATGGTTTTCCGGCTGGGAATCGCCCTGGCCTGGCTGCTGTGCGGCGCGGGTCCGGCCAGCGCGGCGACGGCCCCCGCCGCGGCAGACAGGCTGTCCAGCCCCGTGGTCTTGACCCAAGCCGCCGCTTTGCGGGCGCTGTCCCCAATGGAGGCGGCCAGCCGCAGACCGGTCAAGCTCCGCGCCACGGTCATCGGGTTGAACCCCTTGAGCCCGGCGATTTTTTTGCAGGACGAAACGGGCGGCACCTTTGTGCGGCAGGAAGGCGTCTGGCCGGAGCAAGTCAGGCTTGGGGACGTGCTGGAGGTTGAGGGGGTGAGCTACGAGGGGCGGTTCGTGCCGGGGGTACAATCGGCCCGGTTGCGGGTGGTGGGGCATGGAGAGCTGCCGGAAGCCAGGGCGGTCACGTTCGATGACCTGCTCTCGACGCGGCATCACTACGAGCGGGTCGAGTTGAGCGGAATCGTGCGGTCCGTTGCGCCCGGTCCGGTCGAAGGACAAACGGTGCTGACGCTGGCGGCGGGCACGAGGAAACTGGAGGTGCGGTTGGTGGGGGTTGCTCCGCATGAGCTGCCGGCGTTGGTGGATGCCCGGGTGACGGTGGCCGGTGTGGCGGCGGGTTACATTAACGACGCGCGGCAGATGGTCGCGCCCCAGTTGCATCTCAGCCGGTTGCAGGATTTGCGGGTGGACAGTCCTCCGCCGGCCGATCCCTGGCAGGTGCCGTTGGAGACCGCGGCGAGTCTCTGCACCTTCAAACCGGAGGGTGTGTCCGGCCATCGCGTGCGGCTGCGGGGCGTGGTGACGCACGCCGAGCCGGGCAAAACGCTGTTTCTTCGCGAAGGCCAGCGCGGGCTGCGAGTCGAAACTTCACAAGCGGACAGCGTGGCTCCGGGCGACGAGGTTGAAGTGCTGGGGTTCCCCGCCATGGGCACCTTCAGCGCCTGCATCGAACATGCGGAATTTCGGGTGATGGGCCGGGGCGCGCCGCCAGAGCCGGTGGCGGTGACCGTCGGGGAGGCCATGCGGGGCACCAATGATGCGAACTTGGTGAGCGTCCGGGCGCGCCTGCTGGAGATTCTCAACACACCGGACGAAACCCTCCTGGTGCTGAGCGCCGAGGAGACGGCCCTCCGGGCGCGGCTGCCGCGGACGCGCCTGCCATTCCGGAAGGAAACCGAGTTGCAGGTCACGGGCATCTGCCGGCTGGGCGAGCCGAAGGTGCCCCACACCATGTTTGGCGTCACACCGGGCACGCTGGAGCTGTTGGCGCGCTCCGCTCAGGACCTGCAGGTCGAGAGCCGGCCGTCGTGGTGGACCCCCGGGCGGCTGATGGTGGCGGCGGGGCTTGCCGTGGGGTTGGCCGCCGTGGCGCTGGTGCGGGTGGTCTTGTTGCGGCGGCGGGTGGCCGAGCAGTCGGAAGTCATCCGCCAGAAAATCCAGCGCGAGGCGGCGCTGGAGGAACGCCAGCGGCTGGCCCGCGAAATCCACGACACGGTCGCGCAGAGTTTCTCGGGACTTGGTTTTCAGCTTGAGGCGGTGAGCGCGCGGCTGCCCGCGGCGGCCGAAGAGGCGCGGCGGCAGGTCGAGACGGCGCGGCAGATTGTGCGGCACGGGCAGGAGAGCCTGCGGCGTTCGTTGATGAACCTGCGGGCGCAGGAGCTGGAACGCGGGCGGCTGGCCGACGCGTTGCCCGAGCTGGCGCGGCAGCTTGCCGCCGGGACAGGGATTGACGTCCGGTGCGCCGTGGAGGGGCCGGCGCAAGGACTGCCCGACGCCATTGAGAGCAACCTGCTGCGAATTGGGCAGGAATGCCTGACCAATGCCGTGCGGCATGGGAAGCCCAAGCGCATCGAACTGGAAATCCGCTACGCGGCGGAAGCGGTCCAGGTTCGCATCCAGGATGACGGAACGGGTTTTGACCCGGGGCAACTCAAACGCGGCGGCTCAGGCCATTTCGGGTGGCGCGGCATTTGGGAGCGGGCCGAGCAAATTCGGGCCCGGGTGGACCTGGCCACGGCGCCGGGACAGGGCACCACGGTCACCGTCACCGCTCCCCTATGAGCCACCGGGATGCCAGAATCCGGCTGTTGCTGGTGGATGACCATCTGGTCGTGCGCATCGGTCTGCGGAGTCTCCTGGAGGTTCAGCCGGACATGCTGGTGGTCGCCGAGGCGGCAGGCGGGACCTCTGCCATCGCCGCCTTTGACCAGCATCGGCCGGATGTAACCTTGATGGACCTGCGGATGCCCGATTTGAGCGGCACCGAGGCCACAGCGGCCATTCGTAAAAAACACCCCGAGGCCCGCGTGCTGGTCCTCACCACTTTTGACCACGACGAGGACATTTACCGGGCGCTCGAAGCGGGCGCCACCGGGTATTTGTTGAAAAACGCCGACAGCGAGACGTTGTTGGGGACGATTCGGGCGGTCCATGCCGGCCAATACGTCCTGCCCGGGCCGCTGGCGGCGCGGCTGGCCCGCCGGCAGGCGGCGCCGGAACTCACCCCGCGGGAGCTCGAGGTGCTGCAGTTGATTGTCGAAGGGATGTGCAACAAGGAGATTGGCGCGAAGCTGGGGCTCTCGGAAAACACGATCAAGAATCACGTCAAGATGATCCTGGACAAACTGGGCGTGGCGGATCGAACCCAAGCCGCGACCACGGCGCTGCGCCGGGGCCTGGCGACGCTGGATTGAAGCGGCGGCGGCCTTCAGGGCGGCGGCTCAGCGGCCGGAGAATGCGCCCGCCCCGGGGCCCTGCCATTTCCGGGCTTTTACAGTCCCGGCCCCACGCGAGCATGGCCGCCGTTTCAGGACGTGACTCAGTCGGCCGCGGGCCTCGCGGACGCTTGCGAATGCTTCAACTTCAAGTTAAAGTTGAAGTCCAATGAAGACCGTGACCATGTTGGCCTTTCGAAAAAACGCCCGCGGCATTCTGCGGCGTCTGGAGCGCGGGGAGCGGTTCATCCTCTCGCATCGAGGACGCCCGGCGGCGCGACTCGAGCCCCTTGTTGCAGCCGGCACGGCCGACTTGGAAAAGGACCCGTTCCTGACCATTGGCCGGCGGGCGGTACGCAGCCCCAAAGGTGGAACCCGGCACCGGGACATTGACGGAGTCTTGTATGGCGGCGGTTGACGTCTTCATGGACACGGCTGGTTTTCTGGCCTTGTGGGATGCGGCTGACGAACACCACGCGCGGGCCCTGCGTCTGCAAGCCGCACTGGTCCGCGACGGCCGCCGGTTTCTAACCACGGATTACGTTGTGGATGAAACGGCCACCCTGCTGCTCCTGCGCCACAGCCACGCCGCGGCGGCAGATTTCCTGCGGACGGTCGCCGCCAGCGAATCGCTGCGGCTGGAATGGGTGAGCCCGGACCGATTCCATGCCGCCACGGCCCTCTTTGCCCGCCATCACGACAAGAAGTGGTCCTTTACCGACTGCGTCAGCTTTTACGTGATGCACGAGCTCAAGGTGCGCGACTGCTTCACCACCGACCGGCACTTCCGTCAGGCCGGCTTCAACCCGCTGCTGGAAGCACGGGGCCGGTAGGCGGGCGGGGAAAGACCGGGGCCCGCACGCCCCTGTTCCGAACCACAGCGCTGCGCCGGGGCCTGGCGACGCTCGATTGAAGCGGCGGCGGCATTCAGGGCGGCGGCTCAGCGGCCGGCGGGCGCTTCCGCCCGGGCCGGGGCGGCGTTGGTCCCCTTGGCCTCTTTTTCCCGTTCCTCAAGGTTCCGCACCAGGCGTTTCTTGAGGTCCGCATACATCGCGTTGGTCACCGCCGCGATATGTGCGCGGGCTTCGTCGAAGCGGCCGGCGTTCATCTTGAGCCGCGCGAAATGGAGGTGCACGCCCTCGCGTTCGATGGGGTCGTTGGCCACGTTCCAGGCGTTGGTCCAGGCCCGCAGGGCGTCCTCGGTCCGCGTGGGCCGGATGCCGTAATAGGTCTGGGCCACGTCCGAGGCCAGCGGGAAGTTGGTGGGGTCGAGTTTGAGGGCGTTGGAATAAAGCTGGAGGGCCTTGTCGAACACGGCCTGTTCATCAATGCCAAAGTACTCGCGGGCATCCTGGCGGAAGAGGTACACCGTCGTGCCGAAATTGTGGTAATAAACCGGTTCGTTGGGATTCAGCTCGATGGCTTTGGCGTAGAACTCGAACGCCTTCTTGACCGGGCCGGTGTGTCCGTAAATGTTGGCCAGGTTGTTGTAAATGGCCGGGTTGTTGGTGTCGGTCGCGAGGGCCTTTTCCAACTGTTCCTGCGCCTCCTCCTCGCTGGAGGTGTCGCCCAGGAAACTCGCGTAAGCCACACGGGCTTTCGAGTGATTGGGGTAGCGCCGCAGAAAGTCCTCATACGCCTCGCGCACGGGCCGGAGCCGCTCGCGAATCTTGAGATTCAAATCCGGCGCCGGCACGCCGCCGCCGTGCGCGGCAAATTGCTGGTTGTCACGAATCCACTTGTCCACTTCCGCCTGCGCGGCGTCGTCCATCTCGAGCAGCTTCTCGTATTCGCGGGCTGCCGCGGCGTTTGTGGTGCCGGCAGCCAGGTCCGTTTCCGCCCGGGTGGCCCGACCGCCCGCATTCTTTTCGGCTGCGGAAGCCGCTCCGGCAAGAAGCAAGCCCAGAGAGAGCGCCAGCAATTGTTTCATCGCACCAGCATACCACAGCTTCTCTGGCGCGCACAACCGAACGTTGGCCGGGTGTCAGCCGTGCGCGAGGGCTTCTTTTTGGGCGGCAGGCCCGTACTCGCGGCAAAAGCATCCCCCTCACGCCCCTGTCGCCCGCCACCAGGCAAACGGGCGCGAGGCGCTTGCCGCCCCCGGCTTCCGCGATGCGGTTTGCCGTCAACCGGGTTTTCGCGGTGCGCGGTGTTTACTGCACTTGATATTGGATCACCACGCTGGAAGCCCCTTTTGTGATGCGGGTGATCCGGGTCTGGCGCGGACCGTCGAGGCGATAGAACTGGGTTTCGGCTCCCAGCGGCAGGGTGAAGGAGCCGCCGGTGACCATGCTGCCGACCACCGTGGGCGAGCAGGCGGCGTCGAGGAGATCAACGGTGTTAACCGCATGGACGGCCGCCGGATTGATCGCGAAGGCGCCGGGCAACGAGGACGAGGACTGGCAAACCATGGGGTAGAAGGCTTTGACGGCCGCGGGATTGCCCGGGTCATTGATCAATACTTCGCTGAGGTCGCCGAGGTTCACCGACGACAACTGAAGCAGGGCGCTGCCGCCCGTTTCCTCCCACAAACAACGGACCGGATAGAGGCCGGCGGCCTCGACCACGAACTCGAAGGTGGCGTTGGCTGTGCTGCCGGGGTTTTCCCACAGCACCACGGCGTTGGGGTCCTTGAGGCTGGCGCCGGAATAGACCGCGGCGCGGTCGTCGGTGTTGATGCGGAAACGATGCACACCGGGGGTCAGCTCAAGATAGGTGAGCGCTTCGACCGCAATGTTGATGTAGCCGCCCGGGCAGAGGCCGGGGACGTTGGCCGGCGTGCCATTCTTGTTCCAATTAAGCACCTGCACGATGCTGGTGGCTGTGCGGTCAACGGGAATGGCCGGGGGAATGGCCAACTGTTGGAGGGCGCGGGCGAGGGAATTCTCGAGGTTGACGCCGCCGTTGTCGCTTTGGGCCATGCGCACATCGAAGCCGCGGATGTTCAGGCTGCCCACGGGGAGGCTGTTGCTGGCGAACAGGTAGGGATAGGCGACTGTCCAGGTCCAGGTGTTGGTGTGCCAGTTGTTCGAGAAATCGGCAAACGCCACGATATTGGTGTGTTTGCTGCCCCACGGAAGCAGGGTGGTAATGGGATAGGTCACGGTGGCGCCGCTGAAGTAGATGCCGCTGGCGGGTGGATTCTGGGATTTGGTGACTTGCGGCTCGATGGTCAGGGAGGATTGGGGGATCCAAACGCCGTCCAGCGCCAGATAAATCCTGGTCGAGTCCACCATGGTGTCACGGTCCATGATGGCAACCGAAACCGTCGGGTAAACCGCCGTGGCCTTGCCGCCGGGAGGCGGCGAGAGGTCGGTGACAGTGGCGGGCATGGCTCCGGCAGCCGGCACAAACGCTTGATAATTGTCAAAGGTGGCTTCCGCCGCCTCGGTGGCCGAAGGGTAGGTTTGCTGGAAGACAAACAAGCCGCAAACGCCGGCGTTGTAGGTGTAGTCCACGCCGATGGCCGAGGCGATGGCATTGTTCGGCTCGGCTTTGTCGAATGCCTGGAATAAGAAAGTGTAGCCGTCGTGCGTGCTGACGACCAGGCGATAGCGGTGCGTGGGGTCGAAGGTGATGCTGCCCGAGCCGAGTTCGGCCACTGTGATCTGGCCCTCATTCAGCACGCGTGTGATGTAAAGATTGCGGTAGCCTGACGAATAAGTGGCCGCGTAACCGTCCGTCGTGCCCAGGCCGGCGTCCGTAATGTAATACAAGATCCCCGCCTCCTGGCGCCAGACCGCGTTCCAGCTCAACAGGTCGCACCCGACCGAGAACCGGCCGGAATAAGGCACATCCGCCCGGAAGCTTCCTCCGCGCGCATTCATCAGCCCATAGGGGTCGCCCGCGTTGGGCGGCGCATAAATCTTGTAGGCCTTTCCGCCTTCGCCGTCATCGGGAAAGGAGAAGGTGGCGGCCCAAATAGCCGGCAGGGAATAACGGGTCCAGCCATTG
This sequence comes from Verrucomicrobiota bacterium, assembly GCA_029974925.1. Taxonomy (GTDB): domain Bacteria; phylum Verrucomicrobiota; class Verrucomicrobiia; order Limisphaerales; family UBA8199; genus JARKQH01. The sequence goes on from JARKQH010000476.1 coordinate 19,439, forward strand.
TCGTTGCCCGCGTTGAAGTCAAAGGATTGCGCCGCCAGGCGGAAGGCCGAGGCGCCGATCAGGAGCAAGCCAAGAGCCGCCCCCAGGGGGACACCGGTTGAAACGAAGGGTTTGAACATAGGGTTTGGTAAGGATTTCATGTCAGGTCCTTTCTTGGATAAGAGACTCATAATCGCCAGCCAGATTTGGACTGCAATTTACGGGTGACTCTGTTCCACTTATAACAGGGGTTCCTACCCAGTCAAGCGTTTATTAAGATTTTGTTGTGAGCCAGGGGGGCCCCGCGCATCAGGGGCCTGGTATGCGCGCCGCGCCGGCCCCCGGTTGCATTGTCCGGCAGCCAAGTTCCCCCCGGTCCGGGGTGGCGGATTTCATCCCCTGCCGCCCCGGTTCCCCGGCCCCTGCCCGAGCCGGCCGCGCGTGCGAACTCGACCTTCGGCCCGACCTGCCCAATACTCCGTCGCGCATGAAACAGGAACCGTATCAGGTGGCCAATCTCCCGCAGCCGGCGCGTTCTGCCTGGCGCTCGCGGGCTGGACTTTGCGTGGTGCTGCTGGCCGCCGCCGGTGCCGCCGCCGCGCCCGCGCCGCGGCTCTACCAGAGTTCCGTGCGGCCGCACTGGTTTGACGGCAACAACCGGTTTTGGTACCGGAACGAGCTGCGGGGCGGGGGCCGCGAGTTCATCCTTGTGGATGCCGAGCGCGGGACTCGCGCGCCGGCCTTTGATCACGAGGCGGTGGCGAAGCAGCTTGGGGAGACGGCCCGCGCGACGCACCTGCCCATTGAACGCCTCGAGTTCAGCGCCGACGGGTGGGAGGTCATCCTCATCGGCCGCACCCATCGCTGGCGGCTGGAGCGGGCGTCGGGAAAGGTCGAGGCCGTGACGGGCGAGGCGGCGTTGCCAGGCGGTGAGGGGCTGCCCGCTCAGGGCCGGCCCCGGGCTTCAGCGCGCACCGGACAGGAAACCGAAATCCTTTTCGACAACCGTCTGGACCAGGAGGTGCGCCTGTTCTGGCTGGACAGCGAGGGGACGCGCCAGAGCTACGGCCGCATTCCACCCCGCAGCCGCCGGGCGCAACACACTTTTGGCGGCCATGTCTGGCTGGTGGCCAACGAGCAAGGCGAAACGCTCGCCGTTTTTGAAGCCACCGACCAGCCGGATACCGCGATCATTGACGGACGCCCGGCCCTGGAGCGCGAGACCTGGCCGGAACGGGGCCGTCGCCGGCCGAGGCAGACGGGCGTTTCGCCGGACGGTCATTGGACGGCGTTTGTCAGGGATTACAACGTGTTTGTCCGGTCGGCAACAGGCGAGGAGCGCCGTTTAAGCGAGGACGGGCGGGAAGGCAATGCGTATGGGCGGTTGGAGTGGGCGCCGGACTCGCGCACACTGGTGGCCTGGCGCGTCGCAGCCGGCGACCGGAAGGAAGTTTACCTCATCCGCTCCTCGCCTCCCGGCGGGGGCCGGGCGCAATTCGAGTCGCGCTACTACGCCCTGCCCGGAGACCGCTTCCCCCGGCATGAGCTGAACCTGTTCGACATGGCCGGGCGCAAACAGGTCAAGCCGGAGGTGGATGCGTTTGAGCACGAATCTGCAATCCCGCGGCTTCGCTGGAGCCGGGATGGAAGGCGCTTTGCCTGGCAGCAGGTGGACCGGGGACACCAGCGGCTGCGGGTCATCGAGGTGGATTGCGACACCGGCGCGGTACGGAACATCCTCGATGAGCGGAGCGACACGTTTATCTGGACCACCCATACCGAGGCGCTGCGCCTAAACCTGGTCAACTGGCTCGAGAAAACCGACGAGATCATCTACGCCTCGGAGCGGGACGGCTGGCGCCACTTGTACCTGGTGGATGCGGCGGCGGGCCGGATTCGCAACCCGATCACGCACGGCGAATGGGTCGTGCGCGGGATTGACCGCATTGACGAAGACCGGCGACAGGTCTGGTTCCACGCCTGCGGCCGCATTCCCGGCCAGGACCCCTACTTCCTTCACTTCTACCGGGTAAATTTCGACGGCACAGGACTGGTGTCTCTCACCGAAGGCAACGGCACGCACAGCCTCGAATTCTCTCCGGACCGGCGGTATTACCTCGACACCTGGAGCCGCGTGGATCAAGCGCCCACGGTCGAGCTCCGGCGCAGCGCCGACGGCCGCCGCGTCTGCCTGCTGGAGCAGAGCGACACTTCGGAACTCCTCGAGTCCGGCTGGCAGCCTCCGGAACCGTTCGTCGCCAAGGGCCGCGATGGCAAAACCGACATTTATGGCATTATCTGCCGGCCGCCAAACCTGAATCCGGCGAAGAAGTATCCCGTCATCGAGAGCATCTACGCCGGCCCCCAGAACTCCTACGTCCCCAAGTCCTTCTCTATTGGCCCCCGCTTCCGGTCCTTGACGGAGGCGGGCTTCATCGTGGTTCAGGTGGATGGCATGGGCACGGCCAACCGGTCCAAGGCGTTTCATGATGTGTGCTGGAAGAACCTCAAGGACGCCGGCTTCCCGGATCGCATCCTCTGGCACAAGGCCGTCGCCGCCAGGTATCCCTACTACGACCTCACCCGCGTCGGCATTTATGGCACTTCCGCCGGCGGCCAGAACGCCGCCGCCGCCCTCCTGTTCCATCCGGAGTTTTACCGGGCGGCGGTCGCCAATTCCGGCTGCCACGACAACCGGCTCGACAAGGCTTCGTGGAATGAACAGTGGATGGGTTACCCGGTGGGCCCGCATTACGCCGACTGCTCCAATATCGAAAATGCCGCCAGACTCCAGGGGCGCCTTTTCCTCGTCGTCGGGGAGCTGGACCGCAACGTCCCGCCCGAATCCACGCTGCGGTTTGTGGACGCGCTGATCCGGGCAAACAAGGACTTCGACTTGCTGATCATTCCCAACGGCGGCCACGGCGCCGGTGGCGACTATTACCAGCGCCGGATGCGGGACTTTTTTGTGCGGCACCTGCAAGGAGAGCCTGCGGGGGGTGAGCGGCCCGATTCATAGTGTCGCCAGGTTTGAACCTCCTGGTTTTTCCCTCAGGGCGGGGCAGCTCCGCCCGGCGCTCTACGCCGCCTCGGAGCAACCCGCCCGCTCCCCGTCAGGGGTCGGGGCGGTCAGCCCGCGGCGTTGGCGCCAACGGCGGGGTCACTCAGGCGTCCCAGGAACAGGATGGCGCCGGTGGCGTTGTGGCGGATGAGGAAGACAAAGGGATGATCGGCGCGAAAGACCGGGATGGATTTGGGGAGGGCGGCGCGCGTGGCCACGACGATGCCCGTCGCGGCTGCGGCCTCGGTTCCTTCCTCGTTGACTTCGACAAAGGCTTTGTGGAAGGCGGCGGAAATGAACAGGTCCCGCCCGCCATTCATGCCGGAAAAGTCGGCTTGGGCCGGGTCGAAAGCGTCAGCCATTCCGAGGGTGATCATGGCCTGGTTAAGCTTCAGGCCGAATTGGGCCGTGAATCGGGGAAGGTAAACCTTGACGGTCTGATTGCGAAGCTGGCCGACCCAGTGGTCAAGGCGGGCGGCATCGAGCTGGCTTTCGAGCTCAGCAAGGCCGCCGGGCTTTTCCGGCAACAAAACGACCATGGAAAGGTCGCCTCCCCCGTAGGGCAGGGAGAGGATTTTGAGGCCGGGACTCTCGGCATAGCCGAATTGTCCTTCTTGCTGCATTAATTTGCATTCGGTCTCGCGGCCCGAGGCCAGGTGGAAGGGAGCGGACTTGGTCGCTGCGGCGGGGAAGGGGCTGGCCCAACTGCCCTTGAAGTAGATGGCGTTGCAGAGGACCAGACGGGTCAGCGAAGTCAAGGCTCCCGCCGGGATGAGGTCCCTGATCTTGTCCCGCGTCTGCCGCGCAACCCAGGAATTGATCCGGCCCCGTTCCGTTTCCCATGAGGATTTGAAGTCGGCGGGAAAAACCTGGGTGCCAAACTGGTTCTTAACCAGCGTCAGGAAATCCTGTTTGAACGGCGCGTCATGCTGCGGCCATAGCGAATTGGCCACCACCCACTGCACCTTGTCTTTGGCTTGAGCGGCACCGAGGCTCTGGTTGAGGGCGTGGAATCCCTGCGCAACCGCTTGCGCTTCGCTTTGCCAATGGAGGGCCTTGCGCATTTGCTCCGCAGTTGCCTCTTTGGCGCCGGCATAGGTCATGGCAAAGGCGGCCTCGATGCTGTAGGGGGAGTAGATGAGGTTGCCCTGTTCCCGCTGAACCAGCCGGTACAAATCAACCGCAAACCGGTTGTTGGCCTTGGTGATGGCCTTTGGGTCACCGGCATGGACATTGTTCACCGCGTTTGCAGCCAGCGCCATGCCTGCGAGCGTGGCGCACGCTACCCGGTTCAATTTTATGTGTTGCATGCACGATTAGACGTGAAAAGAGGGGAACTGCCTCCCGTTAATCGGTGGCAAACCCATATACTTTGTTTAGAAAAGTTTTTAAGTTGGCGATTTATTTCGCACTTAACAGGAGTGATATAGACCACATATTCAGGCCTAAAGTGTTATATACAAACGCATTATGTATTATATTTATTTTGGCTTTAAGCTCTTTGGAAATTGAACAGGAAGGGGATTGACACGGTCATACTTTGTAATACAAAGTATATCGGTCAGCGGCTGTTCCGGGTGGGTTCCAAGACCCCCACCCGCGGCTGGCCAGTGACCGGCAAAGCAAAGACATTATGAGAGTTCTCCTTGTGAATCCGCCGCATCCGGCCATCGGCAGCCGCATCCCGAGCGAACATCTGCCGCCGCTGGGCTTGCTGTGCCTGGGGGGGCCGTTAATAGACGCGGGGCATGAAGTCAGGCTGCTGGACGCCGATTTTGGGCCGATGAGCCTGAGTGAAATTTTGGCCGAGGCGCTCCGCTATAATCCCGATGCGGTGTTGCTGGGACATTCCGGTTCGACCTCGGGTCATCCCATGGCGATGGAGATCGTGCGAACGCTGCGTCCGGTCTTGCCGCAGACTTGGATTGTGTACGGAGGGGTGTATCCAACCTTTCACTGGCTGGAGATCATGGAACAGGAGCCGGGAGTGGATTTCATCGTGCGGGGCGAGGGGGAGGAGACGGCGGTAAGGCTGATGGCAGCGCTGGAGCAGGAAGAACGGCTGGGGGTGGTGCCGGGGATCGTATTCCGGACGGGGAGGATGCCGGGGGTGAGGCGGCGGGTCCAGGATTGCGATGTGGAGGCCGGGGAAGCGCGGGCGACCGTGGCGGGGGTGCCGACCCTGGAGCTGGATGCGCATCGGGTGGGGTGGGAGCTGATTGACCATCGGCGATACAGCTACTGGGGCGGCCGACGCGCCGTGGTGGCCCAGTTTTCGAGAGGATGTCCGCACGGCTGCCATTATTGCGGGCAACGGGATTTCTGGCGGGGATGGCGGCATCGGGACCCGGTGAAATTTGCCGGGGAGCTGGCGCGACTGCACCGGGAACAAGGGGTGGAGGTGATCAACCTGGCTGACGAGAATCCGACGGCCTCGCGGGAGGCGTGGCGTTGTTTTCTCGAGGCGCTGGTGGCGGAGGATGTGCCGTTGATCCTGGTGGGCTCGACACGGGCGAGCGACATTGTTCGGGATGCGGACTTGCTGCCGCTCTACAAGCGGGCGGGCGTGGCGCGGTTTTTGCTGGGAATCGAAAGCACGGACGAGGCGACGCTGCGGCGAATCCGCAAGGGAAGCACGGAGGCGATGGATCGGGAGGCGATTCGTCTGCTGCGGCGGCACGGGATCATTTCCATGGCGGCGTGGGTGTCAGGGTTTGCGCAGGAAACGGACCGGGACTACTGGCGGACGCTGCGCCAGATGGTTTCGTATGATCCGGACCAGGTGCAGGGCCTGTACGCGACGCCGCACCGGTGGACGGCGTTTGCGCAACAGGAGGCGCGGCGGCGCGTGATCCAGACCGACCTGAGCCGGTGGGATTACAAGCATCAGGTTCTGGAAAGTCCCCGCGTGCCCAACTGGCGGGTGTTGATGTGGATGAAGCTGACCGAGGCGGTCATGCAGTTGCGGCCGAAATCCCTCTGGCGGCTGTGGGCGCACCCGGACAGGGGGTTTCGGGCGGCGATGAGATGGTATTACGCGATTGGGCGAAAGGTCTGGCCCTACGAGATCTGGCACTGGCTGTTCAAGGACCGGCGGACCGCCACGGGGCCGACGCTGGCGCGGTTTTGGGGGATGACAGAGCAGGGGGCGGTGGGGCCCTGGGGCGGCCGAACGAGGAGAGACATACAAGGGCTAGGCAAGACCGGGAAGCGGTGCGAGATTGGCCCATGCAAACTACAAGTGACAAACCGTTAACCCGGATCCTGGTGCTGTATTATTCGATGTATGGGCATGTGGAAACGCTGGCGGGCGCCATCGCCCAAGGGGCGCGCTCCGTTGAGGGGGTGGAGGCAACCGTCAAGCGGGTGCCGGAACTGATGCCCGAGGAGGCGGCACGCAAAGCCGGCGCCAAGGTGGACCAGGCGGCTCCCGTCGCCTCGCCGAAAGAGCTGGCGGATTACGACGCCATCCTGTTTGGCACGCCGACCCGGTTCGGAAACATGGCGGCGCAGATGCGAAACTTTCTGGACCAGACCGGCAAGCTGTGGGTGAGTGGCGCGCTGGTGGGCAAGGTGGCCAGCGTGTTTGCCAGCACGGGAACCGGCGGGGGAAACGAAGCCACCATCCTGACTTTCATTCCGACGCTGCTGCACCACGGGATGATCTACGTCGGCCTGCCTTATTCCTGCCCGGAGTTGTCGGATGTCAGCGAAGTCAAGGGCGGAAGTCCCTACGGGGCGGCGACCATTGCGGGGGCGGATGGCTCGCGCCAGCCGACCGCCAAGGAGCTGGCGATGGCCCGCTTCCAGGGAGCGCACGTTGCCCGAATCGCCGTCCGCCTGAAGGGCTGAGGCGGGTCAGCGGTCAATGTCGGGGATGACAAGGTCGAGGCTGCCCATGACGGCGAGGGCATCGGGCAGCAGCAGGCCGCGGCTGGCTTCCTCGAAGAGGCTGAGGTTCGAGAGGCAGGGGGTGCGGAGTTTGACGCGATAAGGGATTTCCTTGTTGTCGCTGACGATGCGCACCATGAAGCGGCCGCGGGCGGCTTCGACCGCGTAGCAATAGTCGCCGGCGGGGAGCTTGAGGACGCGGGGCACTTTGTCCGCCATGACCGGGCCGGCGGGGAGCTTGTCCAGGGCCTGCTCGATGATGCGCAGACTTTGGGCCATCTCCTCCATGCGCACGCGGTAACGGGCCATGGAGTCGCCCTCGGGAAACGTCGGGATGAGGAAATCGAATTCCGGATAGACCGAGTAGGGTTCGGCCCGGCGGACGTCGTAGGGGACGCCCGAGCCGCGGAGGACCGGCCCCGTGGCGCCGTATTTGCGGCACAACTCGGCGCTGATGGGGCCGATATTCTCCAGACGTTTGCGGAGGATGATGTTGTCGGTGACCAGGTCGCGGTACATCTTGAGGCGCGGCCGCATGTGATGAACGAACTCGCGGGTGCCTTTGAGAAAGGCGTCGTCCACGTCGTTGTAGAGCCCGCCAATGCGGTAGTAGGAGTAGGTCAGCCGCGAGCCGGTGATGCCCTCGAGCAGGTCGAGAATCTTTTCGCGGTCGTCGAACGCGTACAGCAAGGGGGTAAAACCGCCGAGGTCCAGCAAGAACGCGCCCCACCAGACCAGGTGGCTCGAGATGCGGTTGAGCTCGGAGGTGATGACCCGGATGTACTCGGCCCGGGGCGGCACCTGGATGCGGGCCGCGCGTTCGACCGCGCCCACGAAGGCGTGGGTGTAGGTCATCGCCGACAGGTAATCAATGCGGCTGGTGTTGGGGAGGTACTGGGCGTAAGTGCGGTTTTCGCCCATCTTTTCCTGCATGCGGTGGATATAGCCGACGACAGGCTCGGCGCGGACGATGTATTCGCCGTCCATGGTCATCTTGACGCGCAGGACGCCGTGGGTGGCGGGATGCTGGGGTCCGATGTTGATGACAAAGGTTTCGCGGCCCGTCTCCGCGTCGGTGGCAATGTTTTCCTTGACGATCACGAGGTGAAATCTTTTCTGAGAGGGTGATAATCCGCGTCCTCGGGCAGCAGGAACGGCGTCAGGTTCGGATGCCCGGCGAAGCGGATGCCGAAGAAATCGTGGGTTTCGCGTTCATGCCAGTTGGCGCCGGGAAACACGCCGGAGATGGTGGGCAGCTCCGGGTTGTCGCGGGGGACGCGGGTGCGGACCACCGCGCGAAGGCCGGTGACCGGGTGGAAGAAGTCATAGACAATTTCCATCTGCTGCTGGGCAATCCAGTCCACGCCGGTGATGGTGTCAATCGCGAAGCCGGCCCGGTCCATCTGCTCCGCCGCAAAGACCACCTGGTCGGGCGCCACGGTGGCGTCCGCGTGATAGCCTTTGAGCGCGTGGTCCACGCCCTGAAAGGGCAGGGCGATTTGCGGGAGGGGATTGGGCGGCGGCGGGGCCGACGCGCCCGGCGGCGAGACGGCTGGCGCGGCGGGCTTGGGCTCGGGGGCGGGGGAACTCATGGGGGCTATTCGGGTTTGACCACGGGCCAGCGGCGTTTGCCGGTGAGTTTTTCCTCGAGCTTCAGCAAGCCTTCGATCAGGGCCTCGGGCCGCGGCGGGCAGCCGGGAATATAGACATCCACGGGGAAGAGCTTGTCCACGCCCTCGACCACGGCGTACTGGCCGGGAAAGACAAACGGCCCTCCGGAGATGGCGCAGTTGCCCATGGCGATGACCCATTTGGGCTCGGGCATCTGGTCGTAGAGAGTTTTGACGGCGGCGGCCATCTTCTTGTTGATGGTTCCGGCTACAATCATCACGTCCGCCTGCCGGGGCGACGGGCGAAACACCTCCGCGCCGAACCGCGCCAGGTCGAAGCGCGAGGCGCCGGCGGCCATCATTTCAATCGCGCAGCACGCCAGACCGAAGGTGAGCGGCCACAAGGAGTTGGCCCGGCCGAGATTCAACAATTCGTCCAGCTTGGCGAACTTGACGTAGGGGGCGCAGTCCTTCAGGAGCTGATCTTCTTGGGTTTCCATGCAAACACTTCCTTCTTCCAGGCATACACAATGACCAGCGACAGGATCCCCACGAAAATGAAGACCTCGACAAAGTCGCGAATCGGGAAAACCCGGTCGTAAACGACCGCCACGGGCACGAGGTAAAGCACGTCCACCGCGAACGCCACGAAGACCAGCGCGTACAGGTAATACACCGCGCTGTAACGAATCCACGCGTCGCCGATCGGCTCCATGCCGCACTCGATATACTGATCCGTTTTGTTCGCGTAAGCCCGCGTGCGCCGGGCCATGATCAGATGAACCAGCACTATCGGACCCAGCGCGAACGCCAGTCCGCCCAGACAAAAGGCGAACAGATAGAACAGATCGCCAAATAAGACGTCTTCCATGCTGCCAATCTCTGGAACCCGGGCTCGCGGGTCAACACAAATGGTGCCTTTTGGTTACCCTTTTTTGGCATGGGCACGGCATTAGCCGGTCAGGGCCGGAAGCGGTCTCCCCACCGCCCTGAGAGAACCCTGCCGCGGCGGCGTTTCGGCGAGGTTTTCTTGCGCGCCTCGGTTTTCGGGTTTTGGCACCTTGTTGCGAAGCACCCGGCAAGGAGGGTGGGTGGGGGCTGCCGATTGCCGGGGCGACTGATGTTCACACTCGATTCGCAAAGAACAAAGCGGACGCGGTCATAGCGGGCGCTGCTCCCACGACGTCAAGAACTGTGATGTGTCGTCAAGGCGGGCGGTTGCGCCAGGACTGCACGTGGGCTGGTTGTGCTTCGGGGATTGCGGCTCGGGATGGAGGACGACTATGCTGCGGGCCGATGAGTGACCACACTTTGGCAGGCCGGCTGGGGGCGCTCGCGGCCTGGGTGCGCCAGTGCGGCTCGGTGTTTTGGCGCTGGGAAGCGCGGCTGCGGGGCGTGGAGTTTCAGGGCAACGCGACATTCCTGGGGCGGCCGATCATCAGCGTGGCGCCGCGAGGGCGGATTGTGCTCGGGGAGGGCGTGCGGATTGCGAGCGCGTTGCGAGCCAATCCGCTGGGCCTGGCGCAACCCGCGGTGCTGCGGGCGTTCGCGCCGGGGGCGGAACTGCTTCTCGGACCGGGAGTGGGGGTCAGCGGCAGCGTGCTGTGCGCCGGCAGCCGGATCGAGGTTGGCGAGCAGACGATTTTTGGCGCCGGCGCCATGGTGCTGGACAATGATTTTCATTTTCCGGTGGGCCAATGGGGCTGGGGTGCCGACAGCGCGGCGAATGCGCGCCCCGTGATCATTGGCCGCGGCGTGTTCGTGGGCGCGCGGGCGATTGTGCTCAAGGGCGTGACGATCGGCGACCGGGCGGTGGTTGGGGCGGGGGCGGTCGTGACGCAAGACGTGCCGGCGGGGCACCTGGCGGTGGGGAATCCGGCGAGGATTATCGCCCGGCAAGCCCCGGACCAGCCCGAGAGTTAAGGGACCGAGCAACCCGTTTCCCGCGCGGCGGGAGGTGCCAGCCGGGTTTCTTTTCCGAGTTGGGATGGCTTAATTCAGGCAGACGGGGTCGCCGCCGACCGGCAAGCCGCGGGCGCAGCGCGGTTTTCAGGCTTGCCAGGGGTGCGGGTGGCATCTTCAATTTTGCGGATGCCGCTCCCTTTCGGCGGATGGCTTCGCCGGGCGGGAGGCGGCCGCGCATGCCATGGCCAATGATTCACGCAACCAGCATCGCCCGCCCCGCATCCTGATCGTGGACGACGATGCGGGCCAGCGGAGCCTGCTGGACTCGTTCCTGAAGAGCCAGGGGTTTGAGACCGTCGTGGCGGGGTCGGGCGAGGAGGCGCTGGCGCGGCTGGCCGCCGAGGAGTTCAACATGATGATCTCGGACGTGCGCATGCCCGGGATGTCAGGCTTGGAAACCCTCCGCCGCGCCCGGGCGCTCAACGCGGTGCTGCCGGTGCTGCTGGTCACCGCTTATGCCGACATCCGGGAGGCGGTGGGCGCGATGAAAGACGGCGCGCTGAATTACCTTGCCAAGCCGATTGACCTGGACGAGCTGCTGGCGACCGTTCGGCAGGCGACGGGTCTTTCGCCCACCGCCCCGCTGAAGTTCGGCGCCGAACGGGAGGTGCCGCCGCACGTGGTCGCGCAAAGCCCTTTGATGCGGGCCGTGCTGCACGATGCCTCGCTCATTGCCCCGTCGGACAGCCGGGTGTTGATCACCGGCGAAAGCGGCGTGGGCAAGGAAGTCCTGGCGGAAACCATTCATGGCTGGAGCGCCCGGGCTTCCGGACCGCTGGTGAAAGTCAACTGTGCGGCCATTCCCGAGACGCTGCTGGAAAGCGAGCTGTTCGGCCATGAGAAAGGCGCTTTTACGGGGGCGGTCTCCCAGCGCATCGGGCGGTTCGAGCAGGCGCGGGACGGGACGATTTTCCTGGATGAAATCGGGGACATGTCGCCCAGCCTTCAGGCCAAGCTGCTGCGGGTGACGCAGGACGGTTTGTTCAACCGCATCGGCTCGAACAAGGAACTGCATACCAACGCCCGCATTCTCGCGGCCACCAACCGCAACCTGGAGGAGGAGGTCAAGGCCGGCCGGTTCCGCGAGGATTTGTTCTACCGGCTCAACGTGGTTGAGCTGCACCTTCCGCCCCTGCGGGACCGGCGGGAGGATATCCTTCCCCTGGCCAACGCGTTCCTGGCCGAGTTCACCCGCGGGCGGGCCCGCTTTTCGGCCAGCGTGACGGAATGCCTGACTCGTTACTCCTGGCCGGGCAACGTGCGCGAGCTGCGCAATTCGATGGAACGGGCGGCGCTGTTATCGCAAGGCGACGTCATCCTGTTGGAACACCTGCCGGCCCGGGTTCGCGCCGCGGCGTCCACGACGCCGTCCACGGCGGAGGGCGAGGCCGGGCATTTGGACGACATCGAGCGGCAGACGATTTTCCAGGCTTTGCGGAAACACAAATTCAACCGGACGGAGACGGCGCGGGCGCTGGGCATCAGCCGGCGGGCTTTGATCTACAAGCTGCAGCGGTTTCGCGAGATGGGGTTTCAGGTGGATGCGGACGCCGGCTGAAGGCACGCCGGCGGTCCTTTCCCTGGTGACCTCGTGGCGCAAGGTGGTAAACTGGAAGGGTGTTTAACGAAGAGTCCATGGCCGCGCGCGGCCGGGATGCCATTCTCATTCGCGGCGCGCGCGAGCATAACCTGAAGAACCTGTCGTTGCGGATTCCTCGCGACCGGTTTGTGGTGGTGACGGGCGTCAGCGGCTCGGGCAAGAGCACGCTGGCCTTTGACCTCCTTTTCGCCGAAGGCCAGCGGCGGTTTTTGGACTCGATGAACGTCTATGCGCGGCAGTTTATCGAGCAACTGTCGCGTCCGGACGTGGACCTCATCAGCGGCATCCCCCCCACCGTCAGCATCGAGCAGCGCACCAGCCGTGGCGGGGGCAAGAGCACCGTCGCCACGGTCACCGAAGTGTATCATTTCATCCGGTTGCTGTTCACGAAGCTGGGGACCACCTACTGTCCCGATTGCCAGGTCCCCGTTCAGGCGCAGACCCGCGATGAGCTGGCCCGCCAGCTTCGCCGGGAACTGCGGCAGCGCGGTCCGTTGCGCCTGCTGGCGCCGGTGGTCAAACACCGCAAAGGGTTCCACACGGATGTGGGCGAGTGGGCCGCCAAACACGGCTATGCCGAGGTCCGCGCGGACGGCCGGGTGCGGAGCACGAAGGAGCCTCTGCGGCTGGACCGGTTCCGCGAACACGATGTCGAGATCGTGACCGGCACGCTGGAAACGGCGCGGTCGCTGGACCTGGTTGAGGCGACGCTGAAGCTGGGCAACGGGACGCTGCTGGCGCTGGACCCGCAAGGGGGGGTGACGGTGCATTCGACCGAACGGGCGTGTCCCGCCTGCGGGCGCTCTTTCGAGCCACTGGACCCGAAACATTTCAGCTACAACTCGCCGCGCGGCTGGTGTCCGCGCTGCCGCGGGTTTGGCGAACTGTTTTATCTGCCGGACGTGGACCGCGGCGCGCGCGCCGAGGCGATTGAAGAGTCATGGTTTGAATGGCAGGAAGGCAGCCGCGAGATTTGTCCGGAGTGCGGCGGGGCGCGGCTCAACCGCCTGGCGCGCGCAGTGCGGCTGGAGAACGCCGATCTGCGCCTGGGGATGAGCCCCGGACGGACGGCGCCGACCATTGACACCCTTTCGGCCATGTCCGTGGAAGTGGCCGGCGAGTTTTTCCGGCGGCTCAAGGCGGTGGGGCGGGCGGCCATGATTGCGCGGGACATTCTGCCCGAGATTCGAGACCGGCTGAAATTCATGGGCGAGGTTGGGTTGGGCTATCTCCAACTGGGGCGGGGGGTTCCGACGCTGTCGGGCGGGGAGGGGCAGCGGATTCGCCTCGCGGCGCAGCTCGGGTCCAACCTCAGCGGCGTCCTTTACATTCTGGACGAGCCTACGATCGGGCTGCACGCGCGGGACAACCAACAATTGCTCCGCGCGCTGGACCAACTCAAAGCCCGTGGCAACTCCATCCTCGTGGTCGAGCACGACGAGGAAACCATGCGCCGGGCGGACTACATCATTGACTTGGGCCCGGGAGCCGGCGTGCACGGCGGCACCGTCGTGGCTGCGGGCACCCTTCGTGAATTGGTCCGCCACCCGGCGTCCATCACGGGGCAGTGCCTGCGCGCGCGGAGAAGGTATCCCACCCGCGGCCGGCGCCGGCCGGTGATTTCCCCCGCCGGAGGCCGGCAAGGGGCGGCCGGGGCGCGGCACGGTTGGCTCACGTTGCGACAGGCCCGCCGCAACAACCTCAAGAATCTGACGGTTCATTTCCCGCTCGGACGGCTGGTGTTTGTCACGGGAGTCAGCGGTTCGGGCAAAAGCACCTTGGTTCGCGAATGCCTGCTGCCGGCTCTGACCGAGGCGCTGAAAGCCAGGCGCGGCCGCTCGAGGGCGGGAGCGGAGGGCGGCGCAGACCGCGGGGGTGAGAGCGCCGGGGACTCCGGCCCCCTGGTGACGGGTTTTGATTCAATCCAGGCTGTTTATGAGGTGGACCAATCGCCCATTGGCCGGACCCCGCGCTCGATCCCGGCTACGTACGTGGGATTCTTTGATGAAATCCGGCAGCTTTTCGCCCAGGTGCCCGAGGCCCGCCTGCGCGGGTACGGGCCGGGCCGGTTCTCGTTCAACAGCCCGCAGGGGCGGTGTCCCCAATGCGAAGGGGCGGGCACGCTGAAGTTGGAGATGAATTTCCTGCCGCCGGCTTTTGTGCGGTGCGAAGTCTGCGGCGGCTGCCGTTTCAATCCCGAGACCCTCGACATCGAGTACCGCGGTCGGAACATCGCCCAGGTCCTCGAAATGTCGGTTGAAGAAGCGTTGGAGTTTTTTGCCAGCCTCCCCCGCATCCAGCGGGCGCTCCAAGCCCTGTGCGACACGGGCCTGGAATATCTGAAGCTGGGTCAAACCAGCCCGACCCTCAGCGGCGGCGAGGCCCAGCGCGTCAAGTTGGTCACCCATCTGCTGGCCGGCTTGCGACCGGCGGAGCCGCTCGAGCGCCACCCGAGGCGCAACCTGTTTATTCTTGAGGAACCCACCATTGGTCTGCATATCGCCGACGTGAAACGCCTGGTGGAAGTGCTTCAGCGCCTCGTGGACTTGGGCCATTCCGTGATCGTCATCGAACACAACCTTGACCTGATTGCGGAAGCCGACTGGGTCATTGACCTCGGCCCGGAGGGGGGCGACGCCGGGGGGCGGATTGTGGCCGAGGGGACGCCGGAGGAGGTGGCGCGCAACAAAATCTCGCACACCGGCCGGTTTTTGCGCAAACTGCTGTCCAGATCATGAGCCTGCCCTACGCGGAGACGTGGTGCTGACAGCCGGAATGCCCGCCGTGCGGCGGCCTAAAATCGTTTGCGGGACGGAGGATGGAAAAGTAGTGTGTTAGCATGAGTTCAGAGCAGCTTCTCTCGCAGATCGAGGCTTTGCCCGAAGAGTCCCGCCGGTTGCTGATGGAATTGGTTGCCCAACTGGCCCGGCAGGCTGGAAAACCTGTCACTCCGGCCCCGCCCCACCCGTTCAAGTTTGATTGGGAGGACGGATTGGCGGGGGCATTCCCCGGCGCCAGCTCGGTTGAGCTGCAGCACCTATCCAGCGAGTGGCGATGAACTTCCTTGTGGATACCAATATCTTCCTGGAGATCCTTCTCGGTCAGCCGAACAAGGGGCGGTGCAAGAGTTTTCTCCAGGAGAACACAGGCCGTTGTGCCATCTCCGATTTTGCAGCCCATTCAATCGGTGTGATATGTTACCGGAGCCGCAGGCAGCAGGTTTACCAGGCCTTTCTCAGTGATATTTTTCCCGCGACAACACTCCTCCATCTTGACAAGCAGGGCTATGCCGCCGTCCTCCAGAGTCATCAGCGATACGGACTCGACTTTGACGACGCGTACCATTTCACCCTGGCCCGGTCGTGCGGGCTCACGCTGGTCACGCAAGACAGCGACTTCGACCGCGTCAAGGCGGAAGTCTCATTGCGGTTTCTTTGAGACTACGGCGGGCGGATTGTGGCCGAGGGGACGCCGGAGGAGGTGGCGCGCAACAAAATCTCGCACACCGGCCGGTTCTTGCGCAAACTGCTGTCCAGATCATGAGCATGCCCTACGCGGAAACGTTGTGCGGTGAAATGGTGATGCGTTCGGCCCCGGGCCGGCGCCATGAAATCATCTGCGCCCGGCTGCATCAGTACATCCGCGCCAGCGTGGCCAATCTTTCGAGCACCCGCCTGCTTCCACCGCGGACGCGGATTTCCTTCCGGCCGGATTTGGCCCTGTGCCCCGATCTGGCCCTCGTGGCCACCGCCAATGACAGACTTTGGCTCGCCGCCGAGATCGTCAACTCGGAGGACCACCGCCCCGACACCGTCGTCAAGAAACAGCTTTACGAGGAAATCCGCCTGCCGCGCCTTTGGATGATTGACCCGCGCTACGACAACGTCGAGGTCTATCATTCCAGCCCCTACGGCCTGGTGCTCAAGGGCATCCTCGCCGGCCGGGACGTTCTGACGGAGACCCTGTTGCCGGAATTCGAGATCGGCATTGCCAAATTGTTCGAAACTCCCGCGGTGTAATGAACAACTCCTGCCTGGGCTGGGGCGCCGCCTCGCCCCGAGCGCGACTGGCGGGCGGGTTCGCCCCGGCAGCCGCGGCCGGCCTCTGTCTGGTTGCTTTGGCCGCCGGGTGCGCCCGGCCGTTGCCGGATTCAACCGTCAAACCCGCCTCGCCGGCGCGGACCCTGGCCCCGCCCGGCCCGCCGCGGCCGGCCCGCGATTGGGTCCGGATTTCCGCCGACAGCCGGGGATTCGTGGCGGGGCGCGCCGAAAAGCCCTTTGTTCCCTGGGGTTTCAACTACGACCGGGATTACCAGATGCGCCTGCTCGAGGATTATTGGGAGGCGGAGTGGGACACCGTCACGCAGGATTTCAGGGAGATGAAAGCGCTGGGCGCCAATGTGGTGCGCCTCCATCTCCAGTTCGCGAAGTTCATGCTGGGGCCGGACCAGCCCAACCCCCACGCCTTGCGCCAGCTTGCCCGCCTGCTGGCGCTGGCGGAGGATACGGGCCTCTATCTCGACCTCACCGGTCTGGCGTGCTATCGCAAAGCGGAGGTCCCGGCCTGGTATGACCGCCTGGAGGAAGCGGACCGCTGGCGGGCCCAGGCCCGCTTCTGGGAGGCCATCGCTCGAACCTGCCGCCGCAGCCCCGCGGTATTCTGTTACAACCTCATGAACGAGCCGGTCGTCCCGGGCTCCCCGCGAAAACCGGGAGACTGGCTCCTCGGGGAACTGGCCGGGTTCCATTACGTCCAGGCGATTACCCTCCGGCCGGGAGACCGCGCCCGGCCGGAAATCGCGCGCGCCTGGGTCGAGCAGCTCACGGCGGCCATTCGCCAACATGACCGCCGCCACCTCATTACGCTGGGCTTCCTGCCCAACAGCCTCGAGACCCCCGTGAGCGGCTCCGGCTTTCCGCCCGCGAAAGTCGCCGGCTCGCTCGACTTTGTGTGTGTCCACCTGTATCCCGGCCGGGGGCGGCTCGAGGCCGATCTCGAGACGCTCCGGGGTTTCGACGTGGGCAAGCCGGTTGTCATCGAGGAAATTTTTCCCCTCTCGTGCAGTCCGGGTGAGTTGCGCGAGTTTATTGAAAAATCCCGGCCGCATGCCGCCGGCTGGATCGGTTTCTACTGGGGCCAGACGCCGGAAGAGCTCGCTCGCGAAAAAACCGTTGCCGCCGCCCTGACAGGCCAGTGGCTGGAACTGTTCCAGGCCCTCGCGGTGGGCGCGCGCTAAAGCCGGAACGGCTGCGAACCGTCACCGGCTCGGGAACCGAACGCGGAAAGGAAGTCCCGACAAACGCCCCGGGGATCCGGAAAGCTCCGCGGACAGAACGAAACGTGCCCGCCCCTGTCCTCGCGGCGGGGAGGCGCAGGACCCCCGGGAGGCCAAAAGGATGCCAGGACAAGGGGGGCGCGCGGCCCAACCTTCTTCCCGTTGGAACAATACGGCAAAAGGCGGCGGGTTGGCGGAGGGAAGTGCCCTTTTGGGGCAGATTTTGATCCAGAATTGACCGTAGCCCTGGCTCGCGGTGATCAGGAATCGGGGGGATAATGAGGGTATGCGGACACTGCCATTTCGGGAGACAGCGGGATCGGACGGCTTTCAAGCCGGGACAGCCAGGCTCCGCCGCTGGGGTGCGGCATGCCAGCGGCTGGCGAAGCAGCGACGGGAGTGGACGGCGGAAGCAACACTGAGGAGCCGCTGGGTGCGCATGGGAATCAATTTCGCGGCGCTGGTCCGCCGGCCAGCCAGGGCGGGTTGGTATTGGGAAAACATCCGGCGTGAATGGCGCCCCGACCGGCGAACCCAGGGCGTCGCCCGGCTGAAGAGCGGCGGGAACACACGCCGGGAAAACGCGGCCCGGTGAGCTGCCACCTGTCGGTGCGGTGCGCCCAGGGCAGCCCGTGCCGGTGCAGCGCCGCCG
>JARKQH010000483.1 GCA_029974925.1 Verrucomicrobiota bacterium
GTGAGGCGGTATGCGACCCAGTATGCTGATGTCGGGCTGCGGCGCCGCAGTCGCCGCGACTTCAGGAACCGTGAGGCGGCGGAACAACGGGGACACGGGTCCGTTCCTGGTGCCGCCGCAGTCGCCGCGACTTCAGGAACCGTGAGGCGGGTAGTCAGGGTAGTCATACATCGAACCCGGGGTGCCGCAGTCGCCGCGACTTCAGGAACCGTGAGGCGGGCCGCAACGCGGCGGATACCTGCTGGGTCGTGGACGCCGCAGTCGCCGCGACTTCAGGAACCGTGAGGCGGACGATTGGATCAGAGTGAGCCGTTCGCTGTCTCAGCCGCAGTCGCCGCGACTTCAGGAACCGTGAGGCGGCTTGGTAGGAATAGTAACGTCCGCCAACCTTGATGGCCGCAGTCGCCGCGACTTCAGGAACCGTGAGGCGGCGCAACACGCCGTTCACCTCGTGCTGGGCAAACTGCGCCGCAGTCGCCGCGACTTCCGGAACCGTGAGGCGGCTAAAAATAGGCGGAGGCGCCCTGGTAGCAAAGGGGCCGCAGTCGCCGCGACTTCAGGAACCGTGAGGCGGTCGCAGTGTCCGGCCCACGCGCACCCCGCTCCGCTGCCGCAGTCGCCGCGACTTCAGGAACCGTGAGGCGGCGTTGCCGGACCCAACCATCACCACGCGGTTCGTGGCCGCAGTCGCCGCGACTTCAGGAACCGTGAGGCGGCAACGGCTTCCAGACTTGCACTTTGTCAGCCGCAGCCGCAGTCGCCGCGACTTCAGGAACCGTGAGGCGGTTATCGCAGCGTCAGTACAGCAGTAGCGCCAGAAGGGCCGCAGTCGCCGCGACTTCAGGAACCGTGAGGCGGCTGCTGAGGGGTTATTTATTTTTTAGTGATGACGGCCGCAGTCGCCGCGACTTCAGGAACCGTGAGGCGGGACAACTCGATTGTCAAGGATGCTGAGGGCAAAGAGCCGCAGTCGCCGCGACTTCAGGAACCGTGAGGCGGACAAGGGAAGAATCTGTTAAGATATATAAAGAGTGCCGCAGTCGCCGCGACTTCAGGAACCGTGAGGCGGTGCAGGATGCGCAGTTGACCGTCACGGCCAATTTGCCGCAGTCGCCGCGACTTCAGGAACCGTGAGGCGGTCAAATCTGAGACTGGCACAAAACTTTCTTTCGGCCGCAGTCGCCGCGACTTCAGGAACCGTGAGGCGGTCTCCGGCCATTCCGGCACCGAGTAGCTCTGCGGACTTTGAGTCTCGGCGGTTGGAGGGAGGGAGCCCGCAGAGCACGCGGACGGACGCAGAACGGGCCGCTCCAAGTTTGGCCGCGGGTTTCGGGGATGACACGGATAAAGGCAATCGCCGCTTCCCCAGTCCGACCGGGCTCGTGCCTTTGATTGCGGCGCCAAGGAGTTGTGGGAGGCCGCGTCGGCGACCCCTCGCAACTGCTGGCCAGGCGACTGAGTGTGTGGATGCGCTTGGCGTCCGGCCAGCGAGAGACCAGTTCACGGTCTTGTCAGGGTCGGTCAAAAGTTTTATTTTGAAATTGGTGAAACTGCTGTTGGATCGTCTGCCCGCTTCCTTGCGCGGCAAGCGCGACCTGCTGGCGCAATGCCTGTCGGCCCTGGGCCGGGTGCGCCGGGTTCATACCGTGTATTTGTTTGGCTCGCACGCCCGCGGGGACGCCCGGCCGGACAGCGACGTGGACCTGTGCATTGTGGCAGACGGCGCGGAGCAGCAGCTCCAGACCGCCACGGAATTCCGGACTGCGCTGTGGTCGTTGCGTCCGGACCTTTCCTTTACCTTGTTGCCGATCACACCGGACCGGCTGAAGGAGAAGCAGGCATCCGGCGACCACTTTTTTCAGACCGTGCTAAGCGAGGGGGTTGTCATTGCCCAGGAAGACAGACAGCCATAACCCGGCGGACTGGCTTTATCTGGCGGAGTCCGACCTGGAGGAGCCCGACTGGGCGGACCTGCGGCGCAAAATCGAAGCGGTGGGAAGGCTCCTCGCGGCCGTCCAAGTCAGGCTGCGCCCGGGTCCGGCTGCCGGCTGAGGCTGCAAGGTTCGGCAAAACCCGGCTTCTTCAACCACCCAATCCGCTTAATCCGCGGTGAGTTGGAACACAGACCTTGACCGCTTCGGGGACGGCGTCCATGTTCCCGCCGTGCGTGTGCATCAACTTTTGGGTTTGGCGCTGCTGACGCTGGCGGCGGCGAGCCCTGCCGCGGAGACCGAGCTGTCCGTCGTGCAGGTGATCAACTTCGGCCAGCAGCCGGCGTGGGACGCCCCGTGGCGTTTCGAGACGGTCCAGCGCGGCTCGGGGTCGGGGTTTGTGATCAAAGGCAAACGGATCATGACCAACGCCCACGTGGTAAGCTGGGCGCGGCAGATCATTGTGCGGCGTTACCAAGACCCGCGGCCGTATCTCGCCGAGGTCGAGTTCATCGCGCACGACTGCGACCTGGCGGTGCTGCGGATCAAGGACGAGCGTTTTTTTGAGGAGATTGAGCCGCTGGAGTTCGGGGGGCTGCCCAAGGTGCGCTCGACGGTGGTGACGTATGGCTACCCCGCGGGGGGCGAGGAGATTTCGTACACGCGCGGCGTGGTGTCGCGAATCGAGCGGCAGCCGTATTCCCACACGGGCATCCGGCACTTTTTGGCGTGCCAGACCGACGCGGCCATCAACCCGGGCAACAGCGGCGGGCCGGTGGTCCAGGAGGACCGGGTGGTGGGGGTGGCCTTTCAGGGCATGCAAGGTTTGGAAAACGCCGGCTTCTTCATCCCGCCCCCCATCATCCAGCATTTCCTGAAGGATATCGAGGACGGCCGCTACGACGGTTTTCCGCGGGTGGGCATTCAGTTGGCGGGCACGCAGAGCCCGGCGTACCGGAGCTGGCTGAAGCTGCCGGACAACGGGACCGGCGCGCGGGTGGACCGGCTGCTGCCGATCTGCAACAAGAGCGGGGTGCTGCTCGAGGAGGACGTGCTGTTGCGCATCGGCGATTACCCGGTGGCCAGCGACGCCACCATCCTGTTTGAGGGCAACCGGGTCTCCGCCGGCGTGGCCTTCCAACTGGCCCAGGTGGGCGACACGCTTCCCATCCAGGTGTGGCGCGACGGCAAGGAAATCAGCCTGCAACTGCCGATGGAAGCATGCGAGGTGGACCGCGCGGCCGGATTCCAGTATGACGTCCTGCCCCGCTACTTCGTCCATGGCGGGCTGGTCTTCACCCCGCTGAGCCTGGACTTTCTGCGCGCGGCGGGCATTGACGCCGCGGACCCGGGCCAGGGGGAACTGATTTATGAACTGCGGATGCGCCCCACCGACGATCCCCGGAACGCGCGCCCCGAACCCGTGGTTCTGGCGACGGTCCTGCCGCACGAAATCAACGCGAACTGGTCGGTGCGCGGCCGGGCGATGGTGGACCGCATCAACGGGGTGCGGATTGAGAAGCTCGAGGATGTCGTGCGCGCCTTCGAGCAAAACCGAAGTGATTTCGATGTGGTCGAGTTTGTGCCGCACCACGCCGTGGAGACCCTGCCGCGGGCCAAACTGGCCGGCGCCAACACGGAGATTTTGAGCAACTACGGCATTCCCAGCGACCGACGCCTATGAACCTGCGCCCTGTGATTTTTGCGGCGGCCGCCCTCGCGCTGGCGATTGCCGCGGCCCCGACGGCGCGCGCCCAAAGCCAGCCGGCTCAAACCCCGGCGGTCGAGTCGCCCTGGACCCGCTCCATCGTCACGCTCGAGGTGGCGCGCAAGCAATACGACTTCCTCCAGCCGTGGAACACCCGCAACCGCAGCGCCGTCAAGACCGGCATCGTCATCGGCCCGCGCGAGGTGCTCACCACGGCGGCCGAGATGTTCGACCGCACGCTGGTGCGGCTGCAAAAGGACGGGGCGGGGGAATGGTGGGTCGGGGAGGTGACGTGGGTGGACTACCACGCGAACCTGGCGCTGGTCACCACGGAGGCAGCCGCCTTTTGGGAGGGGCTCGAGCCGGTGGAACTGCGAACCGCCGCGGCCGATGCCGCGCTGCAGATTGCGCGGTGGCGGCAGGGCAATCTCGAGCTTCGCCGCGCCGAGTTCACCTGTTACGTGGTCCGCGAAGCCGAGTTGAGCGGCATCAACCATGTGATGCTGGCTTGCGACTCGGACATTGTCGGGCTCAACGGCGGCGAACCCCTCATTGCCAACGGCCATTGCGCCGGCCTGGTCACCACCCAGTCCGGCCGGGCGTGCACCGTCACCCCCGCCTCCCTCATCCGCTCCATTCTCGAAGCCCGGCGCCAGGGCGCTTACCGCGGCCTGGGCTATTTTCATTGGTTCTGGCAGCCGGCCGTCAACCTCGATTCCCTCGCCCGCCTGAAGCTGCCCGGACGGCCGCGCGGCGTCATCGTCATTGAAGTGCCCGAGCGGCCGGACGGCGCGCCCACGGTGATGAAGGTGGGCGACATCATCCTGAGCATTGACGGGTTCGAGGTGGACACTTCGGGCAACTACCGGGACCCGGAATTTGGGCGCATCCTGATCGAAAACCTGTCCACGCGCGGCAAGTGGGCGGGGGACGAGTCCCGGCTGCGGGTCTGGCGGGACGGCCAGGAACTGGAGGTGGCCTACCGGCTGCCGAAGTATGAATTCACCAACGCCCTGGTGCCCGCGGCGCGATACGACACGCCGCCCGAATATTTGATTGTCGGCGGCCTGGTCTTCGTGCCGCTGACCGATGAATTTCTGCAGAGCTGGGGCCCCGAGTGGAAGCGGAAGGCGCCGTTCCGTTTGTTGTATTATCGCAACCAGCCGCGGACGCGGGAGCAGCCGGCGCTGATCCTCCTGTCCCAGATGCTGCCCGACCCCTATAACATCGGGTACCAGGACCAACGCCTGCTGGTGGTGCAGAAGGTCAACGGCCAGCCCATCAGCCGCCTGTCGCAGATTCAGCAAGCCCTCCAACAGCCCGTCCAGGGTTACCATCAGTTCGAGTTCATGCCCGGCGACGCCATCAAGCGCCTGGTGGTGAAAGCCGGCGAGGAGGAAACCGAGGCCACCGCTCGCGTGCTGAAACGCTACGGCATCCGCGAAGCGCGGCGCCTCGCCGACTGAGCCCTGCCGCGGGGCGCGAGCCCCGAGACGAATACGGACAGTTTCTTCCGTGTTTTTCCCGGGCTTCGGGGCGGGCTTTGCGCGTTGATTTTGGCGCGAAAAGCGGTACCTTGCGCAGCGAATGAAAGGCATCATTTTGGCCGGCGGAGCCGGCTCGAGGTTGTTTCCGCTGACGCTGGTGGCCAGCAAGCAGCTTCAGCCGGTGTACGACAAGCCCATGGTCTATTACCCGCTGACCACGCTCATCGAAGGCGGCATCCGCGAGATTTGCCTGATCTCGACTCCGCAGGACCTGCCGCGGTTCCGCCAGTTGCTCGGCGACGGCACCCAGTGGGGCCTGGTCATCGAATACCGCGAGCAACCCAAACCCGAGGGCATCGCGCAGGCGTTTCTCATCGCGGAGTCCTTCATCGGAGCCGACCCCGTGACGCTGATTCTGGGCGACAACGTCTTCTACGGCGGCGACAGTTTCCAGCGCGCCTTTGCCGAGTTCAAGAGCGGCGCCACCATTTTCGGATACCACGTCAACGACCCCGAACGGTACGGCGTCGTCGAGTTCGACGCGCACGGCCAGGCCATCTCGATCGAGGAAAAACCGCGCCAGCCCAAAAGCAACTATGCCGTCCCCGGCCTGTATATTTTCGACAACCAGGTGCTCGAGATCACCCGCAACCTGAAACCCTCCGCTCGCGGCGAGCTGGAAATCACCGACGTGAACGTCGAGTATTTGCGCCGGGGCCAGTTGCGGGTGCACCGGCTGAGCCGCGGGTTTGCGTGGCTGGACGCCGGCACCAGCAGCAGCCTTCACGAAGCCTCCGCTTACGTTCAAACCATCGAAAAACGCCAGGGCATCAAAATCGGCTGCCCCGAGGAAGCCGCCTTCCACCGCGGCTTTCTCACCCTCGCGGCGCTCGAGGCCCTGGCTCAGCGCATGCCGCGCTGCGAATACCGCGACTATTTGCTCAACGAGGTGGTCGCCGAAGCGCGGCGCCTGTCCGCCTGACCTGGCATGAACATCCTCCGCTGCCCCCTCGACGGATTGCTGCTGCTGGAACCCCGGGTCTTCGGCGACGCGCGCGGCTTTTTCATGGAAACCTGGAACCGCCGCCGCTATGCCGAAGCCGGCATTGACGCCGATTTTGTCCAGGACAACATCTCGGTCTCGCGCCAGGGGATTCTGCGCGGACTCCATTTCCAGAACCCGAACGCGCAGGGGAAACTCGTTTCGGTCCTCCAAGGCGAGGTGTTCGATGTGGCGGTGGACATTCGCCGCGCGTCGCCCACCTTCGGGAAATGGCATGGCACGCGCCTCTCCAGCGAAAACAAGCGGCAGTTCTACATCCCGCCCGGTTTCGCCCACGGCTTTGTCGTGCTGAGCGAGCAGGCGATGTTCCACTACAAATGCACGCGGTTCTACTCGCCCGCGGACGAACTGGCGATTCGCTGGGACGACCCCGACCTGGGCATCGAGTGGCCGCTGCAAAACCCCCGGCTTTCGGACAAGGACGCCCGCGCGCCGCGGCTGCGGGACCTGCCGCCGGAGCGGCTGTTTTGAGCCGGGCAACCGTATGGACCGCCGCCGCATTTTGATCATCGGCCGGAACGGCCAGGTGGGGTGGGAGCTGCGCCGCACGCTCGCCCCGCTGGGCGGCGTCGTCGCCATTGATTTTCCCGAGATTGACCTGACCGACGGCTCGTCGGTGCGGCGCTGGCTCACGGAGACCCGCCCCGCGCTGGTGGTCAACGCCGCCGCGTACACGGCGGTGGACCGGGCTGAAAGCGAGCCGGAGAAATGTCACCTCATTAATGCCGTGGCGCCGGGCATCCTGGCCCAGGAGGCGCGGAAGCTCGACGCGCTGCTGGTGCATTACTCGACCGATTACGTGTTTGACGGCGCCAAGGCCGGCGGCGGGGGCTACCTCGAAGACGACCCGACCCGCCCGCTGGGCGTTTATGGCCGCTCGAAGCTCGCCGGGGACCTGGCGGTGCTCGAGGCCGGCGGCCGGCACCTCATCTTCCGCCTCTGCTGGGTGTATGGCACGCGGGGCCAGAACTTTCTGCTGACCATCATGCGCCTGGCGCGGGACCGGGAGACGCTGCGCGTGGTTCGCGACCAGGTGGGCTGCCCCACGTGGTCAAGAATGATTGCCGAGGCCACCGCCCTGGCGGTCCAGCAGACCCTCGCGGCGCCGGACCCGGCCGCCTTCACCGGCCTTTACCACCTGGCCGCCTCCGGGCGGACCAGTTGGCACGGCTTCGCCGAGGCCATCGTCCGCGCCATGCCGCCCGAGGGCCGGAAATGCACCGGGGTCGAGCCGATTGCCACCGCGGAGTATCCCACGGCGGCGAAGCGCCCGGCCTTTTCGGTCCTTTGCTGCGACAAACTCAAACGCACCTTCGGCCTCCAACTGCCGGACTGGCACGAGAGCCTGCTGGCCGCGCTGGACGTGGAACGGGAGCCGCCGCTCGCGGTGGCCCGGGCTTCGGCGGCCTCGCCCCAACCGGCCCTTTCCCCCGGCGGGCCGGAAGGTCCGCGCTCCGGCCCCGAACCGTTGCGGACCGGGGATGGCCGGGGCGGCACTTCGACTCCATGACTGTATTCGCGATATGAACCTCCTGGTTACCGGCGGCGCCGGCTTCATCGGCTCCAACCTCATTCATCACGTCATCAACCGGCCCGAGGTCCGCAAACTGGTCAACCTGGATTGCCTGACCTACGCCGGCCACCTCGAGAACCTCGAGGCGGTGGCGCGGCATCCAAAGTACGTTTTCGAGAAGGTGGATTTGCGGGACAAGCCCGCGGTGCAGGAGGTGGTGCGCCGCCATGAGATTACGCATGTGCTGCACCTGGCCGCCGAGTCGCACGTGGACCGCTCGATCACCGGCCCGGGCGATTTTGTTCATACCAACGTGGTGGGCACGTTCAACCTGCTCGAGGCCTGCCGCGGCTGCTGGGGGTCCAACCTGGACGGCAGGCGCTTCCATCACGTGTCCACCGACGAAGTTTACGGCAGCCTCGGCCCCACCGGCTTCTTCACCGAAACCACCCCTTACGCCCCCAACTCGCCCTACTCGGCCAGCAAGGCCGCCAGCGACCTCCTGGTCCGCGCGTATCATCACACCTACGGCCTGCCCACCGTCATCACGAATTGCTCGAATAATTACGGCCCCTACCAGTTCCCCGAAAAACTCATCCCCGTCGTCATCCAGAGCGCCCTCGAACGGCGCCCCATCCCCGTTTACGGCGACGGCCTCAACGTGCGCGACTGGCTTTATGTCCTCGACCACGCCGAGGCGCTCTGGCAGGTCCTCACCCGGGCGCCCGCCGGCGAAACCTACAACATCGGCGGCCACAACGAATGGGCCAACCTGCGCATCGTCGAGCTCATTTGCGACCTGGTGGACGAGTTCGCGCCCCACCTCGGCGGCCAGTCCCGCAAGCTCATCACCTTCGTCAAAGACCG
>JARKQH010000022.1 GCA_029974925.1 Verrucomicrobiota bacterium
CCCGGTCCGGCCCGCACCTTCGTCTTCCTGGATGAACGCGAGGACAGCATCAACGACGCCATGTTCGTCGTGGACATGACCGGCTGGCCCAACAGCCCGGGCAGCATTTCGATGGTGGACATCCCCGCCGGCTACCATAACGGCGGCGGCGGCTTCTCGTTTGCGGACGGCCACTCCGAGATGAAAAAGTGGGCAGACCCCCGCACCACCAGGCCGTTCCAGGTCGGGGTGGTCACCCCCTACCCCAACCCGTCCCCCAACAACCAGGACGTGGTCTGGATGCAGGAGCGCGCCACACGCCACGAATAAACTGAAAATCCCCGGTAGAAGACGCCTCACAACAGGTGTTGTCTAACCTGACCTCACGTACCAATAAGTTCGTGCATGCGTCAGACATGTTACATCTGCGTTCGTACACGCAAATGATACCTGCCCGTACCGTCTAACTCCTCGGGTACCATGGCAGCCGGCACAGGTGAGGTCCGGCCTTCGCAAGCCCTTTTTCCCCTCCCAGACCATGACCCGTTCCTTGCGTCCTTCCAAGCGCGTTAAGCAGGCGGCGGCAGGGGCGTTCGATCCCCTCTTGTCGCCATGAGCACCTCAACGAGATTTGTAACAAATCCGCCCGACCTTTCCTTAAACAGCCTGCGTTGCCCGTCAGAAAAAAGTGAAAAAATCACTCAGGGGACTTGACGTCCTCACCTAAATGGCTTACCTAAAGCACAGCAGCTTTCGACTGCCGTGAGGCCCCGAGCCTCGGAGCAAACTGAAACGCCGCAAGGCGCAGTCCGCTCACAGGGTGAGATTTACCCTTTGTCTGAAGCGCCATAACGCGCTTCGCCCAGTTCTTTGACAGCGCGGCTCGTCCCGGGCAGACCCGGTTCGAGATCAGCATTTAGGGCGGGGCCAAAATCCCCGCCAATCGTGTGCAGGACGCGGCACCCGTAAGCGGTTGCAGCCACCCCCGCACAAGCCCGTCTCCGGGCCGCCAGCTTCTCGAGCTGCTCGGAGCCACTCCGTCCTATTGCGAGCTATTCCGAGCTCCAGCAAAAACCCCCAAAACAGAGCCCGTATCAGCGCTTCGGTTTTTGGGATTTCCCCGGCAGTTCCATGTCCTATTTCTTTATCCTCAACACCGTCAGGGAGTACGCCGGCGCTTCGTAATCGAAGGTTCCGCCAACGCTGACGATTTCCGTCCTGGGTACCACGGCGTGTGGATTGCCAAAGTCGTTGACCGCCGCCGGGTCAGCGGCCGTGAGGACGGTTTTCACGGCGCTCCCGGCCTGGTCCCCTGCCCCGCTGAATTCAATGCTTAGCGGTTTGGCCGCCCCGCCGCCGTTGACCAACTTCAGAATCACATCCCCGCTCCGCGTGTCGCGCACAGCGGAAACCGCGAAGTCGTTACCCCTGCCAAATCCCCTGTCGGTAAACTCGTGTCTGAGAGCGCCATCCAGGAAACAGCGGATGCGCCCCGCGTCAAATTCGACCCGGATGTCATACCAGCGGTTCAATTCAATCCGGCCCGGCCGGTCGCTGCCGGCAAGGCTCCGCGCGCCGTTCACACTCTTCTCCACCGCGTCGCGCGTGTTGTTCCACCCGCCCAGGTTCCACCAATAGTAGTTGTCCTTGTCCCGCGCCCGGAAACCGATGAGAAAACCCTCCGCGCCGCCGGTTTTTCGGGCGCGCAGCGTGAGGGTGTACTGCTCCCCGCCCGTGAACCCGGCCAGCCGGCTGAGTGCCGGCTGAGCCTTCCCCGTCTGCCGATACGTTCCATCCGCGACCGTCCAAGCGCCGGACTCGGCCTGCCAATGAGAGGCGGGGGCCTCAAAGATGTCCCTGAAGAGTTCGTTGGAACCGCGGCTCACCCGGACATCGTCAAACTCCGCCTGCGTGTTCCAGGTGCCCAGAAAAATGCCGCCGGATCCGCCCGGAGCCTCGCCGGCCGCCGCGCCTTCCCGCACCGTGGTTGGAAACCAAAGGTCTCCGGCGTGGCGGCTGAACAATTGTTGCACATAATAGTTGATGGTGGGCGCCACCTGCGTATTGGAAAAATAAATGAGATTCGGGTTCCACTGCGTGAATCCCCGTTTCCCAAGGAGCGGCGCGTAGGAGGCGAAGGGGACCACATCGCCGTTCCGCTCCAGGCCGGTGAGGAAGGCGGCCTCCGCCAGCGCTGAACGCAGCGTGCTGCGCCGCCGGTCGTCGTGGGCGGCATACTCCCCAACATACACCTTGGCCCCCGCCCGGTCGTAACGGTCGTATCGCTCCAGGTTGTCCCAGAACCACTGGGGCGATTTGTAGTAGTGCTCATCCACCATCGGAATGCGCAGCTCGTTGGCGAATTTCCAGCCATTGTCGAAATCCTCGCCGTCCGGGAAAGGGCCAACGGTACCGATGACGGTAATTTCAGGATGCTTTTTCCGGAGGGCGTCGAAGATCATCCTGAACCGCTCGCGGAAGACGGGCGTAATGTGGTCTTCGTTGCCAACTCCCAGAAATTGCAGGTTGAACGGCGCGGGATGCCCGGCGGCGGCCCGCACCGATCCCCACTTGGAGGTGGGCGGCCCGTTCGCCCATTCGATCAGGTCCAGCACCTCCTGGAGATAGGCGGGCATCTCCTCAAGCGACAGGCCCCGCTGGCCGGTGCCGCCTTGGTGGTCGGCATTCTGGCAGCACACCCCCGCTGCCACGACCGGCAGCGGTTTGGCCCCGATGTCCTCGCAGAATTGAAAATACTCGAAGTAGCCCAAGCCGACGGATTGATGGTAGCCCCAAATGTTTGGCTGGCCGCGCCGCTGCTCCACCGGCCCCACCGTGTCCCGCCAGCGATACAGGTTGCCCAGACCATAGCCATGCACCAGGCAGCCGCCGGGAAAACGCACAAACTTCGGCTTCAAATCCGCAATGGCCTGCGCCAGGTCCGCGCGCAGGCCGTTCGGCCGGTTCCTGAACGTCTTGCGGGGGAACAGCGAGACCTCATCCACCGCCACGCCTCCCCGGGTGAGGGACAGCACCACCAGCCGCGCCGCGTCCTCCGACCTCCCGGCGGTGAGGGTGGTGACCCGGCGCCCCCACTCCCGCCCCGACACCTCCAGCTCCGCCTCGGCAAGCGACTCGCCCGCCGCCGATTCCAGGCGCACTTGGAGCCGCGCCGGGCCTTCGAGCCTCCCGCTGCCGCCCCAGCGGTTGCCCGTGAACAATTGCCGCGCGAAAATCCCAAAGTCGTATTGGTCCCCCGCGCGAACAGGGATGCCGTCGAAGCCCCGGTTCACCAAGCCAAATCCGGCCCCGGCTTCGAAGGTTTCGATCACGATGTAATGCGGGTTGTTCGGATGCAGCGGCACCGCATCGGTGATCTTCAATGATCCCCGCGCCCCGCCGCGCGACACCTCTTCCCAGCCGGTTAACGGCCCCCAGTCATTCCGCTCCACGGCCGAGTATTCGAACGAGCGGTTCTGCACCAACTCGGCATACAGCCCGCCGTCTGCCGCGTAGTTGATATCCTCGAAGAAAATGCCCACCAAATCCGGACTGATGGGCTTGCCGGGACGGTCCAAGTGAACGAAGACGGTGGTTTGAGGTTTCCGCCCGGTCGGTTGCAGCGCTGCCGAAACGCAAGGGCTCGGGAGGATCAGGCTGCCAGCCAGCAGCAGGCACGTGGAAGGGAGCAAGCGCATGGGATTCATTGAATGCAAACGCCCAACGAGATGGGAGTGGGTTGTCAGGGAAAAATCAGCCGATAAAACACGCTGCCAGGGTCGGGATTCAACGGCACGACAAGTTGGTTGGTTGCCGCCGAACCCGGCACCTCGCTCCAGTTGGGTCCGAGGCCCTCGGCCAGCGTGTTGCTTTGCACCTGCAGCCGCCAGCCAAGGCGGTCCGCGGGCCAGGACAACGTGAGTTTCCCGCCTGCGGTGGCAAAGACAATGTTGGTGGGGATGGGGTTCGCCGTGCTGACGATGCGCAAGCTGCCGTCGGTGGCAAGCGTGCTGGTGTCCCAGGCAAGCCCCGGGCCGGGCGTGGCAGGGAATATTTCCGCAAAGGCGCCGCTGTAACTCGCCGCGCCAAACAGCTTGAAGGCATCGCCGGCAGCCAGCTCGCCCCCCAGGTTGGTCACGGTCAACGTGCCGCCATAGCTCACGCTGGTCAGTCCGTGCACCAGGTCGTTCGTTCCCGCCGCCTTGTTCAGCTCCATCACCGTCGCGCCGGCCAGCGACAGCGAGTTGTGGATGGCCAGCGCCCCGATGGAGACACCGGGCGAAAGCACGCCGCCGGCCAGAACAGTGACCGCTCCCGCAATACTGCCGGAGCCGGCCAAACGGCCCCCCGCCACCACGACGCCGCCGGCTCCCACAGAACCGTTTACCACCAAGGTTCCATTGCTCACGGTCGTTGGACCGGTGTAAGTGTTTACTCCGGCCAGCGTCAGTGTGCCCGGCCCGTCCTTGACCAAGCCTACCGTCGCGCTGCCGTTCTGAATCGAGCCGGAAACGTTGAAATCCCCCGGTCCGCGCAGCGTTAGGGTGCGCGTGCCGCCGGCCGCTGAAGAAACGATTCCTCCCAGATTGAGGGTGCCCGCATCCGACTGCAGCACGTAAAAGCTGCCGCCAACGTTGACGGTCAGTCCGCCGATGGAGTTGCTGCCCGCGACATTCTGAATCGCAACGACGTTGGTGTTTCGGCCGCTGAGGCTCACTGCCGGGGCGGTGATCCCCCCCGAGCTCCCCTCCAGT
>JARKQH010000036.1 GCA_029974925.1 Verrucomicrobiota bacterium
ACAACTGGCGGCGCGGTTGTGCAGGCTCCAAAGGCGTCGCAGACCGACAAGGTGACGTTGCCTGCCCCGGACACGCGCGCGACCACAAAGCGCCAATCGGAAGAGGACACACTGGCGGGCACGAGGGGACCGCTGACCACGGTGCCGTTGAGGAGGAACTTCAAGACGAAGTTCCCGCTGCCCACCGGGTCCAAATACAGAGAGTAACCGCCGGCACTGGCCAAATCATACTTCTCGACCAACGGCTGCGGACCGCCACTGCCCGGCGTGGGCCAGGTCCACAGAGTGAGGGTCATGCCATTGGACCCAATGTTCAAGCTGGGATGATGGGGCACCTCGACCAAACCCTGGCCCGACAAGAACAAAGCGCCGCGCGGCGGATTCGAGGTGTTGGGATCGGTCACCACCGGCAGCAGCGACCCGCCGAAAACAGCCGGGTCGGGAAGCGACCACACCGGGGGCGGGCCGATATTGACGATGTTATTGGCCAGGTCACGCGCGGTGCCCTGGTGGTTGGCCGCCAAGTCCAGAACCGTGCTCTGGTTGGTGGCATCATCCAGAGGCCACCAGCCCACCATGCCTGATGGAGGCTGAAAACACCCGGTGGGGCAGCAGTCAATGGTTACTGAGGGGCCGTAGGTCCAAGTGGTCGCCTGGGTGTCTTCTATGTAGAACTGGTAGGTGCCGGGACAAGGAAGATTGGCTGGCAAGTTCCAAGCATACGAGCCCGTGTTGGAAAGCCCGGTGGCTACCACGGCCGCGACCGACCACGTGGAGACGTTGATCAAGGAGAGGTTCACGGACCAGGATGGGGCTCCCCCTGTCCACGTAATCGTGACCGGCTGCCCGGTGCACAAAGAGGCCCCGGCAGCCGGCGTGACAAACACAAACGGTTGTTGGGCCAGCGCAGCGTTGCCTGGTCCTAATCCGATCCCGGCCAAGGTCACGAGCGCCAGGAGCCATCCCAGGCGCCAACGGCCCCGCTTCAACCAGCCGGCTCGCTTGATGGTCTGCGTTGCCAGGCACGGCATGGGGCGGGGCATCGCAGCATTCCCGTTATCGAGTGGGTTCAAGGCATTACTTCTCATGGTCGCAGTGAGTTGACCAGTGGGTTGTGCAACTGGATGGGTTTGGTTTCATTCAACAGGACGCCTCGCATGGGCCAAAGGGCTCAACCCGGGATGGGGCCCGGCTGCCCGGCCGGCGCCTGCACCCCAAAGGGCGCCAGACGTCAGTCCCGGCCGCGTCGTCAGAACCAGCCGGAACGGCAACCGGGACGGCGCGCCGCACGGCGGATGCAGCCCCGCCCGCCAAGGCGGAGGAGGCGAAGGAGTTGGCAATGAGTGAGGTTTTCATAGGCATGGTTTTACTCTTGACATAGGGATCAAATGAAAGGGGGCGCGGAGGGGCCGGGCCCCTTCGCGCCGCCGCCCCGGTTCAAGCCGGAACGGGGCGGGCTGGACAGGTGAGGCCGGCCCGCCGGGCGGCGGAAAAGGGGAAGCGGGGGTTGCCAGTCCGCAGGTTCTGAATTTCGGACTTCGTTTCGTTCATAGGGTTTTCGGATTCAATCAAGCATGTCTTGCCTGGCCTGGGCTCCCTCGCCAGTGGGGCGCCGGTTGCGGAGGTGAGCGTCACGCGCCTTCGCCTGCCGTCCTCGAGGCGGCGGCGCCTGCTCCGGAGAGCGGATAGAGCAAAAAGACATACTCATTGTCTAAGTTAGTAAACATATATTCACAAGCCGGTTCGCTGTCAAGGGCTCAGCGGAACCTTTTGCAGCAGCCGCTTCCGCCCGGGCGGGCGACCGCCCGGCCCGGCCGCCGCGGGCGGGGAGGAGAACAGGGGCCTCCGTGGAGGTTCAGCGGGGCGCGTCAGTTTCCGCCGAGGGCGGCGGTTTGGTGGGGAGGGCGTTCGAGGAGAAGGGGGGCCGAGGCGCGGCGCAACTGGAGGAGCTCGCGTTCCTGTTCGTCGCTGAAGTGGCCGAGTCGCTGGGCGTAGGTGTCCAGCCAGGTCAGCAGCCGCTCGCGGTCTTCGGCCTTGAGGCGCACCTCGTAGTGGCCGGGAGGAGTGTC
Organism: Verrucomicrobiota bacterium; assembly: GCA_029974925.1. Lineage (GTDB taxonomy): Bacteria > Verrucomicrobiota > Verrucomicrobiia > Limisphaerales > UBA8199 > JARKQH01. The sequence continues at coordinate 2,070 of JARKQH010000036.1, forward strand.
GAGGAGCGCCAGGAGGGCGCTGCGTTGGGCGATGCCCTGGCCCGGGACCGAGAAGCCCTGGTGGTAGGCGGCCCAGACCTGGTCCTGCAGGCTGGGCTTGCCGTGGGCCACGAGCGTGTCATAAGCCCGGGCGGGGGTGAGGTCCAGTTTCGCGGCGACGGCGTTGGTGGCTTGAGGGTGGTGGCAACCGACGCAATGGCGGTCCAGCACCGGTTGCACGAGGCGGTCAAAACGCAACGGCCAGGAGCCTTCGGGACCGGGGGTGAGGCGGGACGGCTCGCGGAACCCGGCCAGAGCCGGCCGGGTGGGCGGCGCGAGCTGGCGGGGTTCATGGCAGCCGATGCAGCCCAGGGTCTGGCCGGGCTGGACGTGGGAGACACTGCGCATGGTTTGCACCGCCACACCCCGCGCATCCAGAGCCTGGAAGAAGACGATCACGCCCGCCGGGACGCGAAAGTGGGCCGAGCCGTCCGGTTCGACGGGCACGGTGCCGAGCACGCACTTGCCCGGGTCGTCACGGGTGATGCCCAGGTTGGGGAAATTCATCGTCGGATGCGTCTTGGCGGGCACGGCCACCACTCGCAGGGATTTGATCTCGCCGCGGGGCACGCCGGTCAGCCCCTGGTAAACATCAGCCAAGAGAAACCGTCCTTCGTTTGGAGCGGCGTTATCGAGCTGGCTGGCCAGCACCGGCGGGCGCTCGCGCGGCCGGACGGGGATCGGGTCGCCGCACGCAATCCGCTCATCCGCCCACAGCAGCTCGCGGGTGCGGGTCAGCGCGTCGTAAAAGTAAATCGCCATGCCATCCGCGGGCCGCTGCACGGCGTGCCAGCGGGCCCAGCCGGCCGGGCCGGGCACGCGCGCCCCTTCGGCGCCCCAGGCGACCAGGTGGAACCGTTCGCTCAAGGGCCAGGGATTGGCGTAGGAGGTCCGGGGCCAGCTTTCGATTTCCGGGAACGGCACTTCCGGCGTGAGGCGTGTCATCGGCCCGTCGCCTTCCATGCCGGCGGCGGGGTCGAGGAGGACGAGGCTGCCCATGGTCTGGGCGTGGTGGGCGCTGGCGGTGAAGACGATTTTGTGCGACTCCGGAACCGGTTTGGCCTCGAACACGCAATGGGGCGCTTTGGTGTAGTTCTTGAAGACCTTTCGCGCGCCGGTCCCGTCCGGATTGATGGCCCACAACCCCATGTAGGGCATGTTGTCCCGGTCAATATAGTCCCAACGCGAATAAAGGATGGCGCCGTCGCGGCCAATCTCCGGCGTCCACTCGAACATTTCGAAGGGCGAGATGGCGGCCAGGTCCGAGCCGTCCGCGTTCAGGGTGTGAAGCGTATAAACGGCCACGGGCCGCTCGGGCCCGCCGCCGCAGCGCACGTAACAATCGGGCAGATCGGGGCGCGCCACTGTTCGCGCCGCGCTTTCGCGTCCGACCTGCACCGCCTGGCCGCGGCGGGTGCTGAGGAAGACGATCCGGCCATCGGGCAGGTAACGGCCGTCGAAGTCGTCGTATTTGCCGCGGGTGAGCTGCCGCAGGCCCGAGCCGTCCAGGTTCATCTCGAAGAGGTGATAGAAGGCGTCCTCGGGCACGTTGGCCTTGTCGAGCTTGTTGGGCTCGGCCGCCAGGCGGGGGTAATGGCGGCACCAGGCGAACAGCACCTTTGCGCCGTCATAGGAAAGGGTCGGCCTCAGGAAGCTGCCCGGTTCCCTGAATGCGGGGGTCAGGCAGGTCTCGACCGGTGTCTGGCCCGTGAACCCGCGCAGCAGAAAGATTCCGCCGCCGGGTTTGGACCACCAGCCGTAATATTGGTCGGACATGTGGTTGAAACTGCCGGGCACCCGCTTGACAAACAGCAGCGTGTCGAAGTCGCGCAGCAAGGGGTTTTGCAGCGCCAGCCGCCGCTGCAGTTGGCGGGCCTCCAGAAAAAGCGCTTTCGCCGGCTGTCCCGGCGCGAGGTTGGCCAGCCGTTGTTTCAGGCGCCGGATTTCAGCGGTTGGAAGCGCCGGGCTTGCGAGGGAGGCGGAGAGTTGTTCGCAAACCGCGAGCGCCCGGCCGGCGCTGGCAGCCCAATCCACCTCCCGGGATTGGGCATCATGCGCGACCGACCATTGCGACACGCTGATCTGGTCCGCCGGCTGATGCAGGGCGAGGTTCTTTTGCGGATCGGCGCTGCCAAAGACCTCGACTTCGTCCAGATGAAAATAGGTCCTGCCCGGCAGGGCCAGCCGCACGATGCGGGCGCGCTCGCGGTGCAACGGCACCTCCAGCGGTTTGTGGTCGTTGAACCCGAAGAAGACCGTGCCGTTGTGCTGATAGACCTGCCGAAATTGCCGGCCATCCTCCGACAACAAGACCTCGAGCCGGGCCGCGCGCTCGGCCGCCGCGGTGCGGTTCCAGATCACCACCCGTTCCAGCTCGTGCGTGGCGCCGAGGTCCACCTGCCACCAAGGGTTTTGCGAGTTGTCGGTGTGAAAGCCCCACTCGCCGTTCTTGATGCCGTCGCAGCCGCCGGCGGCGTCATTGGTGGTGGTGACCGGCCCGGAGGTTTCGCTTGCGAGGGCAAGTTCCTCGGCCAGGACCCAATCCGCTTCGATTCGCTGCTGCCAGGCGGCGGGGCTGATCCCGGCGCGCCCCGGCCAGCAGGTGGCGGCCAGCAGCAGCGGCAGGCAGGCCGGGTGCAACCAGCGGATGGTTTTCATATCAAGTCACCGCAGCCCGCCGCGGCGGGGCCGTGTGCGCCGGCGTCCGGCCGTGCGTTGCGGTAAAACCCACGCGTTCATGCGGTCAAAGGGGTCAGCCGTCCCGGCCCGCGCTTCTGCCTTACGCCTTCGCCGGCGCGCCCAGGGCGATGACGTCCTTGCGGATGCGGGCGAGGTCGGCGGCTTCCAGCGTTAGATCGCCGGCCTTGGCGTTTTCCGACACCTGCGCGAGGTTGCGGCCGCCGGCCAGGACGTGCGTCACGCCGTGCTGGGCGGCGGTCCAGGCGATGACCAGTTGCGAGAGCGTGCAGGCGTATTTGTCGGTGAGGTCCTTCCACGAGGCGAGCAGGTCCAGCACGCGCTTGCGGTTGACCGGGATGAGCCAGTCGTTCCAGTAGGTGTTGCTCCGGAATTCCGTCGGCTTGAACACGCGGTCCATGCCGATCTTGCCGGTCAACAGCCCCTGTTCGAGCGACATGTAAGTCAGCGTGGCGATCTGGTGTTGGGCGCAAAAGGGGAGGATGTCCGCCTCCGCCTCGCGATGGAGCATCGAATAGCGGAATTGGTCGCTGACAATGCCGCCGCAACGGAGGTTCTCCTTGAGTTCGTCGAGCGAGACATTGCACACGCCGATGGCGCGAATCTTGCCCTGGTCCTTGAACTTGAGCAGAACCGCCATGGTGTCGGCGATGGGCGTGTGGTCCGGCGGCACGCTGGGCCAATGCGTTTGGTACAGGTCAATGTAGTCGGTTTCGAGCCGGCGCAGGCTGTTTTCGATTTCGAGCTGAAGCGTGTCGGGCCGCAGGCTGCGGTACAACTTCTTCCCGTCGAAATCGGTGAAGAAGCTGCCGCGGGCATCCTCCCACCAGAGGCCGCACTTGGTGGCGAGGATGGCGCGGTCGCGGCGGCCCATGAGGGCGCGGCCGACGACCCGTTCGCTGCGGCCCCAGCCGTAGGCCGGCGCGGTGTCAATAAGGTTGATGCCCAGGTCCAGGGCCGCCTGGATGGTGCGCACCGATTCCGCGTCGTCGGTGTCCTGGCCCCAGAGTTGCCCGCCGCCGAGCACCCACGCGCCGAGGCCGACGATGGAGGCGGACAGGCCCGAATTGCCGAGAGGTTTCTGTTTCATAACGATAACAAGTATTCAATCAGGTCGTTGAGTTGATCTGCGGTCAGATGCGAGGTTTTGCCGTGCTGGTCGCGGGGATTGGCGGTGGTCAGCACGTCGCGCACGGTGGCGGCCGAGCCGTCGTGGAGGTAGGGGGCGGTGCGCCAGAGTTCGACCAGCGTTGGCGTGTCGAAGAGGTCGCCGGGCTGGTCAAACCGGCCCAGGGTGCCGACGTCGTAGCTTTTCAAGTCGGTAAACAAGGGGCCCGGATGGCACTGGGCGCAGCCGGTTTCCGCGCTCTGAAACACCCGTTCGCCGCGCCGGGCCGCGGCCGAGAGCCGGCCCTTGACCAGCCGCGGGCTGGGCACGGGCTTGAGTGATTGGACGTAAGCGTCCAGGGCTGCGGCAACCTCCGGCGGCTGGACGGTGAACAAAATGTGGCGAATGCCGGCACGGACGGCCGCTTCAGGGCTTTCGCGAACGCCGAGGCTCATGGCCGGCGGGGTCTCGAAGGTCAGCAGCAGGCTTTTGTTGTTTTTCGGGTTGCCGATGCCGTCGTTGAGCAGGTCCCAGTTGAAGCCATCAACCCGCCCGTCGCCCGGATGACAACTGGCGCAACTCTGCCAGCCTTGGAAGCACAACCGCGCATCATGAAAATACCGTTCGCCCTCACGCGCCGGCTGCGGCCGCGGCCTCGGTCCCAGCGCGATGCTTTCAGCCTTCGGACGACTCCCCCCCAACTCGAGCAGGGTCAGGGTATCGGAGAAATAATTCGCCACGCAGACCATTTGGCCCACTACCACCACCGCGCGCGGCCCCCAATCGCCCTCCGGCAGCGGCCGGCGCTCGCGCAGGCCGACCAGGAACGACAGATCGTTGGGCACCTCCGAGTCGGCGGGTTGCGCCGCGCGGGCATAGCTGTAAGGGAGGGCGGCGCTGAGCGGCGCAGGGGCGTTGGTGGAAAGCCGCGCCAGTTTCTCGATGACGCCGAGGACATTGATGACGCTGACCTCGTGCGTGCCCGCATGGGCCACGACCAGCGTCGCGCCGTCGGCGCTCCACGCCGCGCCCCACGGATTGGCCGCCCCCCGGTCAACCGTGTCGAGCAGCACGGTGTTGAGCACCTGCATACGCTCGAGGTCAATGATGGTTTTGGCGTTGGTGTTCATCCAGCCCCGTTCCAACTGGGTGGTGGGGAGGTGGAAGCGGGAGAGGACATGCGTGACCACCGCATATCGGCCGTCGGGCGAGATGCGAATGTCCGCCAGCGAGCCGCTGCCGTTGGGCAGCCAAAGATCATCCACGACGCGCCCCAGCGCGGGGTCAATCACTGAAACCACCGCGGCCACGTGGTCCGCGTCCGCGCGGCCGTGCGGCAGGTGGTTGGCAACCAGCAGCCGCCGGCCATCCGGCGTGAGCGCGGCGGCGACCGGCTCGCGCCGCACGGGGATGCGGCGCCGTTCCTTGCCGGAGGGAAGGTCGAACACGCCGACATCGTCATGGAAGCGATTGCAGACGAACAGGGTCCGGCCATCCGGCGAGAGCACCGGCGCCAGGGCGGTGTGACCGGCCGGGAAGCGGCTGGTGATGCGGGCCCTGGCCAGCTCGATCGCGCAAACCTCGCTTTTGGGGGCCGCGCAGGTCACCCACAATGTTTTGCCATCCGGCGTGATTGCCAGCCCGGTCGGTGAAGGCGGGGTGGCGATGGATTGGGTGACTTTCCGTGCTGCCAGATCAAAAACCAGCACGCGGTCGCCGGTGGCGCATGCGATGTACAGGGTGGCCCCGTCCGGCGCGGCGACGACAGCGGCGGGCGACAGCCATTGTGCCGGCGCACCCAAGGCCTCGGAAACGAACCCCGGGGAGCCCAGGACAATCAGCAGCGCCAGGACCCCCACGGCGGGACCCAGGGCGGACAGAACCTTCCGCGGCCGGATCGAGTGGACGGACAGTCCGTGAGGCTGTGCCTCCCGCGGCAAACCGGCATGGCGCGCCAAATCCATTTGCCGGTGAGTATTTCAGAATTGACGCCCATCGCCAAGCCCGCAAACGACGTTCCATTCAGGTTTAGACTGTACCAAACCACCGGTGACCTTTACAGGTGGAGTCACAGGATCTCCAGGCAGGCGGCGGCGGGGTCTTGCTCGAAAGCGGCGATTGCCTGAGCGTGGTCGCGGAGGAGTTTTTCAATAACCGGAGTTGGCTGGTTTCCGCATCGGAGCCAAATAACTTTCGGTGGCTGGCCGTAGAGGGTGGCCATGTCAGCGAAATCAGCGTCCTGGGTGACCAAAACAAAGGCGCCAGCTTTGGCGTGCCGCCAAACGGCCGTGTCGTCGGCCTCCGCCAAGCCAAGCAGCCGGACTTGGCTGGAGCCGGGGAAGAGGTCGGCGAGGGCTTGGCAGAGTTTGAAGCTGAGGTTCTGATCGAACAACAGCTTCATGCAGCGGTCAGCAGGCGGCGTTCACGGTCGGCAGCGTAGGCGAGGCAGGCGCGGATGTCCTCCTCGGTAAGCTCCGGGTAGTCGGCGAGAATGGCCTGAGGCGTCATGCCGGCAGCGAGCCAGCCCAGAACGTCGGCTACCGCGATGCGCATGCGGCGGATGCAGGGACGCCCGCCGCGCTTGCCCGGCTCGAGGGTGATGATGGACTGGTAGTTCATTCGTTTCTCCAAGTTTATCATGGCGCCGCGACAAAGGATAGAGAGATGTTGGGCGGTGCACCAGGAGCCGGGCCTTCTTCGACGGGCCCATAAGGCGCGCCAAGCCCGCAAACGACGTTCCATTCAAGTACCGGCCTGCCGGGCTCCGCCCTCGCGTCCGGCCTTTCCCGCCGTTGTCTCAGTTCGAGTTTGGGAGCTTCAGGGGTGCAGGACGTAGCAGGCGGTGTCCTCCCGGCCCTTGAGGCCGCGGAGCAGGCAGGGCTCGAACCGGAACCGGTCTTTCAGGCGCTCGAAAACCGCCTCGGAGACCCGGATGGTGCCCGGCTCGGCGCTGGCTTCGAGCTGGCAGGCCAGGTTGACGGTGTCGCCCCAAAGATCATAGGCGAATTTGTCCCGGCCAATGACCCCCGCGACCACGGGTCCCACGCTCAGGCCGAGGCGCAGGCGCAGGGAGGTGTGGTAGCCGGCGTTGAATCGCGCCAGCTCGTCGCGCATCTCGAGCGCGAGCCGGCTCATGGACTCCAAATGGGCCGGGTCCTCTCCCGACAACCCACCCGCGGCCATGTAGGCATCGCCGATGGTTTTGATTTTCTCGAGCCTGTGCTTCTCGACCAGCAGATCGAACGCGCTGAAGATTTCGTTGAGCAAGGCGAGGATTTGCTCGGGCGCAATGTGAACTGACAGGCGGGTGAACCCCGCCAGGTCCGCCACCAGCACGCTCACGTCGGCGTGGGCGTCCGCGATGTTCAGCTCGCCCTGTTTCATCCGCTCGGCAATCGGCCGGGGCAACACGTTGAGCAACAACCGCTCGGATTTCCGTTGCTCGGCCTGCAGTTGATCGTAAAGCCGTTTGGCCTGGACCGCGTTGCGGACCCGCAGGGTCAGGTCCTGCAAATCCACCGGTTTGTTCAGAAAATCGTTCGCCCCGGCCGCAATCCCCATCAGCCGCTCCTGACGGGCCGACAACGCGGTCACCATCAGCACCGGAATGGAGGCCGTGGCCGGGTCCTTCTTCAGCCGCTCGCAGACTTCAAAGCCGTCCATCCCGGGCATCATGACATCCAGCAGGACGACGTCCGGCGGGCGGGCGGCGACGCTGCGCAAGGCCTCTTCGCCCTCGGCGGCCTCTTCGATTTCGTATCCGTGCGGCTCGAGGGAGTCGCGCAGCAAGGTGCGGTTGGGTTCTTCGTCGTCCACCACCAGCACCCGTGCGTGGAGGGGTTCGAGCACAGCGCAGGGGGTGGGATTATCCAGCAGTTCGGTTTGCATAGGGGTGCAGGCCCGGCGCGGCTTCGGCCGGGCTCGGGCGGTTCAGTTCAAGGAATTGCGCGATGCTCCGCGCGAAAGTCCGCGTATCAATGGGCTTGGTCAAATAGCCATCACAGCCGGCGGCCAGGGCGATGGCCTCGTCGCCCTTCATGGCATGCGCCGTCAGCGCCACGATGGTCAGCCCCGACGTGCGCAAATCGCCTTTGAGGATGCGCGTGGCGGCCAGCCCGTCCATCCCCGGCAGACTCAGGTCCATGAGGACCAAATCCGGCAGCAACTCGCCGGCCAGGCGGATGCCTTCCTCGGCTGTCCGCGCCGGGGTGACCTCAAAGCCGGTCGCCTCGAGCAAATCCGTGACCAGCTCGAGGTTGAGCGGGTTGTCCTCGATGACCAGAATGCGCTGCTTGCACGGAGGGTTCATACGCAAAGCGTGGCGATTTTGTCGCCGGCGTCGGCCCGGCTTTTGCGAAGGCCGGCGGCGGGGTCCCCGGCCTGCGGCTCGGGAGCCACCAAGGGCAACGTCACCGTAAAGGTGCTGCCTTTGCCGTCAATCCCCTCGCTTTCGACGCGGATGGCGCCGCCATGGAGTTCCACCAGCCGGCGCGTCAGGGCCAGGCCCAATCCCGTCCCCTGCTGCTGCCGGCCATACGAGGAGTCCACCTGCTCGAATTCCATGAAAATCCGCTCGTGGTCCCTGGGGTGAATGCCAATGCCCGTGTCGCTGACCCGGATCTCCATGGCCCGCGCGCCCGCCGCCCCCGCGGCCTCCCCTTCCACACCCGGCGGCGGGGAAGCCGCCAGCGCCGCGGAGACGCTCACCCGGCGTCCCTCGGGCGTGAACTTGATGGCGTTGCTCAGCAAGTTGTAGAGAATCTGTTTGAACTTGCTCTCGTCGGCATAAAGCGGCGGGAGGTCCGGCGCCACTTGCAGCTCGACGGCGATGCGCTTTTTCTTTGCCAGGGGGTTGACGATGGTCTGCACGTTTTGCAGCGCCCGCGCCACACTGAACGAGGTGCGGCTCAGCTCCAGGCGCCCCGCCTCGACTTTCGACAGGTCCAGGATGTCGTTGATCAACTGCAGCAGGTGGCGGCCGCTGTGGAGGATGTTGTGGGTGTACTTGAGCTGGCGCTCGTTGAGCGGGCCGAAATTCTGGTCCGCCAGCATTTCGGAGAAGCCGATGATGGCGTTGAGCGGGGTGCGCAATTCATGGCTCATATTGGCCAGGAACTGGCTTTTGGCGACATTGGCCGCCTCCGCCGCCTCCTTGGCCTGTTGCAGGGCCTGCTCGGCGTGTTTGCGCTGGGTGATTTCCGAGGAGAGGCCGTCGGCCCAGAGCATGCCCTGGCGGACACGAATCCCGGGGGCCCGGCTGTGCAGCCAGACCCATTGCCCCTCCTTGCGCTGCATTCGATACTCGACGTCATAAGGACGGCCGTTCTCGAACAAATCGCGCAACCCCTGTTCGACCTTCCCGCGGTCGTCGGGATGAATCCGTTCCAGCCACAGCGCTCCCGCGTCTCGAATCAGCTCCTCCGGCCCGTACCCGGTGATCTTCTCCGCCTTCTCGCTGATGTAGGTCAGCTCGCGCTCGCTGTTCATGGTCCAGATGACCCCCGGAATATTCCGCACCAGCGAACGGTATTTCTCCTCGCTGGCGCGCAGGTCCTGCTCCGATTGCTTCCGGTCGGTGATGTCGCGAATCACCGCCTGGTATTCCAGCGTGCCGCCGCGCTCGTCGAAGAGGCGCCGCACGGTGATCTGCCGCCAATAAACCTGGCCGTCGGGAGCGGTGATCCGCTGGTCAAAGGAGACCACCGGGTGCTCCTCGGGCAGGTTTTCAAAATAGGTCAACGGAACGTTCCGGTCGTCACTGGCCAGCGTCTCGAAAAAGTTCGTTCCCAGCAGCTCCTCGCGGGGGCGCCGGTGAAACCGGCAGCAGGCGCCGTTCACAAACGTCAGCTTCCCGTCCGGCCGGAAACGGCAAATCATGTCCAGTTGGTCCTCGACAATGGCCCGGAACCGCTTCTCGCTTTCGGACACGGCCCGCTCGGCCTGGCGCCGCTCGCAGGCGGCGGCCGCCAGCAGCAGGTTGGTGACGGCCAGAATGCCGATGTAACTGCCGATCAGCATCAGGCTGTCCCGCTCATCCCCCGTCACAAACGGGCCCAGCCCGCGAATCAGCGAGCTGATGGAAAGCACGGTCACCAACAACGTCCCCGTGGTGGCGCCGCGCTGGCCGAAACGCAACGACCCCCAGACCAAAAACGGAAACGGCAGGTAGGCCAGCGGATAGTTCTGAATCCCATAAACAAACCACGAGCGGAACGAGATCAACAACCCCGCCACCAGCCCCGCCCCGCAAATGCCCGCCTCCGCCAGCAGTTTCCAATTCCACCTGAGGGACGACGGCGTGGCCCAAACGATGATGGCCGGCGCCACCACCAGCCCCGCCAGCGCATTGGGAACCCACCACTCCAGTATCGCGGGAAACAAGTCGCCCAAGGCCACTTCGCCCGCATACATCAGACCCACCACATTGAACGCCGCGTTGACGGTGGTGCCCAGAAAGCAGGCCAGGCCAATATACCCCACCACATCCCGCGTCCGCTCCATCGCCGGATGAAACCCCACAAACCGATGCAACAGAAAGGCGCAAACCACCGCCCCCATCGTATTCCCAATGGCCGTGCCGAAGGTGAAAAAACCCAGCGGCACCCCGTTCATGAACGAGAACAACACGGCGCCCAGGGCCACGCCCGGCCAGAACCGGTAACCAAACAGCAAAATCGCGGCCAGGGCGATGCCCGCCGGCGGCCAGACCAGCGCCACCGTCCCCGACAAAAACGAGGCTTGCTTCCCCACCAGCCCCCCAACGAAATAGAACGCGACCAGTATCACCACCCTGGTGACTGTCGTCAGGCCGCCCTTGGATCCCAAATTTGCTCCAACTGGCATGTTTTTTCCGCAATCTGAACGGTCCAACCCCCACCGTTTGCCAGGCAACGCGGGCCAGCCAGCCCACGCGAAAGACCGGGCACCCCCCCCCCGGTCCTCGGATCGGAGGCAGTGGACAACCCGTGTCGCAACCTTCAGACAAGCAATAACTTTGCCATCTGCGAGTTTGAGAAGGGGTTTTTCAGTTCCAAGTTGGCTTGGCGCCTGCGAGCGGCCGCCCGCAGGCAGGCTGCCTTCCCTCCGGTCGGCGTGTCCGCTGTCCAAACCTGGCGCCGTTCGACCTGATTCTGGGCAAAGGTCTTAAAGGGCGGGTCCGCCTGATGGGTCCGTCCCATTCCGGCTCGATTCTGTTTGGACGAAGGAAGGCGTGGCGAGGAGACCGGCGCCGATTGTTGGTTTAGCAGATGGCTGAGGCGGGCAGAATACCCAGTACGCCGCTGAAACCTTCGGCCGGACTCCAATACCGTAACCGGTCTTCAGGCCTGGTTTTGTCCGCGGTGGAGACGGCTGCGGGGTTACGGCGCGCCGGTTTGGGACGCCAGACGGGGCGGGGGGGCGGCGTCGGGAAGGCCCGTTTTCCCGCCCGGGGGGTGTTCCGGCAAGAACAGGCGGATCAATACCGTCAGAATCACAAAAGGCAGCATCAACAGAAACGCCCCCATGAACCACCCTTCCATCCCGGCAAACTCCATTTTATAGCTCATCACCCCGCGCAGGCTCTTGGAGAAGAGTTGACCGCCAATCACCACGTTCCAGCGCATGGCCAGCACGCCCACCAGAATCAACACCGCGCTGGCAAAGTAAATCCGGCGCCGCGCCAGCTCGGGAATGTGGCGGCGCAA
>JARKQH010000048.1 GCA_029974925.1 Verrucomicrobiota bacterium
GAGATACACGCTGAAGCTCCCCGACAGCACCTTCATCAGGGGATAACTGAGGTCAAGCTGGATACTGCCGCGGTTGGCGTCGTCCCCCAGCCGGCCGGTGGCCGAAACTTGCAGGCCTTTGGCCCATCCGGCGGTCAACCGCAGGTCCGCGTACCCGCGATAATCCGGCAGGTCCGGGTTGTCATTGAGGTCGCCGACGTAGGCCCAGACACGCGGTGACACCGCCAGTTGCAAGCCGTTGGTTTTGCCGAAGACGAGCGTGGGCCGGAAATAGAGGATGTTCAGGCTCCGCGACGTTTTGATCCGCGTGGCATCCGGGCCGTCCAGCACATAATAGCTGACGCGGTCCCCCATATCCAGGAGCCGTGACTCGATCTCGGGATTGCCGTTTGACTCATGCTGCACGCCCGCCTGCAAATCCAACCGGAGCCAATCCGCCCAGCACCCGCGATCCACCTGCTGCCATAAATAGAACAACTCCGGCTTGTAGCTGGTATCCAGAAAGGGCGACGATAACTGGCCGAAATCCCATAATGAGGTCTGGGTGTAGGCCACATTGAGCCCCTTCAAGAAAGGCGCCTTCTCGGCCAGCGGCCCTTCGCGATTCAGGATTTCATAACGCAGGCTGATCTGGAACTTCACCTCCGGCGCCTCCCATCCGCCCAGGAAGTAAAAGGGCTCGTAGCCGAAAAGGTGTTGTTTGAAAAATTCCATCGGGGTGAAGTCCTGCTTCGGGGACAACCCTTCACGCAAAAAACCACCCAGGCCGGCTTTGGCCTCGGGTCCGGCCGGCGTGGCCGGTGGTGGCCGGGGGCGGATTTCGAGCGCCACGCGATTGGCGCCGAGGGCGGGGGCTTCCAGCAACGCCTGGCCCGCGGGGAGGGCGGCTGGCAAAACGACGGTATATTCGCGCCGCACAAAGCCGCCTGGCGAGATCGGGACCTCGCCGGCTTGCACCCCGAGAGGCGGCCTCAGGACGATCTCGAAGCTCTTGCCCCCGGCGTTGATCCGGCCCGGCAGCTCAGAGGGAAAGGTGCGCGCGGACGGCGCAGCCGAGGGATTCAGAAAATGCAGCCAAAGGGACATCTCGGTTCCCGCTGCGACCGCTTCAGCAGGCCCCACCAGGATTGCGGTTGGCTCCTGTCCGCGGCCAGTGTTTGCCGGAGCCAGCGCGGCGGCCCACAGCGCCCACAACGTCCCCAATCGCCACAGGATTTCTCGCCATCGAACCGGCTGCCGAATCCGAATCGCGCGGCGGAGCCGCCCCGCCGTGGAGTGGGGAGGGGCTGTCTGGGGAGCCGGCACGACGTCGGAAAAAATCCGACCCTGCCGCCCCCCGCTCTGTTCCTTCATGGATAGTGCCATGGCTGGGGAGGGCAACGGGTAAGACGAATCATGATCGCCGGTGTTTCCATCTGCGAGTCTTGTGTTCCTGTTGCCGCCGGATGTCAATCCCATTGAGTCCGACTGAGAGGGA
>JARKQH010000051.1 GCA_029974925.1 Verrucomicrobiota bacterium
TCGATCGAGCGGATTCTGCCGCACACGCTGCGCATTCGGGTGGCGGAACGCGAGCCCATCGCGCAAGTCAATCTGCCCCGGCCCCGGCCGGGCGGGCCGGTGGAATTCGCGCCCTGTTTCCTCGATGAAGAGGGCGTGGTCATCCTGCCGCTGGACCCAAGCCAGCGCGCCGCGCCTCCGGACGAGCGCGAGGGGCGCCTGCCGGTCATCCAGGGCCTTAATTTGAACGAAGTGCAGCCCGGCCGCCGCATCGAGTCCCCCCAGCTCCAGGCCGCGCTGCAGCTCATCACGGCATTCGACGCCTCGCCCATGGCCGGCCTGTCGGAGCTGAAGCGGATTGATGTTTCGGCTTCCGACATTCTGGTGGCCGCCACCGGCGAGGGCAGCGAGATTACCTTTGGCCTGGTCCATTTCGAGCAGCAACTGCGGCGGTGGCGGGATATCGCGGAGCGCGGCCGCCGTTTTGGCAAAGCGATTGCCTGGATGGATCTCGCCATTACCAACAACATCCCGGTGCGGTGGCTGGAAGCCAGCGCGGTTCCCTCCACTTCCCCCAAATCGCCCAAACCCACTCGCAACAGGAAAAAGAATGTTTGACCCCGCTTCCATCATTGTTGGCTTGGAGATCGGCACCTCGAAAGTGTGCGCCGTGGTTGGCGAGTTCAACCCGGACGGCGCCCTCAACATCGTGGGGCTCGGGCAGGCCCGGTCCCGCGGCGTTCGCAAAGGCGAAATCACCGACCCGCAGACCGCCGAGGAGGACATTCGGCAGGCGATTGTCGAGGCGGAGCAAATGGCGGATGTCGAAATCCGGAGCGTCTTTCTCGGCGTGACGGGCGGACACCTGCGCGGGTTCAACAACCGGGGGGTGCACCCGGTGGTCTCGGCGGACCGCGAGATCACCGAGGAGGATGTCCAGGACGTGATCAAGAACGCCAAGGCCATCAATATCCCCACCGAAAATCACGTGATCCACGCCATCCGCCAGCACTTTTTGGTGGATGGCCAGGACGGCATCGTCAATCCGGTGGGGATGCTGGGCTCGCGAGTCGAGGTGGATGTTCACGTGGTGCATGGGCGGTTGAACCGTCTGCAGAATCCCATTCGGGTGGTCAAGGGACTGCAGTTGGAAGTGGACGACATTGTCTTCAATGGCCTGGCCTCCTCCCTGGCTCTGCTCACCAACGAACAAAAGGAGCTGGGTTCCCTGGTGATTGACATCGGCGGTGGCACCACTGACTACGTGGTCTATGCCAACGGCATCATCAAGCACACGGGCGTGCTGGCCGTGGGAGGCGATCACGTCTCGAACGATCTGGCCTATGGCCTGAAAGTGCCCTTGGGCCGGGCTGAAAAGCTCAAGATCGAGCACGGCTCGGCGTTGCTGGAGGAGGCGGACAAGGGCCGGATGATTACGCTGTCCAGCGAGTTGGGGCTGCCGATGAAAGTGGTCAATCTCGAGCACCTCCGCCGCATCATGTCCGTGCGGCTCGAGGAGGTGTTCCAGCTCATCGCGCAGGACCTGGAGCAGGCCGGCGTGATGGAATATCTGCGGGCGGGGGTGTTCCTGTGCGGCGGCGGGTCACGCATTCCCCAGATAGCCAGGCTGGCCGAGCAGGTGCTACGCATGCCGGTCTCAGTCGGCAAAACCAACTCCATCAGCGGTCTCAAGTCCGCCCTCGACCAGCCCGAGTTCGCCACGGCCATTGGCTTGGTGAAATTCGGTTCTTTCCAACAGCGCAAAAAGACCTCCAAGCCCTGGCTGCCGGAGAGTTTGAAATCCATCGGCCAATTTTTGCGGGGCGCCAAAGGAGGGTCCTCCCGTTAAACCTGTGTGATCCATGAATGCTTCTTCTGACCAACCCACTCTTGCCCAACCCGGCGCCGCTTCGGCCGCTGCTCCGGCTCCAATTCCGGCCGCGGCATCGGTTGCGCCGCCCGCGCCGCTGGTGCGCCTCTTTGGGGTGGGCGGCGCCGGCATCAGCGTGCTCAATCGTCTGACGGGCGATGCCGCGCTGGCGGGGTGCTCGGTGGCGGTTCGGGCCGAGGGGGGATGCCGTGAAGCGCCGCAGGTGGCGGAGACCATCCCGCTGCTGAACCTATCGGCGACCGGCTTGGTCGCCACTAGTGCCGACCGGGTCCGGGCCGCCGTGGTCGAACAGGCGCCGCGCGTCAAGGCGCTGTGCGCGGGCGTCAAGGTGGTGGGGGTGGTGGCCGGCCTGGGCGGCCACCTGGGCACCATTGCCGCGCCCGCGATCGCCGCCATGGGGCGCGAGAGCGGCGCGTTTGTGATCGCTTTTGCGGCGATGCCCTTCGAGTGCGAGGGCAGTCTGCGCATGCGGACGGCGGAGGCGGGGTTGCTGCGGCTCAAGGAGAGCGCCGACCTGGTGGTATGCCAGCCCAACCAGAAACTGATTCCGTTGATGGGAGACAACACCAGTCTGGTGGAAACCTTCAACACCACCAATCAACAACTTGCGGCGGCGATTACCGCCGCCTGCCAGGGTTTGATGTCCGAAACGGTTATCGGCCTTCCCCTGTCGGACCTTTGCGAGCTGGTCCGACAGCAGGGCAACGAGTGCGTCTGGGTGACAGGTGAGGCCCATGGCCCCAACCGCGGGGCGGAGGCCGTGGACAAGATGCTGGTCCATCCAATGCTTGAAGGGGGGGCGCTCCTGAAAGTGGCGCCGCTGGTTGCCGTGTCCCTGGCCGCGGACGCTTCCCTGACCATGGCCGAGGTCAGCCGCCTGATGGAGCGCATTCATGCCGAGCTGCCGGGCGTGCCCGTGGTGATGGGGGCGGCGTTGCGACCCGATCTGGGCGACCGTTTGCGCCTCTCGTTGATGGTCGCGGTGCCGGCGCCTTCGGAACAGGATCAGACCTTCGCCGGGCCGCAGGCCGCGACTTGCGCGGCGGCTCGGACTCTCGACAGCAACAACCCGTTGTCTCTGGTCTCACCAGGCTCGGCTGGACGTCCCCCCTCGCGTTTCGTCGCGCCGCCCCCCGCCGCCACCGCCGAGACCCTGGACCACTTGCGGAGGCAGCGGAAGCCGGCGACGCGCCTGCGCCAGGGGCAGCTTCCCCTGGAGATTATTTCGAAGGGACGGTTCGAGAAAAGCGAGCCGACGATCCACCGCGGAGAAGACCTGGACATCCCGACCTACATCCGCCGCCACGTGTCTCTGAACTGAGAGTGGCCTCTCGCTCAGCGCCTGGCTTAGAGTGTCCAGCCCGCCCGATAATCGCGTCGAACGAACTGGTTGGCTTCTTCGAGGTTCGGGCATTTGAGATGTTCGGCATCCCAAAGCAGCCGGCCCAGGGTCAGGTCCTCGCGCAATTGAACCCGCAGGGCGACGTTTCCCAGCAGAACCGCCTCCGTCAGGGGCCCGGCCCAATCGAAGTTTGACCCCGCGGGTTTGCCGCCTTTGCACGCTTCCACCCACTCCCGGTAATGGCCCGGAGAGGGGGGGAGATGATCCGTGATCGCTCGGGCGGCAGCAGCGCTGCGTTCCGGATAAACCTGGTTTCCAAGGATAAAACCTTCGTCCCCGATCAGCAGGCGGCCGTTGTCGCCCATGAGCTGGCCTTGAGGCAGGCCGGCCGGGCGGGGCGGCCGAAGACCGCCATCGTACCAAACGAGCTTGCAGGCAGGCATGGGTATTCCGCCGGCCGCCGCGCCGGTCATACCGCGGATGTGGGGGTTGATTTGTTGCACCGCCGCTTCCCGAGCCGGGAAATGGTAGGTCACCATGGAGCCCAAGGGGAACGTCTCGGCGTTCACGCGGGTGGAACTGGCCTCGACGCTGACCGGCGCCCCGAGTTTCAGCGCGCGGAAGACGGGGTCCATCGCATGACAGCCGATGTCACCCAGGGCGCCCGTGCCGAAATCCCACCAGCCCCGCCACCGGAAGGGATGATAGATTGAGTGGTAGGGCCGTTCAGGCGCCGGTCCCAGCCAAAGGTCCCATTCGAGGCCTTGGGGGACTGGTGGGCGGTCTCCCGGCCGGGCAACGCCTTGCGGCCAGTATTCATCGAAAAGGCCTCGCGAAGGCCGGTCTGTCCAAATGTGCACTTCGCGCACGGGGCCGATGACACCCGCCCACACGCATTCGCAGAGATGGCGCGTTTGCTCCGAAGCCTGGCCCTGGTTGCCCATCTGCGTGGCCACTTTTGCCGCCCGGGCGGCCTCGGCCAGGCGCCGGGCCTCCCAGACCGAATGGGTCAGGGGCTTCTCGCAATAGACATGCTTGCCGCGCTGAATCGCCGCCATGGATGCAAATGCATGATGATGGTCGGGCGTGGCAATCACCACGGCATCAATTTCCTTCATCTCGTCCAGCATCTTGCGGTAATCCGTGAACCGCCTGGCCGAGGGGTATTTCTTGAAGATGCGCCCGGCGTGATTCAAATCCACGTCGCAGAGCGCCACAATGTTCTCGCTCTCGAGTTCCCGCAGGTCGCTCGCACCCTGTCCCCCAATCCCGATCCCTGCCAGGTTCAGTTTCTCATTCGGGGACGTCCCCGCCCGCAGCCCGAGTACGTGCGCGGGCGCGACGAGAAACGCCCCGGCAACGGCGGTGCGGCGCAGGAACTGGCGGCGGGAAAAAACAGCAGAAGGGATTCGCTGGGTATGCATTGGAAGTCGGTTGTCTGTTTGCACTGGGCATGGAGGAAAACATGCCCACCCGCCTCATTCAAGAGTTTATTGTACGTGTACGGCGGCCCCGCCTGCCGCCCCGCCCTGGGCGCTGCGGGGCCGGATCGGATTGAATGAGCGATGTAGGTTTGATATGGTATTCGTGAAGCACATGAAAGGTCCGCTTAAGGAACCGGGTCTGGGCCGCAGCCGGCGGCCGGTCTGGACGAACATCACCGTTGCGGCGGCGGGGCAGGCGTCGGTGAGCGGGAACGCGCTGGTGCCGAAGACGCCCGAGGCTTTCACCTACGACGCGGACGGGAATCTCACATCCGACAGTCTATGGACCAACGTCTGGAATGCGGAGAACCGCCTGGTCTTGACCGAGAGCGCGGCGGGTGTGCCAACGGGCGCGCGGCGGCGGGAGGCTTGGACCTACCTGCCTGATGGTCGCTGGATTGAGCGGGTCGTTTCGACCCACAACGGCTCGAGCTATGATCCGGCCGGCACCAACCGGTTCGTCTGGGATGGACAGGTGCTGCTGGCTGTTCTCGACCACACGAATGGTTTGGTGATGTCGTTTCTGCGCGGGCTCGATCTCAGCGGCAGCATGGATGGGGCTGGGGGCGTGGGCGGGGTTCTGGCGGTTACGTTCCGGAGCAACGGGACGCATTTTGTTTGCTACGATGGCAACGGGAACGTGATGGCGTTGGCGGACGCGGCGACTGGGGCCAACTCGGCGATGTTTGAATACGGTCCGTTCGGCGAGCCGCTTCGGGTGACCGGCCCTGCTGCGGCCGCCATGCCGCTGCGCTTCAGCACGATGTATGAGGACGACGTGACGGGGGACCGGA
>JARKQH010000091.1 GCA_029974925.1 Verrucomicrobiota bacterium
ACGTCGCCGGGGCCGGGGGCGATGGCCTGGCCGGAGCAGAGCTCGATGCAGATTTTCGTGCCGCAGCGGGCGCACAGCTCGGGATAAAGAAAGACCACATGATCGGCGTAACCGGGCGGGGCCTGAACCTTGCCGCCCAGCAGGAGGGCGTCCTGGTGGGAAACCAGCAGTTGGCCGTCATAAGGAATGGCCGGCCAGCCGACGGCGTGCATGAGGGCGTTGTGGAGGGAGGTCCCCTTGATGCGGGATTCCTTGCGCAAACGCTGAATCTCCTCGGGGGCGACCCGGCCCCGGTAATACTCTTCGAGAGTTGGAATCCGTTGCCAGGGCGCCTTGGGTTCGCCCGCCAGCGCCAGGCGCCCTTTGGTCAGGCCGGTCAATGCCATGCCAATCATGCCGCGGATGAACCCCTTTTGAAAACCGTCCCGCGATTTTTCCGCAATCCGGGCTTCGGCTTCGAGCCAGCTTTCCCGGCGCCGCTTGAGGTAGGTCGCCTCAAGGTTCTCGCGGGTGAACGGCTTGCCGGCTTTGAGCAGTTCGACCACGCTGTGGGCCAACTGCACCCCGCTGGTCCAGGCTTCGTCCACGCCCGAGCCGGTCAGCACGTTGGTCGTGCCGCTGCCTTCGCCGATGCGCGCGAAGCCATGGCCGGCCAGGTGCGGTTCGCCGCGCCGGCCGGATTCGCCCAGCGTCTTTGCGCCCCAGGAGCGCAGTTTGCCGCCTTTCAGGTGCCGCCAGAGGTAAGGATGCAACATCCAGTGCTGCAGATACCGGTAGGTGGTCCGCATCGGGCTGTCGAACCACGAGGGGACAAAAATCCCCAGCGACGCCACCCGGTCGGGGTGGACGTAGAGGAACCCGAAAATCTCCGGTTCGGGAAACCCGAAGGTGTGCAGGACCGTTCCGGGTTTCAAGGTCGAGTGCCCGGGCAAATCCACCACGAATTTCATGCCCACCGCCCAATCCCGCGCATGATGCTCGGGCGGCATCCCGAAGAGGTCGTCGAGCTGCCGGCCGATGGCTCCGACCGGGCCGTCGCCCACCACCGTCAGCGCCGCATGGATGTCCATCCCCGGCATGAATCCCTCCCCCGGGCGACCGTGCTTGTCCACTCCCTGGTCGAGCAGGCGGACACCGGTGACGCGGTCGCCCTCGACCAGCGCCTGGGCCACGGGCGTGCCCGGCCAGATTTGAACGGTGCCCCGCTCCTGGATGCGTGCGCCAACCCACTGCATGAACTGGCCCATGGACAACAGCCAGCCGTCGTCTTTGCGGAGGAACTCCGGAATCCACGGCAGTTCCACCGCGTCGTGCTTGCAACCCACCAGGCCGCTGAAGGCCCGCACAAACGCGTCGGCCGCCCGAAGCAGGGCGGGGCGGCGGCTCGCGCCGACGGGGTCCAGGAGATAGACCACCTTTTCCTCGCTGACCCGCGTTCCCATGGGAATCTGGGCGGGGTCGAGGTCCGGGAAACTGGCCCGCAACCCGCGGGCGCGGGTCACGACGCCGGAGACGCCAAAGCCAATGTCATCGGCGCGTTCGTAGCAAAGCACCTGCGCCGGCAGGCCGGGCATCACCGCGCTGGGCAGCGCCGGCGTGCCGTCTGCATTCACCAGTTGACCGGCCAGCGTGTGCAGAAAGCCGGCCGTGGCCGGGCCAAACCCCACACAGACGATGTCAACGTCCATGCGGGCGCGGTCCACCCCGGCCGGATTGGAGGTTTGTTCGAGTGTATCCATGACGCGCGTGCTTACCGCCTGCCAGTCCCGGCCGTCATGCCGGGTAATCCAGCGCCTCGCGGGTCATGACGCGCGTGAGGGCCTCGGCCGCCCGGTCCTTGGCCAGGCGGCAGCCGGTCAGGCAACTGTCCAGCTTGGCGCGCAAGCGAACGAAAGCTTCAAGGCCGCTGAGGCTGACGCAGGGGCCGGCTTTGGCCGGATGCGAGGCATTCGGCTCGACCACATCCGCGTAAGCCCGCGCCGAGCCGTCAATCCCGGGAATGATGCCCTCCAGCGACTGCAGCTCCTCCGCGCCGTAGCACCCCTCGCAACTGGCGGCGTCCCAGGCCGGATGCCGGTTGTAGCCGTGGACCAGCTCGGCGCAGATGCGGCCGACTTCTCCCGCCGCTCGAGCGCTCTGAACATGGCAAAGGTCGCTGAAGAAACTCACGAAACCGGCCAGCCCTTCGGCCAGGGCGGGGTTGGCGGGGCCCTTCTGTTCGAGCTCGAGCACGTCGAGAATGAACTGGCGCGCGGCCAGCAGCCAGCACAACGCATCGGCCAGCGGGAACGTGACGCCCTGCCGGCTCTTGTGATAGAGCTTGGCGCCGTCCGCATCCGTGGCTTTTTGAACGTGCTGCAGCGTCCACAGCCACAGCCGCATGGCCGTGGCCAGCGTGCAGGCGCCCGTGCCCGGCCGCTCGGCCGCCAGCCGCCGCATCTCGCCGATCCATTGCTGGAACTGGGCGAGGAACAGCTCGTTGGTCATGGTGATCGAAAGCTGCAGGCGCTGCACGGCTTCCGGGCCCTCGTAGGTCGCCTCGAGTTGCGCATCCATCCATTTCTGGCCGAGGAACCCGGGGCAATCCTCGGTCACGCCGTAACCGCCCATGAGGCTCACGGCTTCGCGCATCATGTTGGCGCCGTGGCCGGTGTTCCAAAGCTTGCAGGCGGGGCAAAGCACGTTGGCCAGCGCATCCAGGATGACGAAATTTACCAGCGGCTGGGAACGCAGCGCGGCGATGCGCCCCTCGTCGCGCCGGCCTTCGGGCTTGCCACTCAACGCCAGCAGTTCGAGGGCGTCGGTATGGACCGCGGCCATGGCTTTGAAAGCCGCCCGGCCCGTCAGGCCCTTTTCGGCCAGGAACCGGTCCTTCTGTTTCTCCAGCGGGTCCAGCTCGTCGAAAAGCCGCGCGGCGGCGAACCCGAGCGACGCGCTGGCCTCGCCCGCGGCCCAGACGTCCACCAACCGGTGCAGCACGTCCTCCTTCTGCTGCAGCCCCAGCTCGTACCGCGGCGTGCCCGGCGCCCCTTCGCCCCCGCGAAACCGGCGGCGCTGGTAGAGAATCACCGGCTCGACCGCCGAGAGCAGCTTCGCGGCGGTCATCAGCCCGACGGTCACGCGCGTGCGCCGGAACACCGCTTCGATGATCTCGCCGTGGGAGTAATTCGGGATGATGACGCCGTCGCGCACGGTGTAGCCGCCAATGATGCGGCTGGCGGGGACTTTCTGGGAGAAGACCGGGTCATTGGTCGAGCTGAGCTGGTGGACCAGTTTCTTGGTGGGCACCCCGCGGTCGAAGGTGCCCGGGTCGGTTTCCTCCAGGATGACCATGCAACTGCCTTTCAGACGCGGATCATCCGAGTCCACCGCCACCGTCACCACATTGGCAAAGCCCATGTTCGTGATGAAACGGCCCCGCTTGTCCACCTGCAGCATCGGTTCCTGTCCCGGCGTCCATTCGGCCACCCGCACCTTGCCGCTCAGCATGCCGGTCTCGACGCCGACAAAGGGCAGCGGTTCGGTCAGCGCGAAGGCCGCGCGAATCTGGCGCCGGGTCTCGCCCGGCTTGGGCGGGGCCGCCAGGCTCATGTAATGTTGCCGTTGCTCGGGCGTGCCCCGTTCATGGATCGGGGCCAGCCCCAGATTCCCCGCCAGGCTGCAGGTCGCCGCCCCCGCATCCACCCACGCCAGTTCAAAAGCCGCCAGCGCCAGCGCCAGGTTCTTCGGGCCTTCGAGAAACCCGCCATATTCCGGGTCCAGGAACGCGGCGGTGATGCCGCTCTCGTCAAAGGCGTTGAGCAATGCGGCCTTTTCGGGCGTCCATTCGTGCGAATTGCGGCCGCCCTCGGCCACCAGTCGCGCCACCGGCCCGCGCGCCACCGTGCGCGCCGACTGCACCAGCATGGCCAGGTCATAACGATCGCTGAACCGCCACATAATCTGCCGGACTTCGTCTCCCGGCAACGTCTGCATGGGAGGCGGCGTTGGGTTTTGGGTTGCTAATGCCATAGCCAGATTCTCAGGTTTTCGAAAGCGTTTGAGCGCTGCGCGCATCCGCCAGAACACTCCTCCAGCCGGCCGCAGGGCTCCGTTGCTTGTAGGCCATTCCCTCCCCCGACGCAAGCCAAAGCCGCAGCCAAAAGCCGCGCCGCGCGAGGCGGCAGGGCCGGGGCCCGCCCAGCCGGAGCGTTGCCTGACACACGGGGCCCCCCGCGCCGGCTTCCGGCCGCAGCCCAAGGCGGCCCGGTCCTTCCGCCCGCATTTGCCGCCGGCCCGGCCGGTGACCGAAACCACCGGCGCTATGCCGCGCGCGTGCGGTCGCGTTCGAGAATTTCGGCCAGCGCCTGATCCCGGGGGCGCGCACCGAGGCTGCCCCGGCCATGAACGCGGACGCTGACGGCGCCGGCCTGCAAATCGCGCGGGCCGACCACGAGCATGGTGTGGACACGGGCTTGTTCGGCGCGCTGAATCTTGCCGTTGATTTTGTCGCTGGAAAAGTCGCCGGCCGCGCGGATGCCGCCGTCGCGGAGCTGCTGGATGATTGCCTGGGCGTAGCGGACCAGGGCCTCGTCCTCGCCGATGGTCAGCACGCGCACCTGTTCCGGGGCGAGCCAGAGGGGGAAGTTGCCGCCGTAATGCTCGATGAGAAAGCCGATGAAGCGCTCGTGCGTGCCCAGGGGGGCGCGATGAATGCAAAGCGGCGTCTTGTCCGTGTTGTCGCGGTCGCGGTAAACCAGACCGAAGCGTTTGGGCACGGCGAAATCCACCTGGTTGGTGGCGAGGGTGAATTCGCGGCCAATCACACTCCACACCTGCACATCAATTTTCGGCCCGTAAAAGGCGGCCTCGTTGGGCACCTCGACATAGTTGATGCCGGATTCCTGCAAGACGCGGCGGACCATGTCCTCGGTCTGTTTCCACAACACCGGTTCGTCCACGAATTTCTGGCCCAGGCGCGCCGGGTCGTGCGTGCTGAAGCGCATGACGTATTTCTCGATGCCGAAGATTTTGAAGTATTTGAGATACATCTCGTTGACCGCGTTGAACTCGGCGGCGAATTGTTCGGCGGTGCAATAGATGTGCGCGTCGTTCATGTTGAGGGAGCGGACGCGCATCAAGCCGAACAGCTCGCCGGACTGCTCGTAGCGGTAGCAACAGCCGTATTCGGCCAGACGCAGAGGCAGGTCGCGGTAACTGCGGGGTTCGGCGGCAAAAATCCGGTGATGATGAGGGCAGTTCATCGCCTTGAGATAGTAGCGCTCCGCCACTTCGGCTCCCCCCGCCTCCTTCAACTCCATGGGGGGGAACATGCTTTCGGCGTAGTAGGGAAGATGGCCCGAGGTGGTGTACATTTTTTCGCGCGCCAGATGGGGGGTGCGCACGCGGACGTACCCGGCGGCGAACTCGGTTTCCTTGGCCAGTTGCTCGAGTTCCTCGGCCAGGGCGGCGCCGTTCGGGAGCCAGAGGGGCATGCCGGGGCCGACATACTCGGTGTCAATCACGAACAAACCCATCTCGGCGCCAAGCTTGCGGTGGTCGCGTTTTTTCGCCTCCTCGAGCATCCGGAAGTACTCCTCGAGCTCGGCCTTGGTTTTGAAGGCCGTGCCGTAGATGCGCTGAAGCTGGGGGTTGCGTTCGTCGCCTTTGTAATAGGCGCTGGCCACGCTGGTGAGTTTGAACGCGCCTATGTTGCCGGTGCGCATCACATGCGGCCCGGCGCACAGGTCAATGAAGTCTCCGTTGCGGTAGTAGGAGATGGGCTCGCCTTCCGGGATGTCCTCGAGGTTCCCGAGCTTGAATTTGCTGGGGTGGCCCGGCCGCTCGCTCAAGGCCCCCAGCCGGCCGCTTTGCGCGTCCCGGATGGCCTGCTCGCGGGTGACCACGATCTTCTCGAAAACGTGGTTCGCCTTGATTTCCTTCCTCATCTCCTCTTCGATGCGCGGGAAATCCTCCGGCGAAATCCGGTGCGGAAGGTCCACATCGTAATAGAAGCCGTTTTCGACGGGCGGCCCGGCCGCGAACTGGGCTTCGGGCCACAGCCGGAGGATGGCGGTGGCCATGACGTGCGCGCACGAGTGCCGCAGCCGCTCCAGCTCCGACATGCGGTTCCGATCATCGAGGGTCTTGCGCTCGGCTTGATTTTGCGGTTGCTGTTCCATAAGAAAATCAGGGGTAAACAAAAACGCCTCGCACGGGCATGCTGAGGCGTTGGCGTTCCTCCCGGCGGGGGAGAAACGCTAAATCGTCGTCGTCGTTGTCACCACTCGCACCACACTCGCAGCCTAGAGCATCAAGCGGAATGGCGCAATCACATTCTCGCCATCACATTCGTGCCGGCCCACCCCCCCCGAAACCAGCAAACCCTCTCGGGGCGGCGACGTCCCGTCGCCGTCATACGGTCCTCCCTCCCCCGGATTGGTAGGGACGCGTTTCACCGCGTCCCCGTTCTTCTCCTAAACATCAGGGACCTGGTGGAACAGGTCCCTACCCAATCCCTCGCCCGCCCTCGCAACCGAAGACCTTCTGGGACGAGACGTCCCAGCCCCTATCCAGACTCTCAATCACCTCGGGCCTCGAGACGTCTCGTCTCCACACCTCCCACGCCTTCGAAACCAACACCCCCTGGGACGAGACGTCCCAGCCCCCATCCAGACCTTCAATCATCTCGGGGCTCGAGACGTCCCGTCTCCACACCTTCCGCGCCCCCACAACGCCCGTCATCAGTTCGGGACTTCCCCCTGTGCCCATTCCCCAACCCATCTTCAACCCGAAAACCTAAGTTAGAGTGGGATTTTGATTTGAATCTCATGTGACCTGCGGGGTAAGGAGGGTGGCGGTTTCCAACTTCGGCGGAGTTGCTTTCGGCCATTGTAAGATGGCATCCACCAGGGGCTTGTGTTT
>JARKQH010000144.1 GCA_029974925.1 Verrucomicrobiota bacterium
GCGCCGCCGGCGCGCGAGGTTGTTACGCCCCTTCAGGGCTTGTACGGTTTGGGGGATGGCAGACCCAGGGCGTCGCTGCGCTTTGCCCTGGGCTGGTATGGACCTGCCCTTCAGGCAGGCGCCAACCCGGCGACGCCGACCGCAGCCCCAACGGGGCGAATTATACCAGCCCGGGGCAACGCCCCGGGTAAACGGGCCGCAAGCCACCCAGCCCTGAAAGGGCGGCTCAAGGAACCCGGCGCCGCCGGCGCGGGTCGGGTCGGGGCTCCCGGCGGCCGTGGTGGCGGACGGCTGGGTTGCTGATGGTTAAAGGGGTCATGGCGTTTTCTGCTTTGGTCGGTAGTCGCGGGGATCGAGGCAGGCGTCGTAGGTGGCGCGGTCAATCTTGATCCAGTCGGTGCCGTTGATGCCGCGGCGATTCTGGCTTGCCGGGCTGTAAGGAAACGCGCAGGCGGCTTTGAGCCAGCGAATTTGCTGCGCGCCAACCCGGCGGATTTCATCGGCAACCTCGGACAAATCCTGGTCCTGGCTGAAAATCAGAGCCACGTCGTAGGCCTTCTGGTAAGCGAGGCTGAGGATGTCCAGGGCGAGGCGAACATCCACCCCTTTTTCCTGCCCGACGAGAAAAGTGTGGGTTTGGCCATTGGGGAGTTGGACCGTTTGATTCCGGTAACGCAGGGCGCGAGAAAAAACATACACACCCTGGCGCCCCATTTGGGCGAGTTTGGCGGTCCAGAAATGGTTCCATTTGGCATCATCGGCCACATCGGGGATGCCGGTGTAGAAGCGGACCTGGGTGAGATGCCAGTTTTGCCTCCGGCAGACGGCGGCGGCAAGCGCGCTGACATCGTAATTGGGGTAGGTGTGGCCAAAGGCGTTACGGACGGCGTAAAACAGGTTTTGGCCGTCCACGAAAGCGACCGTGCGTTTGAGGGCAGGCTCAGGAAACATAATTCAGGCAAAGAATAACCCCGCCCGAGGCCGTTTCCGGCGTGTCGAGCGGGGAGTAAATAAAATCGTTCGTTCCCAGCAGCCACCGTAATGTAGCAAAGCCGCTGGATGAGTCAAGGGCGCACACGCGATTGTTCCAGGATTGATTCATGGCTGACCTCCGGTGCACTACGGCGCTGAGTCCTCCTTCCGTTCAACCCAATCCAATCCCGCCGCAATCCTGCGCGCGGAATGCCTAGAACTTGATGAACCATTTGCGGCGGTACATGGCGTAAGCGATGGCGTAGAGCATCAGCACGTAGAGGATGGCCCAGAGGAGCGACGCGATTTTGGGGTCGGGCACCCAGCCAAACAGGCCGTTGAACAACCAGGTTTTGAGCGCGAGCGGTTTGTCCCCGGCGCCGCTGACCTTGATTTCCAGCGAGAGACGGCCCAAGACGCCGGCCAGGACGAAGACGGTGATGGCGTTCATGCCGTAAATCGCAAAGGGCTGGGCCCAGCGGCGCCAGCCCTGCACATCCACCAGCCAGTAGCAGACGCCAAAGCACAGGAGCGCCATGCCGGCCATGAACACCGCGTAGGAGCTGGTCCAGAGATTCTTGTTGATGGGCAGCCAGGCGTCCCAAATCTGCCCCGCCAGCAGCAGACCACACCCGCCGACGAACATCCACGAGGTCTTGGCCTCGGGAATCAGCTTCGACCGCAGCAGATGTCCGGTGAGCACGCCAAACAGGCACGAGGCGATGGCGGGCAGGGTGCTGAGGATGCCCTCCGGGTCCCAGGTGCCGGCGGTTTTCCAGACGTGGGTGCCGATGACCGGGCCGTTCAGAATAAGATTGTCCAGGTATTGCGAGAGGTTGCCTTGCTTTTCCAGCACGCCCGCCCCGTAACCGGGCACGGGCACGAGCATCATCAGCGCCCAGTACCCCGCCAGGCACAAAACCGTCGCGAGGACCTGGCCGCGAAGGCCGGTCAACAGGAAGACCGCCGTGGCCGCCAGGTAACAGACGGCGATGCGTTGCAGCACGCCCGGGATGCGCACCGAGGTGGCGTAGTCGTGGAGCCAGCCGGGAAAATCGCGCCACAGGTCGCCATGCAGAAAATAGGAAAAGCTGTTCAGGAACAGGCCCAGGCCGAACAGAATCAGCGCGCGCCGCGCCGCATGCCCGAAGAGCTCGCGGCGGCTTTGCCCCTGTTCCAGCCGGCGCGCCACCGAAAGCGGAATCGCCACCCCGACGATCCACAGAAAGAACGGGAACACCAGGTCCGTGAAGGTCCAGCCGTGCCAGGGCGCGTGGAGGAGCTGCGGGTAAACCGCCCCCCAGTTTCCGGGGTTGTTGACGAGCATCATCGCGGCGATGGTCGCGCCGCGGAACACGTCCAGCGACATGAGCCGCTGGGCGGGCACGCTGCTGGCCGCCGGGGAGGTCATGAGGCGACCGGGCTGCGCTACCGCGCCTGATCCGCCGGCGAGGTCTTGTCCGGCGCCATGAGCTTGCGCGCCATGCTCATGCCCATCTTCATCATCTGCAGTTGATTGGTCTGGAACCGCCCAAAGGCCTCGAGCTGCTCCGGCGCCAGCACCTCCGCGGCGCGCTCGTACACACGCTGATTGACCAGTTCCTGCGATTCGAGCATCTGCCGGGTCTTGTCCTCCGACAACATCGCCTCCAGGTTGGCCGCGTCCTGGCCCCCGCCTCCCATTTGCGGCATGCCCTCGGCCGCCGCGCGCTTCTTCTCCTCGTTCATCAGGCCGAGCAGTTGTTCGGTCTGCGTGTCCGTCAACGGGGTGCCGCTGAAGGCGTTTTGCTGGCGGAAGGCGCTGAGCTGGGCGCGCTCGCCCAGGGTGGTCTGATAATCCTTGTATTGCTGATAGCGGGTGTCGCCCAGCAGGGCTTTCACCTCGTCGTCGAAGGCTTTTTGTTGCGCGGTCAGGCTGGCGACCAGCTCCTGGCGGTTGGTGCTCGAGCCGCCGGCGAACAGCGACGTGGCCTGCTCGGTGCTTTTGGTCATGTTGTCCGAAAGCAGCTTCTTGAACGCGTCGGCTTCTTCCGGGCTCAGGTTCATCTGCTTGATCAGCGGGCCGTACAGCGGTTCGATCATCGCCCGCTGCTGCTCCTGGATCATTTTCTTGACGTCGGGATCATTCATCATGCTGGCCAGCATCTCCCCGAACCCGCCCTTCTTCTCCGCGGCCGGCCCCGCCTCCAGCCCGGCGTCCGCGCCGGCCTCGGTCCGCGCCGCGGCGTTGCTGCGCGCGGCCTGCTGCGCCCTCAGTTCGCTGCCCATCTGCTCGGTCAGCCGCAGCAACTGCTCCTGTTGATGGTCGGCCCGGGCTTTGGCCGCCTCGGCCTCGGCCAATTGTTGGGCCTTGGCCTCGGCCTCGGCCTGGATGGCGGCGAGCTGCGCCTCCTTTTGCGCCACCTGCCGCGTGTGGTTGTAGTAAAGCGCCCCCAGGGCGGCCAGGCCCAGCGCCAACACAAGGATCAAAACATTTTTCATAACAGTCTGCTTGCTTTCGTTCCGCCGGCCGGCCTCCGCCCGACGGGGCGGAGTCAAACCGGCCGCGCGCTTATTGAGGCAATACGTGGCCGGGCAGGGTGCACGCCGGTTTGGTTCCCACCGTATTCAAATTGTAGGTTCCGCCGGCGGGACACGCCGGTGTTTGGTTGCGCAGGTAGGGAGCCAGGTCGTTCAGGGTGACCACCGTCCCCGGCGGCTTCTGATTCTGCAGCGCCCATTGCTGAATCGCGCCGTCCAGGGAACGAAGATTGTTGAGACAGGCCATCATCGCCGCGTTGGCGTCCATCGTGACCCCGCGTTGCTGCAGGACCGTCAACTGCGCTTGGGTGAAGAGGCCCCGCACCTGGGAAGGCGCCGTTGCCGTGCCGGCGGCCGGAGCTTGCAGCGCCTGCAATTGCGCCTGGGCGCTTTGGACTTGCGCCTGGGCATCCTGGGCCTGGGCTTGCACGGTTTGCACCTGGCGGGTCAGCGTCTGCTTGTCTTCCCGCAACAGCCGCACCTCGTTCCGCAGTTTCAACAGCTCCTGGTTGTCCCGCCGCAGCCGCTCCAGCTCATCGCTCTGCGCCTGCGTGGCGGACGCCGCCGCCTCCTCCGCCGCGGCCCGGGCCTGCTGCAACTGCTGGTTTTCGGCGCGCAGCGCGGCGAGTTCGCGCGCCAGTTGCTGGTTGGACAGGTAGAGCCAGCCGCCAACCGCCGCCAACAGCCCCAACACAAACCATCGCAATGCTTTCATTTCTGGACTCGTTGTATCCGCGGAGTTCGGCCTCCACAACTAGGCCAATGCCGCCACC
>JARKQH010000239.1 GCA_029974925.1 Verrucomicrobiota bacterium
CTCGGGGTTCCGGACGCGTTGAGGTGCCGGGGCTCAACCAATACCAGCAAACCCCGGCCACCCCTGTCGCCAGCACGAAACTCCAAAGCAAACGTCTTCGGCTTGCGCGGGGCCGGGGCCGGAAGTGGCGGCGCGTAGAACGCGACACTACCGGATGGCAGCGGCGGGGGCGGACCGCCGCAGCAAGACGGCCTGGCCGATCAGCCGGGCTGCATTGTCGTAGGAAACCAGGTCGGTATTGATCGTCAGGTGATACAGCAGCGGGTCATCAATGTCTTTGTTGAAGTATTTCTTCAGGAACCGCCGCCGGCCCAGGTCCTCTTTTTCGATCAGCGCCGCGGCTTCCTTGGCGCTGACCTGGCGCATTTCCTGAACGTGCCGGATGCGCTTTTCCAGCGAACCGACCAGGCGGACATGGAACACGTAATCCAGGTTGCTGGTGATCACATTGGCGCCCCGGCCGATAATAATGACATTGCCCAGTTGCGCCAGTTGCAGGATCGTCTCGGCGGTCTTGTGCACCAGCGTCCAGGACGACGGGTGCAACCCAAACAACTCATCCATCGTGTCGGCCACTTCCGAGATGCGGTCCTCGGGCATGAATTTGGCCAGGTGCGACGGCAGCTTGTGGTCCTCAAGCACTTTTTCGACCAGGTTGCGGTCAAATACCGCCCACGGACACGCCGGATTGGGGGCATGTGCCTGGAGATAGTCCGCCAGCTTTTCGGCCACAGCGTGAGCGCCCGAGCCGGCCTGGCGCGAAATGGTTACGGCCAGGCGGTCTTCCCCGTTCCGGTAGCCGACGGTCGGCGATTTCGGCGGGGAAATCTGGCAGTTGATGAAGGCCAAACAACGATCGAGTCCGGCAGGTGTGTTCATAGGCATAATAATTCACGGAGGGTTGGGCGCGCCCTTCGACCCCGGTGGGCGGAGGCGTGGGCGCGGGTTGCCGACGTTTGATTTGAGCTCCGACCCGACATTGGGCGATCTTTTTCCAATTAAAAGTTATTCCTGAATCGCAGATTCTTCAATCATCCTGGAAGCGATTTGCCAAGAACTAATTTTATGAATGAGGTGTTCCGATGAACTCATGGCGCCGGGGCAAGCCGGGAGGCCCGCAACCGCAGCCAGGCTGCCGCCTGGCTGTTGGCCGGCGCCGCCAAGCGGACGGTGATGCGCTGCCGGTCGCCCTCGTCAAGGGTGGCCACTGGTTCAACCAGGCCCGTGGCATCCTCCCAGAAGGCAAGGTTCGTCGAGTAGTCCAGGTTGAGACTGATGTCGGTGGCGGCCTTGGCGCGTGTGTAGGTGAGCAGCAAATGGCCGGCCTCGAGGCGAGGCCAAGGCCGGTCGGCGGCGTCGGCGGACTTTGGCGGCAGGCCCAGGGCATACTCCAGTAGATTCGGCAGACGATCGTTGTCTGGATCGGCCGAATCGCCGCTCACGTCAGCCTGGCCCAACTCTTCCCCGGTAAAATTGATCTTGCGCCAGCCGTCCAGGGGCCGGTCGCGCAGGGTGATGGTGGCGTTGGTGAGACTGGACCGGGAATAATGCGGGGAAGGCAGCAGAGTTAATGTGATGGTTTCATCCCCTTCCGCCGCACTATCCAGCAAGGGGGTGATGACCAGATTGGTGGCCAGGGCGCCGGCTGCCAGCGAAAGGATGGCCGGACTGACCCCGTAGTCCACGCCGTTGGAGGCGGTACCGGCAAGCGCGTAACTGATCGGCACCGTGACACCCATGTCGCCCCGGCGTACGAAGGTGAACCGGCCCGGATTCGGGCCAAATTCGCCGGCGACCGCGTCGCTGGCAACCACCTCAATGACGGGGGGTGCGGGGGGGAGGGCGATGTCGCCCACAGGCTGGAATCGGACCGCGTCGGCAACGACATAATTGCCGGTGGTGTTGTCGTTACGGATGATAACACAGCCGTTGGTGCCGGCGTTGAAATTGGTGGCCAGCAGTTTGTACCATCCCCCGCTGGGGAGGCGCTGGTTGACCAGGAAGCGGTTGGTGCCGGCGGCGTGGATGACGTCCACCGGCGCGTTCGTGGCCCGGTTCGAAGCCTCGACCCACCACAAATAGACCTCGTAGGTCCCATTGGTGGGGAGGTTCGGGGTGTATTGAACCCACTTGCTGCCTTTACCGGAGGCCTGATCGTGCCAGTAATCCCCGTTCCAGCCCCCCGCGTTGGCGCCAACGCTCCATGTGCCAGCCGAGGTGGTGCCCGGGCCGCCCTGGTCGAGAACAATGCCGTTGGTCGAAGCGGCGGGAGAATCCCACGTCAGCAACTGCCCATCTGCGCGCAGTTGGGCCGCGAGTTTTGCGTAGTCCACTTGTTGCGCCGGCACCTCGTCATCCTG
Organism: Verrucomicrobiota bacterium; assembly: GCA_029974925.1. Classification (GTDB taxonomy): domain Bacteria; phylum Verrucomicrobiota; class Verrucomicrobiia; order Limisphaerales; family UBA8199; genus JARKQH01. Next base: position 2,361 of record JARKQH010000239.1, read on the forward strand.
GGCGAAGGCGGCGGCTGTGGCTGCGCTTTGGCTGGTCATCATAAACACCGGTTCCATGCGCACGGAGGCAAAGCCCACATGGCTGGCCGAAAGCGCAAAAGTCACAAAAAGGTTCTGGCACTCGCCCGCTCGCGGGATGATCGAACGGTAACTGATGCCGTAGGGGTAAGGGGGCGTGGAGCCGATGCTGCCCTCCCAACGGGTGGAGCTGCCCGAGGGAAGGCGTTGAACGCCGTGCGAATCAATGTTGTAACGCGCCAGCGCGATGGGGTCCGGCGCCACCCGCCGGCCTTCGGCATTGTGCTGGATCATGACATAGTCACTCACCATCCGTCGCGCTTCGCGGACATAGATTTGCCACGGCCACCCGCCTGTATCCTGGAATTCGTCCTTGGCCAGGCCCCAGGATTGGGCTTCACTGCGAAGACTGCCGGGCAGGTTGGTGCTGGTGGCAAGGAAATGGAACAGGCCGCGAAGGTAATGCTCGTGCTCCTGGCGCAGCAGGGCGCGCCCGGCGTGAGTGTTGGTTGCCCAGGAGTAATTGTAGCCAACGTAATCGGTTGACAACTCGCCGTTCGCGTTGATGTCCGTCTTTCCGTTGGGAATGAGGGTCTGAATGTGAATCAGGTTGCCAAGCGCAACCGACCCGTCCTGCGCGATGCGCGCGTTGATGTAGCGGCGGAACAACTCGTAGCGCGCCTCGGAATAGCCGGGCGGAGGCGCGATCGGAATCTTGTTTGTGGCATTCTGGGTCAGGCAAAGGCGGAAATTATAGGCCTGCAGACGATGGTCGCCGTCACCCACGTTGCCCCCGGAGGGAGCCTGGACGAATGGCAGCAGCCCGCTGGCCGGGTTGCCCGGCACCACGTACGGATCATAATTGTAGGAGCCACCCAGGGGACGAATGCCCGCCAGGGACTCTCCGTAAACGTTGGTGCCTTCGCGTCCCACCGTGAACGTCACCCCCGCGGCGGCCATCAGGTCCCCCTCGTAGCTGGTGTCAATATACATTTTGGCGCGGTACACCGAACCGTCCTCCGTCACAAGGGCGGTGAGCCGCTGACCGTCCCGGCTGGCCGACGCAATCAACTGGTTGGTGTACAGCGCCACGGAGGTTTCCTGAAGCATTTCACGGAAAACGGTCTCCGCCACATGCGGCTCGAACCAGATCACCAGGTTGGTGCTCCCGTATTGTTGGCCCACCCGACGGTAAAACTCGCGGGCAATCCCGCCCACGTAGGCCGTGTTGTTGCCGGGACCGATGTCCGTGACCCCCAAGCCACTGGCCGTCATTCCCCCCACGTGGTGGTTTTCGGAAAGCAAGGCTACGGATTTCCCGAGCCGCGCGGCCGCCACCGCCGCCGCCACTCCTCCCGACGTCGCGCCGTACACACAGATATCACTCTCGATGACTTGACCGGAATGACCAGACAGGGCGCACAACACCCCCCCCAGCGCCACGCCGCGGCTAAAGTAGGACTGGAACATCATGTAGCGGCTTTAAATTGGCATTAAACACCCGGCAGCGCAATGTTTGCGGCACCCGCGGGCGGGTTGGCGGGCCAGCCACTGCGCGGCGTGATAGCACAGGTAACGCTCGCTGGAATAACCAGCCGGCCTGAGAACGGGAATGCCGGCGCCGGGCCCGTGTCCTCAGGGTGACCGAGCCGCAGGATCCCCCGTCCCAGCCAGGGGGACGGTGGACTATGCGGGAACGATTGGTTCGAGCAAATGCCGCAGGAGTTTTCGCAGCCGGAGGGGGATTCGCTTGGGAAAAGGTTCTCCAAGACGTGGCAATTCACTGATTCGTTCGCGTGAGAAAAAGGTGCCAAAGAGGGCGGCATTGGTGCGTGTCGCGAGGTCGTTGACGGGCGGCGCGGTCAACACAACGACGGTGCGCCGAACCGCCGTGGCGGGCAAGGCGTCCAAGACCAATCTGGCTTGATTCACCGCGCCCAAGCGATTGGGCACAACCACAATAACCGAAGCCCGCAACGCCGCGATGAGGTCACGGCCGTCATTTCGGTCCGTCATGGGGCTCAGCAGGCCGCCCGCGCCTTCCACGATGACGATTTTGAAGCCCCGGCTGGTCCGGCGGATATGGTCCACCAAGTTGTGCCACTCGAGTCTTTGCGCGGACTCCCGCGCCGCCAGCGCCGGGGCGACCGGCGCGCGGAAATGCCAGGGATTGACCTGGTCCAAGGACAGCACTTTCCCCGCGGCTTCCCACAGCCGGACCGCGTCTTCCCTGCCGCCGGAACAAACCGGTTTGAGAGCGGCGACCGCATGGCCTTGCGCCCGCAGGAACCGTGTCACCAGGCTCGCCACCACGGTTTTGCCAGCCCCCGTGTCGGAGCCGGTCACACAAATGAATCGGCAATGCACCCGGGGAATATGGCAGAGTGTACGGAAAAGGAAACGACACAAGCCGCTCGCGGGTGAGACCGTTGCCTGAGGAGCGGGGTGGCCTGAGCGTTCCGTGAATGAATCTCCGCTTCCGCCATTGGCAGACACATCGCGAAGATGCCACGGTCACACTGATCGCACCCGCCGTCGTTGCGCTTACAGGATGTTGGCGGCCAGTTCGGCCAGCTCGGAGCGCTCGCCTTTTTGAAGTTCGATATGGGCGGCCACGGCCTGGTCACGAAAGCGGCTCACGATGTAATTAAAACCGTTCGAGGAAGAATCCACATACGGATTGTCAATCTGATAGGGGTCGCCCGTGAAAACGACCTTGGTGCCATTGCCCACGCGGGTGATGATGGTTTTGGCTTCGAGCGGGGTCAGGTTTTGCGCCTCGTCAATAATCATGAACTGGTTGGCGATGCTCCGGCCCCGGATGTAGCTCAAGGCCTCGACGACAATGCTGCCGGAGCGCATGAGGTCGCCGCTGCGCCGGTGCTCGTGGCCCATGTTCAAATCGCTGAGCATCTCCAGGGCGTCATGAATGGGCTGCATCCATGGCGCCAGCTTTTCCTCCAGCGAGCCGGGCAGAAAGCCCAGTTCCTTGCCCATGGAAATGGTGGGGCGGGCCACCACCAGCCGGCGAAACTCGCGGTCCAGGACCGTCCGCTTGAGTCCTGCGGCCATGGCGAGCAGGGTTTTCCCCGTGCCGGCTTTGCCCATGAGGGTGACCAGCTTGACCCGGTCGTCCAGCAGCGCGTCGAAAGCAAAATGCTGCTCGCGATTGCGCGGGCGAATGCCCCAAATCCCCTCCCGGCAATCCACGATCGGGATCAGCCGCGTTCCGCTGGCGTCCACTTTGGTCAAGGCCGTCCGCTTGGGGTTGGTTTCATCCATGAGCGTGCAATACTCATTGGGGAAGTACTGCGTGCCGCCGTTCAACTCCAGCTCGCCGTTGGCCCGGAATGCCGCCATTTTTTCCGGACTGACGCTGATTTCAATCATCCCGGTGTAAAGATCGGTGATCAGCACCCGGCCCGTCTCGTAGTCCTCGGCCAGCAAGCCCAGGGCATCGGCCTTGATTCGCAGGTTGATGTCCTTGCTGACGAGAATGGTCTGGTTTTTCGGCTGCGCCTTCTTGATGGCCGCGGCCAGCGACAGAATCCGGTTGTCCACCGAGTCGGCGCCAAACCCGCTCCGGCCGTTGCGCTGCGCCGCCCCGCCTTTTTGGACCACGATGCGCAACTGCCCCCCGTTGGGCAGCGGCACCCCCTCGCTCAACCGGCCCGCGCCGCGAAAGCCGTCCAACATGCGGGAGACTGAGCGCGCATTCTGGCCCAGTTCGCTGGATTCCCGTTTGAATCGGTCAATTTCCTCCAGGACCTCGATGGGCAGCAGGACGTTGTTGTCCTTGAAGCTGAGCAGCGAATTGGGGTCGTGGAGCAGAACATTCGTATCAAGGATGTAATTCTTCTTCACGGGCGAAAGAACGGAGCTGGGCGCGGCTCATCCGCGCATGCCATGCCTTCAGACGGCTGTGCGCCGCCGGCAAACGGTAATAGCCCGAGAACAGGAAATTCCCGAGCATCCCGTACAAATCAAAGTCCACAAAACGCGGCCGGGAATCCAACAGGTAGGGCTGCCCCAGCAGCATCTCCTCGAAGGGCAGCAACTTCTCCGTCAACTGACCCAGCAAGGTCTGCCGCTGCGCCGCCCACGCCTCCAGGCAACCCCGGCCAAACTTGCGTTCCTTGTGTCGCAGGAAGGCCAACTGCTGGGACGGCGGCACGAATTCGCGCCAGTAAATGTCGTTCAGACGAAACGTCAGCCCCTCAATCTCATTCTCAATATACCGCCACAGGATGCTTTGCACGCCCTCCAAACGCCAGGGGAACAACCCCAGCTTGAATTTCGTATCCAAATACTTTGCCTCAACCTGTGAGTCCTCGCTCACCTCAAACACCACCGTCCGCCCCTCCCGGAGAATGGGCACCCCGTAATAGCGCTGCCGCGTCAGCCGCCACACCAGGCTCCGGTCATCCGGCGGGATATTGGTCACCTTGAATGGCACCCCCGCAAACCTCAGTATTTCCCGTTGGACAATGCAAAAGGGACTCCAAGGAAACTGTATCAGTTCGATCATGCAATACTTCGCTGTTCCAGCCGGAACCACTCTAAGCGGCGTCCTCACTCTCCACAAGCCCAATCCCCATTATCGCGCATGGGCGTTCTGCGCCAAAAAGATTGTTACCCGGGAGGGGGTGACCGATTCCGGTGAATAGGTCGTTGTGCCAAAAGTCAGTGTTACCCGACATGCACAGCGATATGAGCAAAGAAACGAAGGAACAAATCCTCATCCGGCTGCGT
>JARKQH010000247.1 GCA_029974925.1 Verrucomicrobiota bacterium
CGCGTGCCCGTGGCCCGGCTGGCTGCCGCCCAGGCTGCGCTCGAGGAAGAAGCTGCCCGGAAAGCGTCCAAGTCCGCGGCCAAACGCCGCTAACTCTTAACCCCGTCCCCGCACGAGCCGTCCCGCATCCCGGGACGGCTCGTTTGCTATGTGCGCCCGGCAGGGCGCACTGACTGGTTGGTAAGAGTCCAATGCACACCCGGCAAGGGGAAGTGCTAGCCGAACAGCAAGGGTGTTGGTCGCAAGGCCGAATCCGAAGGAAGCTGTAAGCAAAACGCTGGCCCGACGAACAGAAACCACATACGAGGCAGCCGCAGCGGATGAGAAGGCACCAAGATTCAAAGTCCAGGGCCGGAAGCCCGGGAAGGCGCCGGCCAGCGGGTCAAACTTTCCGGGACGCAAGGAGCAAACCGGCCCCCAACAACCCGACCTCATCGAGAGAATCTCGAGCGAGGGCGCCTGCTCAAGGCCGTGCAGGCCGTGGCCCGGGGTGGAACTCGGGCGCATCGCACCTGCATGCGACCCTTCCGACCGCCTACTTCCGGCGAATGGGACTTATCTCGTTGCTGGACGAGGTGCGCTGGTGAACGACGCTGCGCGAGCAGCGGTCTTCATGAACCGCCGTGATACGGAACCGTACGTCCGGTGGTATGGAAGGACGGTGAGGTTCTAACCCTTGCCTCCTTACCCGATCCTCCCATCGGTTCCTCTCCGGCGCCGCGCCCCGCTCCGCAAGACGAATTCAGCGAAACCAAGTCGAGAGGAATTGATCCAAGGGAGTGGGGTGAGTGGCGCGTTTGAGTTTGGACCAGGTGAGTTGGTCGCCGACGCTGTAGTAGAGGACCGTGGTGCCGTTCCACTCGAAGAGGTCGGGGTCGGAGGCATTGATGCCGTCGCGGGCGCCGGGGGACAGGACGGGGTTGGCGGGGCTGAGTTCCCAGGTTTTGAGGTCGCGGGAGCGGGCGAGGCAAGTCTCAAAGAACCAGCGGGGTTTACGGTGTTCGAGGTAGAGGAGGTAATAGTGGCCGTTGACGAAGCGGATGCAGGGGCAGGCGGCGTAACGGTCGCCGCCAAAAACCACTCCGGGCATGGGGATCCAGGTTTGGAGGTCCTTGGAGCGGGCAAACTTAATGGTGAAGGGGGTGTACCGGGAGTCGTCGGATTCGTAAGCCATGATAAAGCCCTCGGCGTCGGCGCAGACGGAGCTGTTGAAGAGGTGTTCGTCCTTCTGACGGATTACGATTTCGCGGCTCCACGATTTCAAGTCGCGAGACGCAAAGTGCGTGACGTCATGCCAGGTTCCGTCTTCGAATCGGGAGGCGAAGGCATGGAACATGTCCTGGTGGACGAAGGCGCAGGCCAGCCCATAGCCCTCGGCAAAGCGGGCGAGTTCGGCCCCGGTTGGGTCGGTGAGTTTCAAGTAGTAATCCCGCGCCTGGCCGCCGGAGGGAGGGCGGATGCACAGGAGGACGGCTGGTTGTTTTTGCCAGAGCAGGGGCGCGGCTTCACAGACGGGGCCGAGGTCGGGCGCCTCGACGCGGAGTTGATCTCGGAGCGGGGCGGGTGGGGGCGCGGGAGGGAGCATGGAGCCGAAGATCTCGGCGGGCCAATGGGCCAGCCGATGCATGCCGGGAGGCACGCCCTGCTGGAACTGCACATAGGCTTTGACGTCGCCCCGGGTGGTGTAGCTGATTTCGCCTTTGCCGGCGCCGAGGATTTTGCAGCCCATGAGGGTGCAGTCTTCAAGGTCCACGTGGAGAAAGCGACCCTCGATGGTGCTGAAGATGACGCCGGTGCCGGGTTTGCCCTGGGGCTGGGAGAAATTGAGGCTGATCAGGTTGCAGTTTTTAAGGTGGACGCGGGTGAAGCCCGTGTAGCCAGGGTTGCCGGCCTGAAGCGCGTTGTCCGGGCCGACCAAGGTGCAGTCTTCGAAACGGACGTCGGCGTGATCGGGCGGTTCCGAATGTTCCGCGCGGACATACGCGCCGGCGGCGTCGCCCCACCAGTCGAGACACCACAATTGGCAGCGGCGGAACAGGCTCGGCTCGTCCGGTCTTGACAGGACGTTGGCCACGCCGCCCCCGAAGGCCCGTCCGATGCTGACGCAGTCCTCGACGACCACCGAGAAGGGTTCGGCGACGTCCACGAGATCGAAAAACAACCCGCCGTCGCCCCCGGTGACGTAAAGGTGCCGGAGATGCCATCGGTCCCAGCCAATGGCGGAGAAGGTTTCCTGCTGGTGTTCCTGCGACCAGCCGCGTTTGTAGGCCCGAATGGGTCCCCACCAGTCGTAACTCTTGAATCCCTTCTGAGGGTCGCCGGAGTCAATGATGACCCGGCCGCGGGTGCCCGACCCCAGCCCGCCGTCGCAGTCGCCGATCAGTTCGTTGTAGGCGCCAGCCGCCCCGCGGAAGGCGGGGAAGAGGTTCGCCTCCATATAGGTGTCAGGCCGGATCACGATACGGCAGCCGCCGCGGTCGTCCGGCACACGGTCCAGGGCGGCCTGAATGGTGGTGAAGGCCGTGCCCCAGGATCGGCCGTCGGAATTGTCGCCGAGTTTGGAAACGTAAAGGACCAGGCGCGGCGCTGACCTGACATCGGCGGCAAGCACGGTCTGGGGGTGCAGCAGAGCCAGCAGCAGGGGCGCAGCCGCGACCAGCTTGGAGGGGGTCATGACAGCCTCAGGGTATGGGGGTGATTTCGAGGACGCGGAGATTGACGGCTTTCCAGCGCTCCGGCGAATGCGGCCGCATGGAGACTTCGACCTCTCCGGGGGCCTCGATGCGCAAAGTGCCGAGTTCCTGCGGACGGAACTCGGACCAACTGCCGGTGGCAGTGGCTTTGCCGGCCAGGCGCTGGGTGCCGGCCTGGACGAAGAATTCGGATTCTGCGAGGGCGGCACAAACGGCGGTGAGGCGGTAGGTGCCGGCTTGAGGAAAACGGACTTTCCAGGCGGCCCATTCGTCGGCGCGGTCCCAGAAACCGATGTTCGGTTGCCCGCCCTGAGCTTCAAGGTTGAGTTGGGTGCCGTGGAGGTCGGCCTTCTCGGGAGTCAAGCGGAGCCGGCCGCCGGCATCCGGGAGGACAGCTTCGACCACGGCGGGATGTTCAACAGGGGCGAGGTCGCGACCAAGGATTTTGAGCGTGACCGCGTGGTCGCAAGGGCGGGTGGCGGGCAGACGGACGGACAGACCCTCGGACGTTTGGGTCCATTGCAGCCGGCCGCGGTGGCCGAGCAAGGTGACCTTGGTGATGCGGTTGGCGGGGCCGTTTTCCACTTTGGCAAGAGAGCGGACGAGCAACTGGCCGTCCTCGGGCCAGCCGAGGGCGATGGCGTAGAGGACTTTGCCTTTGGTGGTGAACCGGATGTCGCGCGCGCTGTAGTTGAAATCTTCCTTGAAATGGCCGCCTCTGGCGCGAACGGGGCCTTCGCCGTAGATTTTCCAGGGGCGGGTCTCGAAGATGGCTTCGCCATTGATTGCGTTCCAGGCGGCGAGCGCGGCAAGGTCCTGCTCGACCTGCGGGTCAAGCGAGCCGTCGGGTCGTTGGACCACGTTGAGAAGGAGGTTGCCGTTCTTGGCCACGATGTCGGCCAGCATGTGGATGGTCCAGCTCACCGGCCGGAACCGCCAGTTGCGGTTGTAATACCAGTCGCCGATGGAGGTGTCGGTTTGCCAGGGATCCGGGTTAATCCGGGGCATCACCCCCCGTTCGAGGTCTTCGATCCAACGGCCTTCGGACCGCTGTTTGCATGTGTAAACGACGGCGGGTTGGCCGCGGTTGCGGGCGGCGCTTTGGTTGTAGTAGTGGGCAATGAGGCTGAGCCCGACCTCGTTCCCAAAGGGGACGCCGCCGTCGGTGTACAACAGGTCCGGCCGGTAGCCATCAACAAGCTCCCGGATGCGGTCGAACCACATCCGTTGCCAGCGCGGGTTCTTGCTGTACCAACCGGTATCGTCCGGCTCGGCGGGGAAGTGGTAGAGGTCCTGATACTGGGGATTGGCGCCATCGTAAGGCACGCCGGCCAGGGGACCGGATTTATCCGCGCGATGGCTGCTCTGGAACCAGGTGAAGCTGGCGCCGAGGTGTTCAGAAACGCCGAACTTCAGGCCGTGCTTGCGCGCCGCTTTTTGCCAGTCGCCCACCACATCGCGGTGCGGTCCCATGTTGACCGAGTTCCAGCGGTGGAGGCGCGAGTTCCAGAGAAAGAAGTTGTCATGGTGCGAAGCCATCGAGACGAAGTAGCGCGCGCCGGCTTTCTTGTAGAGTGCCATCAGGCGGTCAGGATCCCATTTTTCGGCCTTCCACAACGGGATGATGTCCTTGTAGCCGTTGGTCGAGGGATGACCGTAATGCTCGCGGTGGTAGGCGTAATGTTTGTTGCCTTCTTCGTACATGCCGCGCGCGTACCAATCACCGTTCATGGGAACGGCTTGGGGACCCCAGTGGGACCAGATGCCGAACTTGGCGTCGCGGAACCATTTCGGAACCTGGTATTGTTTGAGGGAAGTCAGGTCCGCGGCGAACGGGCCCGGGGCGATGGGGAGCGATTGGGGGTTGGGGGCGGCATCGGCCGGGGCGCAGGCGAGTCGCAAGCCGAGCAGGCCTGTGATCAAGTAGCATAAGCAGCGAGAGGAGTTTTTCATGGTGAGCCAGGGTTCTGTTTGCTATTTCCGGTACCAAAATCTCCCGCCACTTTAATCCGGCCTCCTGCACCATGTCCAAACAGTTAATTGAGCC
>JARKQH010000259.1 GCA_029974925.1 Verrucomicrobiota bacterium
GACCACGCCCTCTTCATCGAGGAAACAGGGCGCGAATTCCACCGGCCCGCCCGGCCGGGGCCGGGGCAGATTGACTTGCGCGATGGGCTCGCGTTCCGCCACCCGAATGCGCAGCGTGTGCGGCAGAATCCGCTCGATCGAGACACTCCGCACCAGGGAGACAAGTTCGAGATCGCGTTTGACCCGGGCGAGGTCCAGCGCCAGCAGGTTGTCACCGGCCTTCACCCGCGCCCAGCGCCGGATTTGCTCGGGAGCAATGATTCCGTCGGTTTCAACCTCGATGGTCTGGATGGCAAAAGATCGGTTGGTGTAAAGGAGCCGGTTCAGGGCGAGCTGGCCCGCCCGCCAAAACAGGTAGATGGAAAGCACGGCCGCGAACACGACGCCGAGGGCAACCGCCGCCATCCGCAAGCGGGCCGCCCGGACCTGGCTGGAGCGCAGCTTCACGTCCAGCAGGTGCTCGCGGCGCAGTCGCCGGTTTCTGGGTTTGCGCTGAAACCAACTCATGGCCATGCTAAAAGCGGTGCGGGTAAAGTCTCATTTATTCAACCGGTTTCGGGGCGCGCGCCGCCAGGCCAGTTGGACCATCTGGTGGCACAAAGTCGTGTAACTGATTCCCGCCGCGGCCGCGGCTTTCGGCAGCAGACTGGTCTCCGTCATCCCGGGAAGCGTGTTGACCTCCAGCACGTAAACCGCGCCCGACGAGTCCACCATCACGTCCACTCGTGAATAGTCGCGCCCCCCAATGGCCCGGAACGCGCCCAGTCCCGCGTCCTGGATGCGGGCGGTGAGTTCCGGGGCGAACGGGGCGGGGCACAGATAATCGGTGCTGCCACTGGTGTACTTGGTTTGATAATCATACACCCCGGTCTTGGGCCGGACCTCGACGACCGGCAGCGGCCGGCCATCCAAAATGGCCACCGTGGCTTCCCGGCCGCTGACGCGCTCCTCCAGCAACACCCGCGTGTCGTGGCGCAGGGCTTCGGCGAGCGCCCGCGGCCAATCCGCCACCCGGTCCACAAACTGCAGCCCGACGCTGGAGCCCTGGCATACGGGCTTGAGCACAACGGGCGGCTGCCACCCCGGCGGCCAGCCGGCCTGCGCGGAATCGAACAACGCGAAGCGCGGGGTCGGGATGCCCGCCGCCACCAGCCGCTGCTTGGTCAGTAGTTTGTCAAACCCGATTCGACTAGCCTCCGCGTCACAGCCGGTGTACACAACCCCCAACTCGTCGAGTTCCCGCTGGATGGCGCCATCCTCGCCGTAGGTGCCGTGCAGGGCCAGAAACACCACGTCGGTTTCCGGCGGGAGCCGCCACCGGCCCGGTTGCGGGTCCACCTCGCTGACCCGATAGCCGCATTCCCGCAATGCCTGCGCCACGGCCGCGCCCGAACGAAGCGAAACCTCGCGCTCGGCGCTCGGGCCGCCGCGCATCACCGTGACGTGCAGGGGCCTATTCATCGCTGCCCACCATTTCCACCTCAGTCTCCAATTCAACACCGCGCTCCGCCCGCGCCCGTTCGCGGATCAATTCGATGAGCCGGCACACATCCCGGGCGGTGGCGCCGCCCTCGTTGACGATGAAATTCCCGTGCTCGAGCGAAATCCGGGCTCCGCCGATGCGGGTGCCCTTGAGTCCCAGTTCTTCAATCAGGCGGCCGGCGGGAATCCCGGCGGGGTTCTTGAACATGCAGCCGGCGCTCGGGGCCGCCGGTTGCGTGCTCCACCGTTTGCGGTTGTACTGATTCATGCGCTCCTCGATTTCCTCCCGCGGCGCCGGCGCCCCCTGCAGCACCGCGTCAAGCACGATCCGGTCCCGCAACCCCGGGCAGTGACGGTACCCGACCCCCAGTTGACCGGGAGCCGACTCGCCGGTGACTCCCGCCAAGTCCATGAATCGAACCGAGATGACCCGGTCAAAGATGCTCGAGCCCATCGCGCCTGCATTCATGCGCAGCGCCCCCCCCAGGCTGCCCGGGATGCCCTCGAGAAACTCGAGCCCGCCCAGACTGTGTTGTTTTGCGAAATTCGCCACGGCTTTGAGCCGCGCCCCGCCGCCACACCTCAGGCGCCCGCCCTCCTCGGTGAGTTCGATGGCACAAAAGCAGGGGTGCGCGAGACTCACCACCAAGCCTCGCCAGCCGCCGTCGCGCACCAGCAGGTTCGAGCCCCGTCCCAGCACCAGTAAAGGCAACCGCCGCTCTGCCGCAAAACGAACCATCACCCGCAAGTCCGCCTCGCCGCCCGGCTCGGCATAGACATCGGCCGGCCCGCCCACCCGCAGGGTCGTCCGTTTTGCCAGGGGTTCGCGCACCCGGACCACCGCGGCCGGCGAGAGCAACCGCGCCAACTCACCGGCCAGAGCTTCCGTGGTGGCTGGGACGATCCCGGTTTTGAGATCGGCTGATGTCATGCAGCCCTCCTTGCCTGCAATTCGGGTTTCGGAGCGGCCCATGGCGGCTCCGCGACAGGCCGAGCGGGAGCCCCCGGCCCAGCCGTTTCCGCCGCGCGGGAATCGGGCGCCCCCGCAAGTCGCGCCAGCATCTGCTCGGCGATTTGCCGGGCGGCGTGAGGAAAATGCCACCGCGCCAATGCCTGCTGCATTGGCTCGCGAACGGAAGCTTGTTCGACCAGTTCACGAAGCGCGCACAGCAACCCCTCCGGGGTGAGGTCCGCCTGGGGCAGGAGCCGCGCAGCGCCCGTGGCGGCAAAGGCACGGGCATTGTAAAACTGATGGTTGTCGGCGGCTGCCGGATAAGGAATCAGCACCGCGGGGACACGCATGGCCGCCAGTTCTGCCAACGAGGACGCTCCCGCGCGGGAGACGGCGGCGGTCGCCGCCCCCAGCGCCTGTTCCATCCGCTCGAGAAACGGAACCACCACCGCGTCAACGCCCGCTTCGGCATAGGCCCGCTTGACCAGGGGAAAGTCGGCCGCGCCGGTCAGGTGAATCCATTGCCAGTTCTGCGCGGCGCCGGCCCCCCAGGGCAGCAACTTTGTCACCAATTGATTAATGGCCGACGCGCCCTGGCTGCCCCCCATGATGAGCAGCGTTGGGCGCTCCGGATTCAGACCCAAGGCCGCCCGGCACGCTCCGGCCGCCTGCGCGACAAATTCCGCGCGCACCGGGGTGCCGGTTACCGTCACCCGGCGGCACCGCAAGCGTTCCGCCGTTTCGGGAAAACCGGCAAAGGCTTCGTCCACCCACCGCGCCAGCCACCGGTTGGCGCGGCCGGGAATGGTATTGGACTCGTGGAGGAAGATGCGCGCCCCGCGCCGCCGCGCCGCCAACAGGGGCGGCGCGCTGGTAAACCCGCCCATGGCCAGGGCGGCATCCGGAGGGGCCGCACGATAAAGCGAACGGGCAGCCAGGTAGGATTTGATGAATCCGCGCGCAAAAGCCCACCGCCGGCCGCGCTCCAATCCAACCGCCGGCAGGACACTGACTGGAATGGAGGCGGCGGTTCGGGCCGCGGCACGGTCCACTTCCTTCGGCGAAACCAACAGCCGGACCTCACAGCCCCGCGCCACCAGTTCCCGCGCCACAGCCAGGCCGGGGAAGAGGTGTCCGCCCGTGCCGCCACACGCGATTACGAACCGGAAGCTGCCCTGGTGCGCGGTGTTCATGAAACCCCCTTGGCCGGTTCGGGGAGTTCCGGCCGGGCTCGGAATGGGTTGTCATCCCGCCCTTCGATGAGCCGGGCGCGGATGCGGGCGATTTCTTCGGGGGCGCGAGCGCGCCGGGCAACACTGAGTAACAGGCCGATGCCGGCCAACATGACCACGAGGTTGGACCCGCCATAGCTGATGAACGGAAGCGGCAGGCCTTTGTTCGGCAGCGCGCTGGTCACCACCCCAATGTTGATAAATGCCTGCAGCCCGACCAGGAACGAAACCCCTGAGCCCAGCAACAAACCGAACGTGTCCGAGGAATTCCAGGCGATATAAACCCCGCAAATGACGATCAGGACAAACGCGACCACCACCAGCAACGTGGCAATCAGCCCCAATTCCTCGCCGATGATCGAAAAAATAAAGTCGGTATGGTGCTCGGGCACAAAACCGAACTTCTGGCGCCCGTTTCCCAGTCCCAAGCCCGTCCAGCCCCCCGCCCCCAGCGCAATCATGGCCTGATAGGCCTGATAGCCGGCGTCGGCCTTGGTTTCTTCCAGAGCCATCCAGCTCAGCACGCGTTTCAAACGCATCGGGTCCTGCCAAATGGAAATGGCCAGTCCCGCGACCCCCAGCACCGCTGGCGGCACAAAATGGTGCCACCGGGCGCCCGCGACCAGCAACATCAGGCCGCTCAAAGCCGCCAACAGGATGGTCGTGCCACGGTCCGGCTCCACAAAAATCAACGCCAGCACCACACCAACCGCAGCCACCGGAATTACCACCCCGCGCTTCCAATCGCTCATCTGCCTCTGGAATCGTTCCCCATACCACGCCAGGGCAATGATCACGGCCAGTTTGGCAAATTCCGAAGGCTGAAAGCGAATGCCGCTGGCACTAAACCACCGCCGCGCGCCGTTGACTTTGGTGCCGATGCCGGGCGCCAGCACCAGTCCCAAAAGCAGAATCGCAACCACCAGGAGCGGAAGCGCCAGCTTCTTCAGCAACCGGTAGTCCATCGCGGCTGCGGCCACACAGCACGCCACCCCCAGCGCGCCCCAAACCAGTTGCATCACCAGATAACGCGCCCCCACCTGCACCATGCTCGAGCTGTAAAGCATCACCCACCCCAGCGCCAGCAGGGCGGCAACGCAAAACACCAGCATGGTTACAGCCAGTTTCACCGCTCCAGCAGTGCTTTCGGGTCTGCGCTGGCTAGGGATTGGGAAGCGTCGCGCCGGCGCCCGGCTCGGCCGTTGCCTTTCCCGGAATCTTAAGCTTCTGCCCCACCAATATCCGGTCGGTCTTCAGGTTGTTGGCCGACCGAATCGCGCGCACGGTCGTGCCAAACCGGCTTGCAATGCTCGAGAGCGTGTCGCCCGACTTGACTGTATAAAGCTGGCTGCCGTTGGCAGCGGTGACAACGGGCGCGGTGGCCGGGGTCGAGGCAGGCGCCGCACTGGGGGGCGGCACTTGAATCTTCTGGCCAATCTGCAACCGCGTCGGCTCGATTCCCGGGTTGGCCTCCTGCAAAGCCTTGACCGTTACCCCGAACTTCGAGGCGATGCCACTCAGGGTGTCGCCTTTGAGCACGCTGTACTCGGTCGTTTGCGCGGGTGGCAGCACCGGCGTCACAGTCGGTTCGGGTAAAACCGGGGCTGTCGGCGGAGCGCTGGTGGCCGGCTGCATCGTGTCCACCGCGACGTTGGTGGGCTCAACAAATGCCGGCATCACCGCGGCATTCGTCGGTTCCAGGTCACTCAAGAGAGGCTCCGGCTTCGGTTCCTCCCGCCGGCACCCTTGCATCAGGAGGGCCATAAGCCCGATGCCGTGAATCGCCAGCACGAAAAATACGGCGATTTTCACGCGGGCGCGGGATTGGTTTTTTTGCTCCAAGAGGGAGCCTTGGGGAATCAGTGGATTTTGAGGATTATTCATTTTGGCGCTGTCGTTTTAAACGTTCACTATTTTGATCTGGTAACATCCATTGCCTCCCGGCCGGTCACAGGACCGTAACCGGGCACAACGCAAATCTGTCATTTATATGGGGGTGGGCCCGTTGCACACCCCAACTAATTGATTCTGCTCCGCGGCAAAGCCTTTCGCGGCGTTTCTGGTGGGTTCGATACTGGTTTCGACTCGAATGAGCAGGGAACCGCCGGACACCATCGCCGCAGGTGGCCTTTTGGGCCGCATCAATGACTCCTTCTAACAGCGAAGCCCAGCGGGGGCAAGGAGTAAAAAGACGCGGCCGTTTTGCGTTCGGTTTGTTCATCAGGTCAGCGGATTTTCAAGGTGCTCAAAGCCATGACTGCGAACAACACGCACAAGATATAGAAACGCGTAACCACCTGGGACTCATACCACCCTTTCTTCTCAAAGTGATGGTGAATCGGCGCCATCAAGAAGACCCGCCGCCCGGTCCCATACCGCCAGCGGGTGAAGCGAAACCAGCCGGTCTGAACAATCACCGACAAGGCTTCGATGACGAAAATGCCGCCGGCAATAACCAAAACCAGGGGTTGGTGAATCGCCACCGCCACAATGCCCAGCGCCCCGCCGATCGCCAGGGAACCGGTGTCGCCCATGAAAACCTGCGCCGGGTGACAATTGAACCATAGAAAGCCGAGGCCCGCCCCGATCAGCGCCGCGCAGAAAACCGTCAGTTCGCCCGCGCCAGGGACATAGTCAATCTGAAGATAGGCGGCGGTTTTGACGTTGCCGGCAAGGTAGGTGAGCACCACAAACACAAAGGAGACAATCACGGTGCAGCCAATGGCCAGCCCGTCCAGCCCATCGGTCAAATTCACGGCGTTGGAGCTCCCGACGATGGTCAGCAGAGTCAAAATCAGCCCGGCAACCGCGGCGTCCTGAAGCACCGGGTATTTGTAAAAGGGCACCATGACCTGCGTGATGAGCTTGCTGGTCCAGGGCACATACCAGAGATAAAGGCCGATAAACAGCGCCAGCGCCGCCTGCACCCAGAGTTTGATGGAAGCACGGGCGCCGCCCCCGCTCTGTTGAATAATCTTGGCGTAGTCATCATAGAACCCCAGCGCGGTCAGCACCACCACCGACAGCAGCGTAAGCTGGATCAGCGTGTTCCATTGCGCCCAAAGCAGCGTCGTGAAATTCAAGGTGAGAATGATCAAAATGCCGCCCATCGTCGGCGTGCCCTTTTTGCTGAGGACCCGCGCGTTCAACCCCCCTCCTTCCTCGGCCTTGTCGCGGTACTCCTGGCCGAACTTGAGCTGTTTGAGCCAGGCAATAACGCGGGGCCCCAGCCACCAGCTCAGCACCAGGGCGGTCATCGCCGCGCCCGCGCTCCGGAAGGTGATGTAGCGGAACAACCGCAGCGCCGACACCTCGTCGGCCCACGGCTTGTCCGCCGACCATTCCAGAAAAGATTGGGTCAGGTAATACAACATTCAGTTTTTTCGCGCCGCCTCGGGGCCGCGGAGCAACTGCGCAATTCTCTCCAGCCGGGTCGCCCGCGACGCCTTGATCAGCAGCAGGTCGCCCTCGCGCACAAAACTCTTCACCGCGGCCCCGGCGGCCTCCACTTCGGCAAATTCAAAAACCCGGGTCAACCCCGCCGCCCGCGCGCCCCGGGCCAGCGCCGCCGCCATTCGCCCGACCGCAAAAAGTTGTCCCACACCGGCCTCGGCGGCGTAGCGCCCCACCTCCTCATGCGCGGTCTCGCTGTGGGCTCCCAGCTCCGCCATGTCCCCCAGGACCGCCACCCGCCGGCCGCGGCACGGGAATTCCCGCAGGGTGCGCAGGGCTGCCAGCATCGAGTCTGCATTGGCGTTGTAAGCATCATCCAGCACGCGAATCCCGTTGTGCTCCCAGAATTGCAGCCGCATGCGCGCCGGCCTGCATTCGGCCAGCCCGCGTTCGATCTCCGGCCGGCCCAGGCCAAATTCCGCCCCCAAGGCGATCGCAAACAGGGCGTTGGCGGCCTGGTGCCGTCCCAGCAGGCTGATCCGGTACTCGCCCGCAAAGGCCGCCTCGGGCGCCTCCACGCGGAAGGTAAGGCCCTGGCGATCCAGCCGCGCGGCCCGCACCCGCCAGTCATTCGCCCCGGCAAACCCCGTTCGCACGACCGTCGCCCGGCATCGGCCGATGACTTCCCGCGCCCATTCACTGTCTCCGTTAATAAACAGCTTCCCGCTCTCCGGAAGCATTTCCGCAAGCACGCCCTCCTCGCGCACCACGCCGGCGAGGTCCCCAAAAAACTCCAAATGCTCCCGGCCCAGTGACGTGATCACACCCAGCGTGGGCTGGATCATGCGCACCAAAGGGGCCAGCTCGCCGGGATGATTGGTTCCGACTTCCAGCACAGCCGCCTCGTGGCCGGACTCGATTCGCAGAAGCGTCAGCGGGACCCCGATGTCGTTGTTGAAGCTGGCTTCGCTGCTGACCACGCGCAACCGCTGCCCGAGCACGGCGGCAATCAGGTCCTTTGTGGTCGTCTTGCCGTTCGAGCCGCCCACCGCAATGGCCGGGATTTGGAAATCCTGCCGATATCGCGCGGCCAGTTGCCCCAGAGCCCGCCGCGTGTCTTCCACCGCGACCAAGGCGCAACCGCCCGGCGCGGGCACCGGCCGGCCCTGGTTGACCACCACCGCCACGGCGCCCCGCGCGGCGGCCTCCGCGACAAATTCATGTCCGTCAAACCGTTCGCCCGCCAACGCAAAAAAAACATCCCCCGCCCTCACCTGCCGCGAGTCGGTGCAAACCCGCTGCACCGCCGCGTCGGGCGAGCCCCCCCGCAGCTCGCCGCCGCAGGCCGAGACAAGAAAGGTTAGTGGCCGACTATCCATGCGCGCGCCCTGGCCCCCCGGAAGCGGAGGGCTTCCAAAGGATACCTTACGCCCTGCCGCCCCAGGATGCCACTCGCGCGGGCCGAACACCCTGCAATGAAAGCCCCGCGTCTGGCGCGAGGACTTCCAAGGCGGCGGTCATGACCGCGGCGGTGACCGGACGCGCGACCTTGCCGGGCCGCGCTTTCGGACGCGCCGCCGAGGCCTGGTGGCCGGCGGCAGCCACAAAGAGGTGATGAGAAATCAGGGGGGTTGGACTCATATATGGGTTTAAGGTTTGTTTTACAGAGAGCGTGCAGAAGCGGTTCCCACCGGCCGGTCGTCCAGCGACACCGGCTCGCTCGGAACGGTGAGTTCCTCGCCGCGGTCGGGGCGGATGTTGAGGTAGTTGGCTGCCCGCTCGGCGATTTGCCGGAACACCGGCGCGGGCACGACGCCCCCATAATAGCCGTGGCGGGAAGGCTCATCGAAGCTGACGGAAATGCAAAGCTCGGGATTGTCGGCAGGCAGAAAGCCAATGAATGACGAATAATGCTTGTCCCGGACATACACCCCATTGACCACCTTCTGCGCGGTGCCCGTCTTCCCGGCGACGGTGTAGTGTTCGAGCGCGGCCTTGGGCGCCGTTCCATTGGTCGTGGCCACCAGCTTGAGCGCCTCAATCATGGTCCGCGCGGCTTCCTCACTAATCACCTGGCGCACGCGTTGCGGTGAATAGCGGGCCACCACGTGGTGGTCCGGGTCCTCCAACCGGTCCACCAGCATCGGCCGCATCAGCCACCCGCCGTTGGCGATCGCCGCAATCGCCATCGTCATCTGCAGTTGCGTCACCGCCAGCCCGTGGCCCATCGGGAGCTGGGCAATTGTCACCTTGCTCCACTTGTTCACCGGATGGACAATGCCCCCCACCTCGCCGGGGAGTGGAATGCCGGTGCGGACGCCGAAACCAAACCCCAGGATGTAGTCATACACCCGCTTTTCCCCCATCCGGATGCCGATCTTGGCCGCCCCGATGTTCGAGGACTTGGCAATGATGTTTGCCACCGACAACAGACCGTAGGAATCATGGTCGTGCAGCGCACGGCCCCCGTAGTAAAACCGCCCGTGTTCGCAATCAAAAACATCGCTCAGGCGCACCACGCCGTCATTCAACGCGCCTGAAACCACCACGGCCTTGAAGGTCGAGCCCGGCTCGACTACATCGGTAATCACGCGGTTCCGTCGCGCCTCGGCGGGAGCATCGCCCGGCCGGTTCGGGTCAAACGTCGGGAGGGTCGCCATGGCCAGGATTTCCCCCGTGCGCGGACGGACCACGATGGCTGACACGCTCACCGGCGCATGCCGCTCCATCGCTTCCGCCAGGGCCGACTCCACGATATGCTGAATGACCGAATCCAGAGTCAGCACGACGTTCAGGCCGTCTCGCGGTTCGACATCCTGGTCGCGGAACGAAACGATTTCCCGCCGCTGCCGGTCGGCTTCGGTCAGCCGCCACCCGCGCACGCCGCTTAGCTTGCTGTTCAGAGTCAGCTCGAGCCCATCCTTGCCGGAGGTCTCGAGGATGCGCGAGCCATTCAACTCTCGCTCGGTCATTCCCACATAGCCCAGCACATGCGCCGCCAGCGTCTGGCCCGGATACACCCGCAACTGGTCGTCCAGCGGATCAGTAAAAACGGCCTTTTCCCGCAGGGTCTGGTAAAACCGGCGCTGGGATTTGGGCAGGCTGCTTTCGTCCACGCCGAATGTCAGCGATTTCATCGCCACGCGGACCTTCTCCCAGGTTTCCGAGGACACTTTTCGTTTCAACACCACGTAGCGGTTGGTCACCCAGGCCCCCTTTTCGTTTTGGCGCAGGCGCGGCATGATCCGCTGCGCCAGTTCGGTTTCGTCCAGCCCCAAAAGGGGCGCCACCGCGCGGGCGACCTCCGTCTGGCGCGAACCGATCAGCACCGGGTCGGCGCACACCGTTTTGACAAAGACACTGGTGGCCAGGAGATTGCCTTTTCGATCCAGAATATCGCCCCGCCGGGGCTCCATCAGCACCTTGATTTGAGTGTTCTCCCGCGCCCGGTCTGTCAGCTCCTCATGGCGAAGCACCTGCAACTGCACCAAGCGAAACCCCAAACCGGCAAACCCCAGAACCATTGCCACCACCGCCAGGAGCAGCCTTCGAAATTGCAGTTGCTTTGCCATAGGTCCCAATCCCGAAAATTCACCAGCCGCCCGCGGCCCCCGGTTCCTCATCCGACGACTCCACGGGCGGCGGCAAAATCATTGTTAAAGTTGTTTTTTCATTCGCTTCATCTTTGCCGTCCGCCCGCGAGCGACCGGTTCCTCACCCGACCGCATCGCGAGCGGCGGCAAAATCCAGTTCACGGCGCGGTCCGCCGACCGCTGCTGGTGGCGGCCAGTTCTTCGCCCTGGCGCGCGACCGGCCATTCCGCCGGCGGTTCGGGCAGCCGCCAGACCTGCAGCGGGCTCGGTGGCGCCAGGTCCAGCTTCAGTTCCCGAATCCGCAGCTCCAACACCTGCGGCGACCGCAAGGTCGCCAGTTGGCGGCGCTGTTTCTCGTTCAGTTCCACCAACTCCTCCAACCGCAGTTCCCTTTGCTTGATCTGCCGCCCGAGCCGGTTGATCTGCTCTTTCTGCCACACATACCCCACCCCGGCGCCGCCAATCAGCAGGCAGAGCAAAAAGGCCTTCAGCGCCGGCCCAAACCGGATCGCCGCCGACCTGTATTTTCGATTCCGCGCCATCCACTAATCTAAAGTTTCTCCATCACCCGCAGTTGAGCGCTTCGGCTCCGCGGATTCTCCGCCTGCTCGGCCGCCCCGGGCATGATCGCCTTCCGGCTCACCCACCGCGCCTCGGGCGCCCGCGGCTGCCGCAACTCGGGCACATCCACTCCGGCCGGACACGTGTACTCGCGCGCCCGCGCGCGGCCGAACTCCTTTACCAGCCGGTCTTCCAACGAGTGAAACGTGATCACCGCCAGGCGACCACCCGGCCTCAGGATTTTCATCGCCCCCGACAGCCCTTTTTCCAAAGAACCCAGCTCGTCATTGACCACAATTCGCAACGCCTGAAAAATCCGGGTCGCCGGGTGCGTCTTCCGGCCCCGCCGCGGCGACACACGCTCGACCAACTCCGCCAACTGCCGGGTTGTCGTAATCGGCCCGCTCTGTCGCGCCTGGACGACCGCGCGGGCCAGCCGCCGCGACTCCGGCTCACCGCCCAGTTCCCAAAACCAACGCGCCAGTTCTTCGGCCGTGGCGCGGTTGACCAGGTCCGCCGCCGTCAACGGCTGCGCCGGGTCCATCCGCATATCCAGCGGCCCGTCGGACAGAAAACTGAAGCCGCGCTCCGGCGTGTCCAGTTGCGGCGAACTCACGCCCAGGTCCAGCAGAACTCCATCACAACTGTCCCACGGCACCCACTCCGCCAGGTCCGCGAAGTTGCCCTGCCGCACCTCGAACCGGCCGGGAAAACGGCTCAGCCGGTGTTTCGCAGTCTCGACCGCCGCACGGTCCCGATCACACCCATAAAGCCGCCCGTCGGGCGAGCTGGCCTCCAGGATGGCGGCCGCATGCCCGGCTCCACCCACCGTGCCATCGGCATATATCCCGCCCGGCCTGGGCCTCAGCGCATTCAGCACCTCGGCCAGCAGCACCGGTTTGTGAAAGAACTCTGGCACCCCGCATCCGCGCCTCGCCCGCCCTCAGGCTTTTCCGGCCCGAAACAAACGCCGCCCCACGCGCACTAATGGTCCACCGACCGGGGCCGCCGGCACGCCTTGGGCTCCGGCCGGCTGCGGTTCTGCCGCAGGCTTTGCCTCAACGACTTCCAGGTCGCTGTCACTCAAATCGTTTCGCACCACCTTCACCCGCTCCAGCGACAGCTCCCCTTGCACCAGCGGCTTCGCTTTCGGGTCAGCCACACACCGTCCCGGCTCCGCCCGCTTTGCAAACAGCCCGCTCAACAGGCCCGCACCCCGCGACACCAACCCTGAGGGCCGGGCCTGGGCGGGTGCCGCCGTTCCGGTCAGCGCGGCCTGGGCGCCGGCTTCCGCAGACTGAGCCGGCGGCAATTGCTCCTGGGATGCGGGTTGGGACACGGGTTCGGCCACCTTCTCGGCTGAGGGGACAATCCGGCTGCGGAACGGGTTCTTTTTTGAGCCAAAGCAGGGGAGCAGACGCTGCTGAGTCAGCCGGTAGCGGTGCGGGTTGTCGGTCAGGCCGACCAGGCTCTTTCCGGTGCTAAGCAATCGCAGCAGGCTCATAACCTCTACTCCATTAGTTTGAAGGCTTCCTGGGCCATGACGATGTCGGAAGCTTTCTTGCGTTCATGGCGCTCCGGACTCCAGATTTCGAATCGGTCCAACACCCCCACCAGCACCGCTTCGTTCGTGATGCCTGCCGCCGCCGCCATCTCCTCCGGCAAACAAATCCGCCCGTTCTTATCCACCGCCACCTGGACGGACGCGCTGCCAATGAACCGCTTGAGGGCCACCTTGCCGGGGTCGCCGTTCGGCATGGCGTCAATGTCACGCATTAACTTCGCCATTTGGGGGGGCGTCAACACCCGCAGACACGGACCTTCCTTGTCTTTGGGCCAGATGATGACAGTGAACTCCGTGCCGGGCTTGGAGGGCCTCCATCGGGCCGGGACCTGAACGCGACGCTTTTCATCCACACCGTGGCGGAAAAGCCCGTTGTAGTAGGTCGGTTCGTCTGTTTGAGTCCGTTCCATTCAGTTTTTCACAGAGCTAAACTCAATCGAGTTTTGCCCCACAACGGCCCACTTTTATCCACTTTACCCCACTCCGTGTCAACATCTTTCCACCAAAGTTATTCAAAAGTTATTCACAACCCTCCCTTACCCCCACAGCAAACCTACCATTTCACGTCAAAATTGTCAACAATAACGTTAACGCATCAATTCGTGCCCTGCCATTTAATTGTCAGCAGCCCAATCCTTACCTTGCCTGGGCATGGCGGCCTGCTCAAGTTCTATTGCCCAATCCAACTTCGTCATTTTCAAACACCGCCTCTGCCCTTTAATCCTATATGGCGCATGCGCACCGCTGATTTTGACTACGACTTGCCGCCGGACCTGATTGCCCAGGAGCCGGCGCCGTGCCGTGATCAATCGCGCCTGCTGGTCGTCCGGCGCAACAGCGGCACGCTGGAGCACCGGCGGTTCCGCGACCTGCCGGAATATCTGAGGTCCGGGGATGTGCTGGTGTTGAACGATTCACGCGTCATCGCGGCGCGCCTGCGAGGCGTGAACCGGCGTACGGGCGGCCGGTTCGAGCTGTTGCTGCTGGAGGAGGTGGAGCGGAACGAGTGGTGGGCGATGATGCGTCCGGGCCGGCGGGCACGGGCCGGCACGGAGATCGCGATTTGCGATCCCGAGGGAAGGCCCACGCCGGTGACCGCGCGGGTGCTGGACACCAACGCCGAAGGCCATCGCCGCTTGAAATTTGAGGGTACATTCAATGTGCTGGAGGAGCTGGACAAAGTGGGAGAGGTTCCGCTGCCGCCGTACATCAGCCGGACGGACCCTTCGCGGCTGGAACTGGACCGGGTGCGTTATCAAACCGTGTTCGCCTCCGCCGCGGGCTCGGTGGCGGCGCCGACCGCCGGGCTGCACTTTTCGGGGGAATTGCTGCGGCGCATCCGGGAGCGGGGGGTTGAGGTGTGTTTTGTGACGCTGCACGTGGGGCTGGCGACGTTTGCGCCGGTCAAGACGGAGACGCTGGAAGGGCACACGCTGCACGAGGAGCGTTACCGGCTGGAGGGCGCCACGGCGGAATTGATTGACACAAGAAAACGGGCGGGCGGCCGCGTGGTGGCGGTGGGGACGACGACGGTGCGGGTGCTCGAGACGGTGGCCGCCGCCCACGGTGGCAGGCTCCGGGCCGCTTCCGGCAGGACGCGGCTGTTCATTCACCCGCCGTTTGCCTTTCAGGTGGTGGACGCGCTGGTAACCAATTTCCATCTGCCGCGCTCGACACTGCTGATGCTGGTGAGCGCCTTTGCGGCGCCGGCGGAAACCCGCGGCCGGGAATTGGTCCTGGCGGCCTACGCGGAAGCGGTCCGCCAGCGGTACCGTTTTTACAGCTATGGAGACGCCATGCTCTTGATGTGAAACGCAACCCTCAATCCCCTCGCAAACGCCCGCCGGGGCGCGGTCCCCTGCCCTTTGTCTTCATCAACATGGCCATGACCGCGGACGGTAAAATCGCCACCGCAAACCGCGTCGTGTCCTCCTTCGGCAGCGCGCGCGACCAGCGCCACCTGCTCGAGTTGCGGGCCCGGGCGGATGCGGTGATGGCGGGCGCCCGCACGGTGGACTCCCAGCCCGTCAACCTCGGGCCGGGCCCGGCGCGTTATCGCCGCTTGCGCCTTCGCCAGGGGCGGAGCGAATACAACCTTCGGGTGATTGTGTCGCGCACCGGCTCCATCAACCCGAACGCGCACCTCTTCCAACATCACTTTTCGCCCATCATCATTCTGACCACCCGCCGGGCCCCGGCTTCGAGACTTGCGCGGCTGCGCCCTTTGGCGCACGTCAAAATCTGCGGCGAACGGGAAATTGATTTTGTCCGGGCGCTGCGCTGGCTCCGGCGCCGCTGGAAGGTCCGGCATCTCCTCTGCGAGGGCGGCGGGGAACTCAACGACGCCCTCTTCCGAGCCGGCCTGGTTGATGAGGTCCATCTCACCGTCTGCCCGTTGATCTTCGGCGGACGCGCGGCTCCGACAATTGCCGAGGGCGCCGGCGCCGCCCGCCTCGCCGAGGCCAGCCGGTGGACAACCCGAGCCTCCCGCGCCTGTGGAGGCGAGAGGTTTTTCCACTTCGTGGCCCTGCGTTCCCCCGGCCGATGAATTCTGTTGTTCGAGAGCGGGCTTTGTTGTACCCGTTGTTTTGTCCGTGAGTTAAGACTCCGCAATCCGCCATCAGCCTATGAACCGACGCAGCTTCTTCACCGCCACGGCCGCCCTGGGCGCCACTTGGGCGCTGGGCGCCGCCACGCCCGGCCCCCGCCCCGCCCCCAGCCGGAAAAACGCCATTCGGTTTGGTGTGGCGACTTATTCGTATTGGCATTTTCGCACTGAAAAAGTCCCGATCGAAACCGTGATTGATAAGGCGGCCGAGGTTGGGGCCGACGCGGTGGACCTGCTCCACCGCCAGATGGACCTGCCGGAACGGGAACCCTTGACCTCTGACCATCGCCGCTACCTGCAGCGGCTCAAACGGCACGCCTTCCGGCGCGGCATTGACCTGGCGTGCCTGTCCATCCATCAGAACTTTGTGCAGCAGGACCCGGCGGAACGCCGCAAACACGTCGAGCATACCGAAAAATGCATCGAAATCGCGTACGAACTCGGCGTGCCCTGCATCCGCCTGAATTCCGGCCGCTGGAACACCATCAAGGACTTCGACGAGTTGATGAAAGCCCGCGGCGTCGAACCCGTCCTCCCGGGTGTGAAGGAGAGCGAGGGATTCGACTGGTGCATTGAGAGCATTCAACGCTGCCTGCCCAAAGCCGAGCAGTGCGGGGTCATGCTGGCGCTCGAGAACCACTGGGGACTGAGCCGCACGCCCGAGGGCCTTCTCCGGATTCTCAACGCCATTGAATCCCCGTGGCTCGGCGCGCTCATGGACACCGGCAACTTCCTCGAGGACCCCTACGACAAACTGGCGCAGATCGCTCCTCGAACCGTCTATGTTCAGGCGAAAACCTACTATGGCGGCGGGGAATGGTACACCCTCAACCTCGACTACAAGCGCATCGCGGGAATCCTCCGCCAGGCAGGCTATAGCGGCTATGTCACGCTCGAGTTCGAAGGCAAGGAAAACCCTGAAACCGCCGTGCCCAAAAGCCTGGCCATGCTCCGCAAAGCGTTCCGGGACTGACAAGCTTTCCCCCGCGGGCGGACCTCCTCAGGCTGGTTTTACCAGCGCCCGGACCCGGCGCGTCATCTCGTGAGCCACGCGTCGCGAAGCGGGCAGCACCAGCGATGACCGTTCGCCAAACTGGACGTGACGCCACTCGTGCCCGTCCGAAAAGGTGACGTGCACCCTCGGGCCATACAGGAATAGGCCGCGCCACCCGATGTTTTGGCAATGCACTTCCCGGATGTGGGCTGCCGGGATGGTCATCCGGACCGCGTCCCCGACAAACACCAACTCCCCCTCGTTGACCCACAGGCACCCCACGTCGTCCGCGTCTTCCAGAACCGACCGCAATCCCTGTCGCAGGCGGGGATCAAAAGCCAACTGCACCACAAAACTGTTCACCGCCCGGCCGGCCTGAGGCTCGATCCGCCGCACCAGCCGCTTTACCACCAGGTTGCCAAAGCCGAACGGAAGAAAATACAAGCTCGCGGCCATCACCACCGCCGGCACCAGAAAGGTGACCTTGCCGAACGGCAAAACACTGACAACCAGAAACGAAATCAGGACGGGCACCAGCAGCAGAAAGCCGTAGCCATTGATCCGCAACAGCGCGCCAGACCGAAACGTTGATGGGGGATGAATCACGACGGCGGGCGCGGCCGGGGAACTCCAATCCACCGGACCAGCCGCTGCATCTGCATCATGCTTGTCCTCCCGCGCCGGCGGGCCGGGGTTGTCCTGCGGCCTGGTCATGCGGAATCCTTTGCCGCGGGAAACGCCATGTGTTCAACATAGGTTTCCTGAAACCGCGGGTTTTCATGCAAGGAGAGGTGCTGGACCTTTGCCATCACAGCCCCGTCAGCCGCCAGGCCGGCGTCAAATAAAGCCAGCTTTGCCCCCAGGAGCGCCGTGTTGCCCACCGGCTTGATCTTTTCCGCCGGAAAATTCAGCAGGCCGATCCGCCGCGCACTGGCGCGGTGAATGTAGTTGCCAAAGGCGCCGGCGAGGAACACCTCCTGGATTTGATCGGGCGCCGCGCCCCACTCGCGCAGGAGCAGTTCCAATCCGGCGGCAATCGCCCCTTTGGCCAACTGCAACTCGCGGATATCCCATTGGCTCAGCAACACTCCTTCGGTCAGCTCCCACGAATCCCCGTCGGCCAGGCGCCCGTTGGGACGGATTTTGCCCAGGTCCAGCCCGACCGCCACCGCGTCCACCAACCCGCTGCCGCAGATACCCCGCGCCGTCCCGTTGCCCAACACGTGACACCGAAGCCGGCCGTGCTCGAGACGCACCTCCGACACCGCCCCCGTGGCCGCGCGCATCCCCATGGAAATTCGGGCGCCCTCGAAAGCCGGTCCCGCCGCCGTCGAGGCGCAAAGCAACCGCTCCCGGTTGCCGACCACAATCTCCCCGTTGGTCCCCAAATCCAGCAGCGCCGTCAAACCTGCCCGCTCGTGCAAGCGGGTGGCCGCCACGCCGGCCAGAATGTCGCTCCCGACAAAGCCTCCGAGGCAGGGCAAGAAATAAATCTCTGGATCGCCCGGCAAGTCCCACCTCAAATCCCGGGTCCGAAATCGCAGCCGGCCGGGGTGGCGCGGCTCGAACGGGACATGCGAAAGCGGCTCCACGCTTATTCCTCCAAACAGATGATGCATGACGGTGTTGCCCACCAAGGTCACCCGCCGCAGGGCGCCGGCTCCGGGAGCCGCCATCACCAGTTCCCCGCACATCCGCCCCACCTGGCCCCGGATGAGCTCCTCCAGGACCCGCTGCCCTTCGCCGGCCATCGCAAATTCAATCCGGCTCATGATGTCCGCCCCGTGCTTCGCCTGGGCGTTCAACCCGCTCCGGACCGCCAGAACCCGGCCCGTCGTCAAATCAACCAACTGTCCGACCACGGTGGTGGTTCCGATGTCAATCGCAATTCCGCTGCCCGCCTGCGGCGCAAATGAGAAGGTCGAGTCGTCGCCCAGGATGGGCGTCTCCCACTGCGCCACCTCGAGCCGCAGGTCGCCCTCCGCCTTCGCCCGGCAACTCAAACGCCACCCGGCCGCCAACTCCTCCGCCGACAGCTTCTGGCGGTCCTCCGCGGTGATGGGCAGTTCGCCGGCGATCACCCGCACCCGGCAGCCCTTGCACCGTCCCCGGCCCCCGCACGGAAACTCGACCCCATGCGCAAAGAGCGCATCTTGCAGCCCCGCCCCCCGCGCCAGTTGCACCTGCGCCCCCAACGGCAGCAATTCCAAGGTCACCAGCTCCTTCATGCGGCGCAGGGGCGCGTTTACAGCCGGCTGGCCACGCGACGGAAGTGATACCCCATGATGGCCAGCTCGATGGCGTGCCGAAACTGGCGGGGCCGCCGCAGCAGAACGCTCCAGAAGAATTTCCAGTAGAAATGACGGCCGCGCTCGCGGATTCCCAGCAGCCAGAAGGACTTTAGAAAGGCGCGCAGGTCGGCCGACCCGAGCCGCACGCGAGGCCCCTGGGGACGATGGTTCTCCAGGAAGGTCCGGATTCGCTGGTAGTAAACTTTGGGCTCGTAGAGCTTGCGCATCAACTCACGATAACCATTCTGCAGAAACTCGCGGTTCAGGCGCGTCTTGAAATTCAGAACCGCCTCGGTGTTGTTGCCGGTTGCCGACGACTCCAGCCGCCCTTCCCGCATCAACCGCTGATACAGCCGCGTCTGGGGCAGCGCCTGGAGCAAACCCACCATGGCCGTCACCACTCCCGACCGCTGGATGAACTCGAATTGCTGCTTGAACACATCCAACCGGTCGTGATCAAAACCCACGATAAACCCGCCCATGACTTCCAACCCGGCGCGCTGCAATTCCTTGACCGACTCGGCCAGGTCCCGTCCGCGGTTCTGCAGTTTGTGGCACTCCTGCAGGCTCTCCGGCAAAGGGGTCTCTATGCCCACGAAGACCTTCTTGAAACCGGCCTCCACCATCAAGCGGCACATCTCCGGATCGTCCGCCAGGTTTACCGAAGCCTCGGTCAGGAAACCCATCCCATGACGCGTCCGCTCCCGCCAGGCAATCAGCTCGCGCAGCAACGATTTGGTCCGCCGCCGGTCCCCGATGAAATTGTCGTCCACAACGAACACCATGTCTTTCCACCCCGCTCGTCGCAGCGCCTCCAGCTCGGCGATGAGCTGGACAGGCTCCTTGCTGCGCGGCACGCGGCCGTTCATCACGATGATGTCGCAAAACTCGCAGTCAAAGGGGCACCCGCGTGAGAACTGAACGGGCATGGTTACGTAGTGCCGCAGTTGGATCAGGTCCCACCGGGGAACCGGCACGTGCCGCATATCCGGGCGCTGGTCGCTGCGGTAAAACCGCCGGACCGTCCCTGCCTCCATGTCCGCAATCAGTTGCGGGATGAGCAACTCGGCCTCCCCGAGCACAAAATGGTCAATGTCAGCAAACTGCTCGTGGCCGGTCGTGAACAGGGGCCCTCCCGCAATGATAGGTTTTCGATGTTGGCGGCACCGTTCAATGATCCCCCGCACCGCCTGCTGATGAACAATCATCCCGCTCAGGAAAACATAATCCGCCCAAGCCAGATCGGCATCCTTCAACCGGCGTACGTTGCAGTCCACCAGACGCAACTCCCAATCCGGGGGCAGCATCGCCGCCACCGTCAGCAAGCCCAGCGGCGGAAACGTTGCGCGCTTCGAAACCACCCGCAACACGTGTTTGAAACTCCAGAACGTGTCCGGGTCCGGAGGATACACCAGCAGCACCCGCATATCTCAACCCTCGTTAGTCATCGCCTTCGGCAAATCAATACCGAAGGCTACCACTTCCTTCCGCGGAATGCCAATCTGTTGTTTTGACCTTGAGTTGACGCCTTACGGCGACATCAGCACCCGGTAAAACCGCCGGGTTGCAGTGCTGACGTCGTTGGTCGCCGCAGCCGTTTGGCCAGAGGCAACAATTCCCGGTGTCAACTGGGTCCAGACCTGGTCGCCCAGACTGTCTTGATACTCCAGAACGTAGGTCTTGCCCGGAGTCGCACTCCACGTAACCGTCGCTGCTCCACCCACCACCTCGATCGAAAGAATCTGCGGAGCGGCGGCTGGCTGAGTCACCACCACCACAAAGCTGTTGGTCGCGCTCAACGCCGGCGTCCCGTCGTCGGTTACCACCGTCACCAACACGTTGGTGCTCGGCCCCTGTTCCTCGGTCGGCGTCCAGGTGATCACGCCCTGGGCGTCTATGCTGGCTCCCGCCGGCGCATTGACCAGGCTGTAAGTCAGCCCGTTGGCCGGCAGGTCGGCGTCACTGGCCGTGTTGGTCACCACCAACGTCTCCAGCTCCGCCACCGTCACGTCCGGCTGCCCCGGCAGCACCGGCGCCGTGTTCACTTCTCCCACCACCACCACAAAGCTGTTGGTCGCGCTCAAGGGCGGCGTCCCGTCGTCGGTTACCACCGTCACCAACACGTTGGTGCCCGGCCCCTGTTCCTCGGTCGGGGTCCAAGTGATCCCGCCCTGGGCGTCTATGCTGGCTCCCGCCGGCGCATTGACCAGGCTGTAAGTCAGCCCGTTGGCCGGCAGGTCTGCGTCACTGGCCGTGTTGGTCACCACCAACGTCTCCAGCTCCGCCACCGTCACGTCCGCTTGCCCCGGCATCACCGGCGCGGTGTTCACTTCTCCCACCACCACCACAAAGCTGTTGGTGGCCGCCAGCGCGGGCGCGCCACTGTTCCGGGCAATGGTGGTGAGGGTGTAGGTGCCAGGGCCTTGCGACTCCTCCGGCGTCCAGGTGATCACGCCGTTCGTGTCAATGGCGGCGCCGAGGGGCGGAGCTTCCAATTGGTAAATCAGCGGATTGGCAGGATGCCCCAGGCTCAGGGCGGTGTTGGTCACAATCAAGGTC
>JARKQH010000451.1 GCA_029974925.1 Verrucomicrobiota bacterium
GTTTGCCTGCACGCTGCAAACGCAGGAATCGCTGCTGGACTTGCTGTTCGTGGGCACCCAGTCCTTTTGCTTCACCGCGGGCCGCGGAGTGGCCCACAGCGATCAGATGCTGGAGATTCTGGCGGCGGTTTCGCCGTGCCGGGGCCGGCCGTTTCAGGAACTCGAACACCTGGTGTTGAACCACGTCAGCGTGGTCAGCGGCTGCGTCTGCGTGCTGCTGGCCTGGGACGATGCCCGCCGGCGATTCATCGAGAAACTGAAGCTGCTGGGCCTGCCGCTGCTGGTGTTGGTGATTGTCGAAGCGGGAGCCGGTGGATCCGTGGAGCCGGGTCCGATGCGCGAGGATCCTGCGCACTTTCACGTGCTTGAGGTGGGCCGAATTGAAGCCGGACTGGCTCGACTTGTGTAGCCGTGGCCGGTATGATGTTAATTGGCGTGGCCAGATGAAAACTCCTCCGCTGCTGTTGGGCGCCACCCTCTTGTTTTGGGGGTGGCAGACCGGATTCCCGATCGCCGGCGCGATCCTGGGGGTGCTTTTGGAAGCTGCGCGTTTGTTCAAGACGCGGTGGGAGTTTGGCAACGAGGATTTCCAACGCATCTGGACCTTTTGCACCCTGCTGCTGCTGGCTTCCTTGGTCTATGCCTTTACCGCCAACGAAGGGCCGGCTGATTTCCGCGAATTCTTCCAGAACCCCAACTTTTCGACCCAACGTGAGGCCGGGACCGCCAGCGCGCGGACTGCCGCCTCGGTGATTCGCTGGCTGCCGATGGTGTTTTTTCCTTTTATCGCGGCCCAAGTCTATAGCACCCGGGGCGCCATCCCGCTGGAGACCATCTCGCTGATTCTGCGCTTGCGCTGGCGCAAAGCCCGCAAGCTGGGACAACCGACCCCGCCCTCGAGGACCTTGGATGTCTCCTACCTGTATTTCGCGCTCTGCCTGGTTTCGGCGAGCATTCAAACCGCGGAAAACAGCCGATTCTTCTGGGGCCTGTGCGTCCTGGTGCCCTGGGCGTTCTGGCCGCACCGGTCGCGCCGCTATCAATTCGCCCTGTGGGTCGCGATGGTGGGTCTTGCCATCGGTCTTGGCTATCTGGCTCAGCGCGGGGTCGGCGAGCTGACCCGGTATCTTGAAGGACTCAATTCCCAGCTCTTCGCGTATTTGGGGCGCCGCCGTTTTGATTTCGCCCAAGCGCGCACCCAGATTGGCCGCCTGGGCCAGCTCAAGAATTCCGCCAGGATTTTGCTCCGGCTCGAAGTGCCCCCTTACCATCCCATTCCGCATCTGCTCCGGGAGGCGTCCTACCGCACCTACAAGGACACTTTTTGGATCGCCGACACCCCGCGCGCCACCTTCGAAACCATCCCCAGCGACACGAATCAAACCACCTGGCAACTGGTGCCGGGCAAACCCGCCGCCAGCCTGGTCAGCATCGCCTGCTCCCTTCGCGGCGGCCAGGGCTTGCTCCCCCTCCCCACCGGCACTGCGCGGCTGGAGAACCTGCCCGCCTACGGACTTCAAAAGAGCGAACTCGGCGCTGTTCTGGCCCAGGGACCGGGCCTGGTTATCTTTGACGCCTGCCACGCGCCCGGCTTGACCCATGATTCCCCCGCCAACACCAACCAGGACCTGGCGGTGCCGCCGCGGGAGGCGCCGGCGCTTCAGGAGGTGGTGACCAAATTAGGATTAACGAATACAAGTTACCAGGTCGCACGGGAGGCCATTCAAGGCTTTTTCCTGGACCATTTCACCTACAGCACGTGGCAGGGACCGCGCCCGCTGTCGGCGACCAATACGACTCCCCTTGCGGATTTTCTTCTGCGCAGCCGCAGCGGGCACTGCGAGTACTTCGCCACCGCCACCGTTCTGCTCATGCGCCAGTTGAACATTCCCGCGCGGTATGCGGTGGGCTACGCGGTCCATGAATCCCCGAAGCCCGGAAAATTCGTGGTCCGACAGCGGGACGCCCACGCCTGGTGCCTGGTCTGGAACGCCCAGCGGGGCATCTGGGAGGATTTTGACACCACGCCCGCCAGTTGGGTCGAGGCGGAGAAGCAACGGGCTTCGGCATTTCAGTTTTTGTCGGACTTTTGGTCGCGCATCGGTTTCGAGATTTCGAAGATTCGGTGGGGCCAGACCCGCCTGCGGCAATACCTCCTTTGGTCGCTGGTGCCCATCCTCCTGGTGCTCCTTTACCAAATCGTCTTCCGCCGCCGCCGGCAAGGCCAGTCCACCGCCGGAGCTCGCGACCTCCTGGACTGGCCGGGACGCGACTCGGATTTCTACCGGCTCACCCGTTTATTGGAGAAACGCGGGCTAACGCGCCAGCCGGGAGAGCCGCTGGCCAAATGGCTGCGCCGCGTGCTGAGCCGGCCCGAGGTGGCTGAACTGAAGCCTGCGATTGAACACCTGCTCCAGCTCCATTACCGCTACCGTTTTGACCCTGCGGGCCTCAGCGCGGCCGAGCGGGCCATCCTGCGTGACGAGGTCAACCGTTGCGTCACTTCGCTCTCGGGCGTAAAACAGCGCGCTCGCCAAACCACCGTCTGAATGCCGTGCTTCGGCGCGACACCGGCACACCGGCTCAACTACGCACCGACGGCGGAGCTTCCGGCCCACACAGTTGCCCGAGAACCTTTGGTTTTGTGGCGTTTGGGAAGGACAGGGCAGGCGAACTTGTTCGGTGACGGGTCGGCAGGCTGGCGCACTGTTTACTTGGGGCGGGTACTGCGGTCCTGAAGCCAGGCGATGTCCGGGTTGCCGGGAGAAGCGAGGTGGCCCGCGCCGAGAGGGTCAACGTCGCCGCGCACCAGTGGGGGGGTGGTGCGGCTGTCAATCCACCGGCGCATTTCGGAGTGTCCGTCCGCGAAGGAAAAGCCGCAGGCGCGGTTGTGGTACATGCCGGGCAAATCGGTGGTGAAGGTGAAGAGTTCGGGGCGGTCCGGGTAACCTGTCATGTCGGTCATGAAATTGCTCCAGTTGACCCGGTCCTCGCGCATGTCGAGGAAAACAAAGATTTTGGAGGCGACACCAAGACCGTTGATGTCGGAGATTTTGGGAAAGACCCGGTATCCTTCGCCGAAGTCCCAGTGACCGGCGGTGCCATAGGGCAAGGGATCATACCAGTAGATCGGAGCAAAGCCTCCTACATAAAGGTTCATGGACATGGTGAGAATCCGCGGGCGGCTGACGCCTTGCACTTTCACGGTGGAATGGTCGGCTGGACACTTGAAAATGCGATGATTCTTGCCGGTATAGGGCCAGAGGGGACGTTTTTCCATGTCGTAGGTCGGGTCCCAGTTGGCGCGGTTGTTTCCGTCAAAATCCATGTGGGCGCCAGACCAGGCGTAGGCATCCGGCCAGTTGTTGAAGTAACCGCTGGTGCTGGCATAGACCAGCACATCCCGGTTGTCCTCGGCGTACATGCGCCAGGCAATCGCCAACTGCCTGTGGTTGTTGAGACAGGCGATACCCTGCCCTTTTTCGCGAGCCCGGCCCAAAGCAGGCAACAGCAGAGCAGCCAGAATGGCGATGATCGCAATAACGACCAAGAGCTCGATCAAGGTAAAACCCCGTCCCCCAATGGGCCAACCGCTGGCTCGGACGAAAGATTTGACCGTTCTCATGCTGAGTTTGCTACGGGATAAGCTGCCTTGAGTATGCGGCGTCCGCAAGTCCTTCAGAAAGAAATGACGGAATGAAATCAACCTATTAACTGTCAAGGACTTGGGCGCGATCCTTGGCGTGAGAAGATTTTTTGAAAGATTTTTGTAAGAACCGGCTTTGGGGGGCGTAGTAATGGAGTGGAAAGTCCAGTGGGCAGGCGCGAGCGATGCGTCGGGCCCATGCTATGAGAAGCAGTCAGAAGAAGCAATGGCATGCCGGGGAATTGGTTCTGCATCGAGCGGCACCGAAGGTCCATGCCTTGCTTATGGAGGTGGTGGAGGTGGCCGGGGAGAGGGCGAAGACCGATTTTCTTGATCCCGGAGCAGCCGAGGTGTGTTGGCGTTCCAACCGGCGGCTGGCGGGGGTATGGCATTCGATGTCAGATCTTGAGGACCCCGCGCTGTTCTTGAAGACAGACGAGTATTTGCAGACCCTTCAGGAATGGACTTGTCGTGGGTTGAGGTCATCTGCCTGGCCGGGTCAGGAAGCAAGCGATATTGGCCGCCATATTGGAGTTAGGAAGGGGGCCGGTCGGAGGCAGGCGCAAGCCTGCCTCTGACCCAGGCGGCAATGAAGAGGGGGAAACGGGGCTTTGGCGGGGCTGTAAGCCGAATTCTGTCTGCCCAACCCTCAAAGCGGGGTCAGGGAGAGAATCATTTGTCTAAGCGGCCGATACCCGGAACCCGCTCCGCTCTGTTCGAGCCTGGCGCGCGCCGCGCTTGAGGCCGGCCACAGACCCGAGGAGAGCGGAGCCTGGAGCGGGCCGCTCCAAGGTTCCCTATTTGGCCTTGCACCCGGTGGGGTTTTCCGTGCCTCCTTCCTTGCGGTTGGAGCGGTGGGCTCTTACCCCACCTTTTCACCCTTACCCGCCCCGTATTTGAACGGTTCGGGCGGTTTGTTTTCTGTGGCACTTTCCGTCGGGACGCCTCGCGACGTCGCCTCCCGCGTGTATCCCGGTTCAGGCCGGGTTACGCGGCACCGCGCCCTGTGGTGTTCGGACTTTCCTCCTCCCCGGAATCCGGGGAAGCGATTCTCCGCCCCGCCAAAGCTTGAGGGAAGATAAGCC
>JARKQH010000271.1 GCA_029974925.1 Verrucomicrobiota bacterium
GTGAACCGGTTCAGTTGCCCCGGCTGGAGCTTCTACCGACATGCGGCGCATCCGGCCCGGGACGAGGGAGTCCAGGCCGCCCTGGCGAACAGCGACGCGCCGTACTGGGCGGCCGTCGAGTGGATGCTGGACGGCCCGGCGGAGACCGCGCGGTGGCGGGACGCGCTCCGGCGGACGTTAAGCCTGCCCCGCTGCCGCTACGTTTGCATTTACAATTGGGAGGGGATTCGCGATAAACCCGGAGTCCTTAACGGCATTCGCGAGGCGCTGAGGGCCGCCGACCCAGCGGCCAAAGATTCGACACCAGCGCGGCAGCAGGGCGCGGTGACTGGGGATGGACCCGTCCCCGCCGCCTCTGAAACAACAACTGTCAATCACGACCGATGATTAAACGAACGACTTGGCTTTTGCAGATGGCGGGGCTGGTAATCGCCAGCGCCTGGACGGCGGCCGGCGCCGCCGAACTCAAGGATTATCCCGTCCGGCCGGTTCCCTGGACCGCCGTGCGGGTGGCGGACGGGTTCTGGACGCCGCGGCTCGAGACGAACCGGCTGCGCACCGTCTGGTATGATTTTGAGAAATGCGAGGAGACCGGGCGTATTGATAACTTCGCCAAGGCGGGCAAACTCATGGAAGGTCCGTTCAAAGGCACTCCGTTCGATGACTCGGACGTTTTCAAGGTCATCGAGGGGGCCGCTTGCACGCTGGCCACGCACCCCGACCCGAAACTCGACCGCTATCTCGACGATCTGATTGTCAAAATCGCGGCGGCGCAGGAACCGGACGGTTACCTCTACACCGCCCGCACCATTGACCCCAAGTGCCGCGTGGATTTTTTTGGTCCCACCCGCTGGTCCAACCTCCGCGTCAGCCACGAGCTGTATAATGTGGGCCACCTTTACGAGGCGGCCGTGGCCCATTTCCAAGCCACCGGCAAGCGGACCCTGCTGGACGTTGCGCTGCGCAATGCGGAACTGATCTGCCGCACGTTCGGGCCGGGGCCCGACCAGCTCAAGGAACCGCCCGGCCACCAGGAAATTGAAATCGGCCTGGTGCGCCTCTATCGCGCCACCGGCGAACGGAAGTACCTCGAACAGGCCCAGTTTTTCTGTGATTTGCGCGGCCGCGCCGAGACCCACAAACTGCGCGGCCCTTACCAGCAGGACCACCTGCCCATCCTGGAACAACGCGAAGCCGTCGGCCACGCCGTGCGCGCCGGTTACTTCTATTGCGGCGTCGCCGATGTGGCCGCGCTCACCGGCCGCCGGGAATGGGTTCAGGCCATTGACGGCCTGTGGCAAAACGTTGTCGAGCGCAAGCTGCACCTGACCGGCGGCATCGGCGCCCGGGCCGAGGGGGAGGCCTTTGGCGAGGATTATGAGCTGCCCAACGCCAGCGCCTATCTTGAAACCTGCGCCGCCATCGCCAACGCGCTCTGGAACCACCGCATGTTCCTCATGCATGGCGACAGCCGTTACGTGGATGTGCTCGAACGGGTCCTCTACAACGGCTTTCTCTCCGGCGTCTCCATGAGCGGCGACCGCTTCTTCTATCCCAACCCCCTCGAAAACGCCGGCAACTACCAGCGCTCGCCGTGGTTCGGCTGCTCGTGCTGTCCCGTCAACGTGGTCCGCTTCCTCCCCCAGATTCCGGGCTTCGCCTACGCCACCCGCGACCGCCAGGTCTTCGTGAATCTGTTCCTGGGCGGCGCCGCGAAATTGGACCTGGCCGGAATCCCGCTCGAGATCCAGCAGGAAACGCGGTACCCATGGGAGGGCAAGGTCCTCATCCGCGTCAACCCGCAGGACCCCGCCCAATTCCGCTTGAGCGTCCGCATCCCGGGCTGGGCCCGAAACCAGCCCGTTCCGGGAGACCTTTACCGCTACGACGACAACCTCAAGCCCGCCGTGAAACTGGCGGTCAACCGAAAACCGGTTCGCCTTGACCTCGAACAAGGCTACGCCCACCTCGACCGCACCTGGCGCCAGGGGGATGTCGTCACGCTCGAGCTCGCCATGCCCGTCCGCCGGGTCGCCGCCCACCCCGAAGTCAAGGCTGACCGCGGGCGCTTCGCCCTCGAACGGGGGCCCTTGGTCTATTGCGCCGAAGGCGTTGACAACGGCGGCCGGGTCCTCGACACCTGTCTGCCCGGCAGGGTCACCTTTGCGGTGGCGGAACGACCCGGCCTGCTGGGCGGTGTGGTGACCCTCAAGGCCAAATCGCGGGACAATGGCACGGAACTGACCTGCATCCCCTACTATGCCTGGTGTCACCGCGGCACCAACGAAATGCGTGTCTGGCATCCCGTCGCCCCCCAGGTCCTGCCCGCCTCCCATTGCTGGGAGCGCGACACGGTCGAAGCCTGTTTCGATGGGCGCGTCCCCAAAGCTTCCAACGACCATTCCATCCCGCGGTTCACCTGGTGGGACCATCGCGGCACCCGCGAGTGGGTCCGCTGCGATTTCGAGTCCCCGCGCAAAGTCTCCGCCGTCGAAGTCTATTGGTTCGACGACACCGGCGCGGGCAGTTGCCGCGCTCCCGAATCCTGGCGGCTGATGTACAAGGACGGCAACCAGTGGCGGCCCGTTCAAAACCGGGGCGATTTTGGCGTGGCTCTCAACCAGTTCAACGTCCTCGAATTCACCCCTGTAACCACCTCCAGCCTCCGCATCGAAGCCCAGCTCCAGCCTCGTTTCTCCGCCGGCATCCTCGAGTGGCGCGTCCGGTAAGGGAACCCAGCACCAGCCGCGAGGCCGCGCACACCGCGCCCCGTGGGAGCGGGAACAATTTGGACGGGAGTGGACTGGGTGGACGAAGTGGCTTCAATGGGGCCGCGCTCACGTGAGCGCGGAAACCAGAAGCGAGCGCGGCGCGAATTCTCGGAGGCGCATGGCTTCAATGGGGCCGCGCTCACGTGAGCGCGGAAACGCTTA
>JARKQH010000274.1 GCA_029974925.1 Verrucomicrobiota bacterium
GCGGCGGGGCGGGAAGGTGTTTTATTTCTGCTCGCTTTGCAGCCACCCGGTGCAGCGGCTGGGTCCCGAGCCTAAACGGAAGAAATCACTGCTGAGTTTCCTCCAAAAGACGGTCAAGTTGCCGTTTTTGCGCGGCGCCAAACGCTCCGAATGAGCACTCAGGCGGAGGTGGGCTGCGACACGGCGGCCAGAAGGGCCTCGAGACGCCGGCCGTATTCGACAAAGTTCCTCCGGGGCGCGGTGGCGTCGGCCGGCGGGGCATTGGGGTCGTGGAACACCACCACCATGTGCGGTTCGATGCTCAGCCCCCCGCGGTAGCCGCGCGCCAGCGCATCCGCCAGGATGTCGCGCACGCGTCCCTGGCCTTCCCCAGGCCAGCGGTACTCGGCGGTGTTGCGCTCGGGGACCCAGGTTGCGTCCTTGATATGGACATGAACGGTGTGGTCGCGGAGGTGTTCCCAAAATTCCCAGGGGTCCTGCCGCGGCCAGGGTTTGGCCTTGGAGCGGTCGGGGTTGAAAATCGGGTTGGCGGTGTCGAAAACCCACTGGAGGCCGGGGCAATGGTCGAGCAGCTCCAAGGCGTGCTGCCAGCTCATTCCGCCGTAGTTCATGCAGTTCTCATGCACCGGCTGAAGCCCTTCGTCCAGAAACATGCGGGTCACGTCGCGGACCCGGCGGAACACCTCGGCTGGGATGCGGTATTCCTCATCGCCGGGTCGGAAGCTCATAATCCGGACGTAACGCGTGCCCAGCGCCTGCATGCGGGGAATGGCGCGTTTAACCTCCGCCAGGGTCTCTGAGAACGGCGAGGCGGGTGTCTTCGCCCAGTTCATGATGGTCGAGCCGAAGCAGTAAACGCGCACGCCCGCCGCCTCGAGCTTGCGGCGCGCCAGGTCGAAGGCGGCATCCTCCAAGTCGTGGATGTTGCTCTTGGGAAAGCCCGGCACTTCGATGGTGCGGGCTTCCAGGCAGGTCCAGGCCAGCTCGCGAATGGCGGCCAACTGGTGGTCAATTTCGGGGCCGGCTTCATCCCCGATTCCCATCAGAGTAACCGGTTTCGTGCTCATGGGTGGAATGGCGCGGGAAGGGACGGCCGAGCTCACTTGCGGAACGAAGCGGTGAAATCGTCCGCGGCCGGGGTGACGACCTTTTTTTCCCTCCTGGAAGAGCGGATGAGTTCACTCAATTTTCGCTCATAGGCGGCGGCGTCCATCGGCAGGTCCACCGTTTGGCCGAGCAAGCCGGACAAGAGGATGGCGTTGGCCAGCTCGACGGAATGAATGCCGTCGGCCGCCGGGGCAATCAACGGCTCGCCGTCCAGGATG
Source organism: Verrucomicrobiota bacterium (assembly GCA_029974925.1). GTDB lineage: Bacteria > Verrucomicrobiota > Verrucomicrobiia > Limisphaerales > UBA8199 > JARKQH01. The sequence goes on from JARKQH010000274.1 coordinate 1,326, forward strand.
GCATTGACGAAATTCTGCATCAGGACCGCGTGGGCATTGGCTGCATTCCCGAAGGGAATCTCGACATGCCAGACGTCGGGCTTGGCAAAGCCGGATTTGGCGTGTTTGCTGAAATCCAGCATGTCCGTCTCATTGCGAGTGAACAGGAGTTTCTCGTTTTCGAGCACCAGCTGGCCCCGCGTGCCGGCGATTTCGAACCGGTTGGTGCCCGGCGCTTCGCCGGTCGAGGCGGCAAAGAGGCCGGTGGCTCCGCCGGCATATTCGAAGTAGGCCGAAACGCTGTCCTCGACTTCGATGTCATGGAAGCGGCCGAGCTGGCAAAAGCCGCGGACGCGGGTGGGCATGCCCAGGAGCCACTGCCAGGCGTCGAGATTGTGCAGGCACTGATTCAAGAGCACGCCGCCCCCCTCTCCCTGCCACGTTGCGCGCCATCCGCCGCTGGCGTAGTAGGCTTCCGTGCGGAACCAATCGGTCATGATCCAGTTCATGCGCACGATGGTTCCCAGTTCGCCTGACTGGATGAGCTGGCGGATTTTGAGGTAGCGCGGCTCGGCGCGCAGTTGGAACATGGCGGCAAACACCGCGCGGGGATGGCGGCCATGAGCCGCGAGGAGGCGTTCGGCATCGGCCTTGTGGGCGGAGATGGGCTTCTCGACCATCACGTGGAGGCCGCGCTCGAGCGCGGCAATGCCCAACGTGGTATGCTGGAAGTGCGGCGTGGCAATGACCACGGCATCCACCGCGTCTGAAGCCAGCAAGGCCATCGGGTCGGTAAAGGTCCGCAGGTGCGCGTAGGGTTCGAGCTTGGCGGGGGAGGGGTTGCACACGGCCACCAATTCCGCCCGGCGCACGGCCCCCGCCGCGAGGTAAGCGGCATGGTGCTTTCCGATGTTCCCCAAACCGATGATGCCCAAGCGGACCTTGTTCATAGCCTCCAAGTCAATGGTATTCTTGGAGCGTTTTGACCCCGTAACCGCCTTTTCGCAGCGCGGCAATGCCCTGCGCCGCGGCCCGGGCGCCGCTGATGGTGGTCATGATGGGCGTGCCGGTGTAAACGGCGGTGGTGCGGATTTTGACCTCGTCGGCGCGCGGCGTCTGCCCGGCGGGGGTATTGATCACCAGATGAATCTCGCGGTTCTTGAGCAAGTCCAGCGTGTTGGGGCGGCCCTCGGCCAGTTTGAAAACGCGGCGAACTTTCAGACCCGCCTTTTCGAGGACGGCGGCCGTTCCGCCGGTGGCGACCAGCTCGAAACCCATTTCGGCGAAGCGCTTCGCGACCGGCACGACCTCCTCCTTGTCGGCATCGCTCACGCTGAGGAACACCCGGCCGCTGAGGGGCAGTGGCCCTCCGGCTGCCATCTGGGATTTGGTGTAGGCGACCCCGAGGTCGGCGTCCAAGCCCATGACTTCGCCCGTGGACCGCATTTCGGGGGAGAGAAGGATGTCCTGGCCATGGAAGCGGTTGAAGGGGAAGACCGATTCCTTGACGGCCCAGTGGCGGGGCCAGATTTCGTGGGTAAAGCCCAACTCCTGGAGTGTTCTGCCGGCCATGACTTTGGCGGCCAGCTTGGCCAGCGGCACGCCGATGGCCTTGCTGACAAAGGGCACCGTCCGCGAGGCGCGGGGGTTGACCTCGAGCACGTAAACGGTCTCGCCCTTGACGGCGTACTGCACGTTCATCAACCCGACCACCTTCAACTCGCGGGCCATGGCGTGGGTGTAATGGCGGATCACCTCGATGACTTTCGGGGAGAGGGTGTGCGGCGGCAGCACCATGGCGGCATCGCCGGAATGCACCCCGGCGAACTCGATGTGCTCGAGCATGCCGCCGATGACAATGGTTCCCTGCGCCGGATCGCCGAAGTGGCCGACGTCGGCGATGCAGTCCACGTCCACCTCGGTGGCGTCTTCGAGGAATTTGTCCACCAGGACGGGTCGTTCGGGCGAGGCCTCGACGGCGTATCGCATGTAATGCTGCAGTTCGGAGTCGGAATAGACGATCTGCATCGCGCGCCCTCCCAGCACGAAGCTGGGCCGCACCAGGACCGGATAACCGAGCGTCTGGGCGGCCGCCAGCGCCTCCGCTTCGTTGGTGGCGATGCCGTTGGGTGGCTGGGGAATATTCAACTTGCGCAGCATGGCGGCAAACAACTCGCGGTCCTCGGCGATTTCGATGCTTTGAGGCGAAGTGCCGATGATGTTGACTCCGTTCTTTTGCAGGCCCAGCGCGAGGTTCAGGGGAGTCTGGCCGCCAAACTGGGCAATCGCGCCCCAGCACTGCTCCCGTTGGTAAATGTGGAGCACGTCTTCCAGCGTCAGCGGTTCGAAGAAGAGCTTGTCGCTGGTGTCGTAGTCGGTTGAAACGGTTTCCGGATTGGAATTGACCATCAAGGTCTCGAAGCCGTCCTCCTTGAGGGCGAAAGCGGCATGGACGCAGCAATAATCGAATTCAATCCCCTGGCCGATGCGATTGGGACCGCCGCCCAGAATCATCACTTTTCGCCGGCTGCCGGGCCGCACTTCGTCGTC
>JARKQH010000286.1 GCA_029974925.1 Verrucomicrobiota bacterium
ACCCACATGTACGATGCCGAAATTGACCGGCGCGAGGGTGTTGGGGGCCGCCGTGCGGAATACGCTTCCGCTGACCGTCACGGTCTGCGAGGGAAGGGCGGTGATGCCGAGGCCGCTGGTGCCGGCGCCGTCGGATGCCAGTGAAATGGTGGCGGTGCCGGTTTTGATGCCGGCGGTCGCGGTATCGGAGATGCCGACCACGAGACTCCCGTTATCCGTTGCTCCGGCGTCCAGTCCGCTGAAGGAGCCGCCGGCCGTGACCGGGCCGGTCGTCGGGGCAATGGCGGCGTTCAGCTTCTCGGAGTAGCCGTCCGTGGGCGCCGTATTGGCGATGGTCAGCGCCTGGGTGCCGAATGTCCCGCCCACCCGGACATTGCCGAGCGTGACGGGCTCCGGGACATGTGCGCCGGCCGCGGCAAGATTATAGGCGGCGCCGGTGATCGTCAGGATCTGGCTGTTGGTGTTGTCGAAATTGTTCACTATCGCAACCTGCTGACCGGTCAGCGCTCCGCTGCCTGTGGCATTGAACGATACCGGGAGATTGACGGTCGTCGCTCCGGCGGCGACCGGACCCCAGTTTGATGCTGTAACGCCGGCTCCGGAGAGGCGTCCGTCGGTGATGCTGCCTCCGTTGGCCGCCGTCTGGATCGCGCCGCGCAGGGCCGGGCCGCCGGTATTTGCATTTCCGACCTGGTAGTTCATGGTTACGAGATCACCGACGTGGACGTTGCCGAAGGCGAGGGTGGCGTTTCCCGAGGTCGGACCGCCCGCAATGTCGCCGGAGAGCTGCTGCGCCGTGGCGGCGCCGGCGCCGGAAGCCAGGATCAGTCCTGAACCCGTCACATTGGCCCGCCGGTTGAAATCGTTCCCCGTGCCGAAGTTGGCGTTGCGGTAATCGGTCGAGACCGTGATGCTGTTGGCGCCCAGGGCAAGGCTGCCCGATGCGCTCCCGTTGTGCGCCAGGGTGCCTGCGCTGCCGGCGGCGCCCAGTGCAAGTCCGCCGTCCGGATCAATCTGTACCGTGCCGCTGGGTCCGGTGATGCCGCCGGTGGCACTGAGAACTCCTCCGAATACCCGGACTGTTCCGCTGTTGGTTACCGCCACGCCGAGGGTTCCGAAGCCGTTCACCTCGCCGCTGTTGTCCAGGCTGGCGGCGGTGAAGGTCCCGCCGCGGAGCTGCAGGCCCCGGGGATCTATGCCGGTATTGGTAAAGGCGCCGTTGGTGGTAAAGGTGCTGGAAGGCCCCACCTGGACGATGCCGGCATTGCTGAAGGCCCCGGCTGTCGTGAAGTTCCGCCCGTTCCGGATGGTGAAGCTGCCGTCGGCGGTGTTCGCGGCGAGGCTGGTCAACGCATCGGTCCCGTTATTCTGTTTCAGGTTGGAGTTGACGCCGTCCAGAATGATGGTGGCGGCGTTGGTGACAATGGCGCCGGTCGGCAGTTGCAGGTTCCCCGGGCTTCCGGCTGTTCCGTAGACCGCATACGTTCCGCCGGTGAGGGTCGTGCCGCTGTAGTTTGCCAGGTTGTCCGTGACCTGCAGGGTGCTCCCGGCATTGGCCTGGAGGATGCCGCTGTTGGTGATTCCCAGGTCGTC
>JARKQH010000452.1 GCA_029974925.1 Verrucomicrobiota bacterium
GCCAACAATCCCGGCGAAGATGGCAATGTCACTGTAAAAATTGCCGAAAATCAGCATGTAGTGGATGACGCGGGCCAGGAAATACGCCAACAGGAACGTGTTGATTTTCTTGAGCGACTCCTCCCCATAACGGTAGTTCAGGTAGAGGGCCCGGAAGCCCGCCGCCAGGAACCATAACCACCCCAAGGCCCCCCAAATCCCAAACGGGATCAGCACGGTCAGCGGTCCGTTGTGGTAATCCGCCGCCAGCTTGGCCCGCTCCGCCCCCGCCGCCGAGTCGCCTTGGGCCTGCTCGTTGACCATCACCAACTCCCGTCCCTCGATGGCCAGGCCCTTGCCAAACCAGAAGTACTCGGGAATCTCGGGCAACAACGTTTCCCACATTTTCAGCCGCCACTCACTGGACCCTTGGGCGCTCTCGCGGGCGCGGTAGTCCACTTCGATCGGCAACACGCTCAGCGTCCGCTGAATGGACAAGGGCAGTTTCGTGGCCAGCGGGATGATCACTGCCGCCGCGAAGATGGTGGCCAGCACCAGCATCACCGTGTAACGGGAGCGCAACAGGCCCTCGAAGTAGAACAACAACAGGAACGTCATCACCATCAAAAGGAAGAACGAGCGGTACCCGCCGGTCATCGTCAAGGCCAACACCCCGAACAGCAGCAAGCCGCGCCACAGGTTCTTTGCCCCCAGAATCCCGCCCACCCCATGCCGCGCCAGCAAATAGTAATAAACCCCCATCCCGGCCAGGGTCAGTCCATAAAACCGGGCGATCATGCTCGGCCCCTGCCCGGGCATGTACTCCACCGGGAAGATCCAGAAAATCCAATAGAACGACGGAGCGACGAAATCAATCGTGTTGCCCACCGAATTCAGAATCGGCGCCAGGAAAAACAAGCCCACATAGAGCATCGCCTTTTGCGGGGGGATGCGCTGCGCGACCATGGCGAGAAAACCCGCGATGCCGGCAAAGGCCGTCCAGTACCGCCGCCCGCCGATCATTTCGCCGCCGAAGGAAGCCAATCCGAAGCCGCCCCGGAACTTGCCGGTGAGATAGACCACCAAGGCAATGAAAAACAGGGGCAGCACCAGCGAGGGCACATGAAGAAACCGCATTTCCCGCAAGATGGCCCGCTGAACGATGGAGATCAGCAGGCTCAGGAACGCCATCACAAACCACAACTGAGGGCGGCCGGGGAGAAAGAACACGACCGCCGTCATGTTCCACGCCATGAACAACATCGGCCGATGCCACTTGAGCAGCAATGGCGTGGCGAGAACCATGGCCACCAAGGCCACAAACATCCACGTCGTCAACGACCCCGGGGAGGCCAACTGCCAGCCCAACAGCAACGCCAGCGGCAGAACCAGCGCGTAAATGACCAGCGAACGGAGTGTGGCTGAAGAACCTGTCATGGCCTTATAAATCCAGGAGCCGCATCATGGGGCACGCCGCGGCGGGCCAGCTATCCCCGAGGAACCCGCCAGGCTTAAGAAAACCGTCGAAGCTCCTCTTCGAGCCGCACTCTGTGACATTCCGCAATCTCGCCATTCAGTGTGGCATTACACCGAAAAAAGCTCCTGGTCGCAACGTTATTTTCGGCCGTTAGGTTCGGCCGTTCGGCCGTCCTGTTGGGCGGTGCGGGTGCTTTACCGTTACGAAAACACTGGCCAAAAGCGCGGCCCTGCGCCACGTTATAGCCGAGGCGATGAGCGAACTGGAAATCATCGAATCGGTGCTCGAGCGCGCCGGGCGGCGACAGCGGTGGGCCCGGGCTTTGCGCGGCCTGTGGCACGGCCTGTTGTGGGGGGGGATGGTTTCACTGCTTTTCACGGGCGCTTATCACCTTTGGCCGCTGCCGCTTTGGACGCTCGGGGTGGCCGCGCTCGCGCCGGTGGCGGGTCTGCTTATCGGGAGCCTGGCCGGGGGATGGCGCAAGCCCACGCGCGAGGAAGTTGCCCGGTGGGTGGATGACCGGCAGCGGCTCAAGGAACGCCTGAGCACGGCGCTCGAGCTGGCTGACGATTCCGCGGCGGGCCAATGGCGCGAGCTGATTCTGGCCGATGCCGCCTCCCACGCCGGCCAGGTGGACGTGCGCCGGTTGTTGCCGTTCCGACTGCCGCGTTCGATTCGCTGGGTGTTGCTGGTGCTGGTGCTGTGCGCCGGGCTGGGTTTCGTTCCGGAATACCGCAGCAAGACCCTGCTCCAGAAGCAGGCCGAAGCCGACAACCTGAAGGAAACCGGCCGGCAGCTTGCGGAACTGACGCGGCGCAGTCTCGAGCGGCGGCCACCCACCCTCGAGCCGACGCGCCAGTCTCTCGAATCAGTCGCCCACCTGGGGGATCAGCTTGCCAACCAGAGGCTCACTCGCAGCGAGGCGTTGCGGGACCTCGCCAGCGCCGCGGAGAAACTGAAGCAGCAACTGGATGACCTGGCGAAAGACCCGACCCTCCGGCGGCTGGAGCAGGCCGCGCGCAACGCCGGGGCGACGGATGCGCAAGCCGCCGCCGCTTTGCAGAAACAGATCGAGGCGCTGCAAAAGCAAGTCGGCGCGCCCGGCGCAACGCCGGAGAACCTGGAGAAACTGAAAAACGACCTCGAAAAGCTCCAGCAGGCCGCCCGGGGGCTGGACCCAAATTCGGCGGGAAGCGAGGCCCAGCGCCAGAAGCTGTCCGACACCCTTTCGGCCCTTTCCCGCCAGGCGCAGGATCTGGGACTCCAGGTTCCGGAATTGGACGAGGCCATCGCCGCGCTGGCGGCCAGCCAGACCGAATTGTTCCTCAAGAACCTCGAGGAGGCCGTGAAGGACCTTGAAAAGATGCGCGAGATGGCCAAAACCTTGCAGCAACTCCAACAGCAGGCCGAAAAAATCGGCAAAGACCTGGCCGAGCAGCTCAAGAACGGACAGCCGGACGCCGCCCAGATGACGTTGGAGAGAATGGTCAAGGAATTGAACCAGGCCAATCTCACGCAGGAGCAACTCGAGCGAATTGAACAGGAGGTCAGCCAGGCCTTGGACCCCGCCCGGAACTACGAAAATGTCGCCGACCATCTCAAGAAGGCGGTCCAACAAATGAAACAAGGCGACAAAGCCGGGGCGTCCCAATCGCTGGCCTCCGCCGCGAAGGAATTGGAGAAACTGATGGAGCAAATGGGCGACGCCCAGCAGATGGCCGCGGCAATTCAGGCGCTCGAACAGGCCTCGATGTGTATTGGGAGCGGGCAGGGGTGGCGCATCAGCCGGCAGCCCGGCTACAAGCCCGGCGGCAAACCCGGCTCCGGGGTCGGCACTTGGGCTGATGAAACCGGCGAATGGGACGGGCAGTGGACCGGGGGCTGGGATAATTCCGGCATCACCCGGCCCGAAATGGACCCCAGGGGGTTGAGCGACCGCGGACCGGGGGAGCTCAGCGACACGCTCAAACCCACCAAAGTGAAAGGGCAATTCTCGCCCGGCAACCAGATGCCCAGCATCACCCTCAAGGGTGTCAGCATCAACAAGGGCCAGAGCACCGTGGGCTACCAGGAAGCCGCTGCGGCCGCCCAATCCGAAGCCGAAAGCGCGCTGAGCCAGGAAAAAGTCCCCCGTGCCTACCAGGGCGCCGTCCGGGATTATTTTGATGACCTGAAAAAATGAAGCCCGCCCGCCCAGCCGGCCCCTGCCTCCCGCGCTCCCGCCGGCAACAGTCTCGGTTTCCCTTTTTCTTCCGGCCCTTTTTTCCAACCGTGCATGAACACTGAACAAGCCATTCAATCGTTTCGAGACGACTACGCCGCGCTCCGGGCAGAAATCGGCAAGGTCATTGTCGGCCACGAGTCCATTGTCGAGGGCACGCTCACCGCCCTGTTCGCCGGCGGCCACGTGCTGCTCGAGGGCGTGCCCGGGCTCGGCAAAACCTTGTTGGTTCGCACCCTGAGCGAAGTCCTCGATTTATCCTTCAACCGCATCCAGTTCACGCCGGACTTGATGCCGGCCGACATCCTGGGCACCAACATCGTGATGGAAACCGCGGGCGGGCGCCGCGAGTTCCAATTCCAGCACGGGCCCATCTTCGCCCATCTGATTCTGGCCGACGAAATCAACCGCGCCACGCCAAAGACCCAATCCGCCCTGCTGGAGGCCATGCAGGAGCACCAGGTCACGGCCGGCGGACAATTGCGCCGGTTGAACGAGCCCTTTTTTGTCATGGCCACGCAGAACCCGATTGACCAGGAAGGGACCTATCCCCTGCCCGAAGCGCAACTGGACCGGTTCTTCTTCAAGATTCTGGTGGGCTACCCCTCGGGCGACGAGCTCACCGAAGTCCTGAACCGGACGACAACCGGGGTGCAGGCGGCCGTGAAGAAGGTTCTCCAACGCGAGCGGTTGCTCGAGCTCATGCGGCTGGTCCGGGATGTGCCGGTGGCTTCGCATGTGAAGAATTATGCCGTGCGCCTGGTGCTGGCGACGCATCCGCGCACCGACACGGCCGCCCCCATTGCCACGCAGTACCTCCGTTTCGGCAGCAGCCCGCGCGGCGCTCAGACTCTCATCCTGGCTGCCAAAGTGCGCGCCCTGGTGGATGGCCGGTTCAATGTCAGCTTCGACGACATCGAGGCGTGTGTCGCCCCGGCCCTCCGCCATCGCCTGATCCTTAATTTCGAGGCCGAAGCCGAGGGCGTCACCACCGACCATATCCTGGGGCAGATTCTTCGCGACGTGCCGCGGGATGTTCAGGCCGTAAACGTCTAGCGTCTCCTTTGCGCCGCCCGCCCATGGCGAATCCGCTCCTCAGCCCCTCCCTGCTGCGCACGTTGGAGCAGTTCCAGCTCCTGGCCTCCCGCCGCGCGCGCAGCTCCGCCCGGGGTGAACGCCGCAGCCGCGCCCGCGGGCAGTCCGTCGAATTTGCCGACTACCGCAACTACGTCCACGGCGATGATTTTCGCTACCTCGACTGGAATCTCTACGGGCGGCTGGAACGGTTGTTCCTCAAGCTTTACGAGGAGGAGCGCGAGTTGCCCGTCCGCATCTTTCTGGATGCCAGCGAGTCCATGACCTTCGGCGAGCCGGTTAAGTTTGATTTTGCCCGGCAGGTCGCGGCCGCCATCGGCTATGTCGGCCTCTGCGGCTTTGACCGGGTGAGCGTGATCCCGTTCCCCGCCCTCCCCCCCAACGGCCAGACGGATCCGGCCGCCTGGATCCTGCAATCGGCCGCCCGGGGCGCCCTGCGTGCGGTTCGCGGCAGGAAGTCGGCCATGCAGTTCTTCCAAAACCTCGCCGCGCTCACGGCCGGCGGTCAGGCGGACCTCAACGAAACGCTGCGGCGCGGGGCGCTCGAGGCCCGCCATACCGGCCTGGCCGTTGTCCTCAGCGATTTTCTCGATCCGGCCGGGTACGAAGCCGGGCTCACGGCCTTGGTCGGGCGGGGATTCCAGGTGGATGTCGTTCAAATCCTGGCGCCCGAGGAACTGACTCCGACGACCTACGGCGACCTGCAACTGGTGGACTCCGAAAATGGCGCGGTCCAGGAAGTCACTTTTGGCCGGTTCCGTCTCAAAGCCTACCAGCAGACCGTTCAGAATTTTATCCAGCGGCTGAAGGAGTATTGCCAGCCGCGGGGCATCAATTTTTTCACGGCCGCCTCGAACACGTCGCTGGAGGACCTGTTGCTGCGGCAGCTTCGAAAAGCCGAGGTCTGGGCCTAGCCGATGAACTTTCTGGCTCCAGCCGCCCTGGTGTTTGCCGTCACGATCCCGGTGGTGATCGTGTTTTACCTCCTCAAACGCAAGCGGGTGGTCAAACTGGTTTCGAGCACCCTGCTGTGGCAAAAGTTTCTCGCGGAGACCCAGGCGAGCTCCCCCTTTCAGAAACTCCGGCGCAACTGGCTGCTGCTGTTGCAGATTCTGCTGCTGGCGCTGGCCACCTTCGCGCTGGCCCGCCCTTATTTCGCCGCGAAAATCAAACCCGCTCACCTCCGCGTCGTCATCCTCGACGCCTCGGCTTCGATGCAGTCCACCGATGTGTCGCCCTCGCGCTTTGAATCCGCGCGCGCCGAAGCGCTGAAGTGGGTGGACAGCCTGGCCGGCCGGGACCAGATGGTCATTCTCCAGGCCGGCGCTTACACCGAAGTCAAGCAATCCGCCACCAGCGAAAAAGCCGCCTTGCGCCGCGCCCTGCAAAGCTGCGCGGCCTCGGACGGGCCCACGCGCCTGGTCCCCGCCCTCCGCATGGCCGAATCCCTCGTCCGCGACCAGCCCGGCGCGGAAATCCATCTGTTTACCGACGGGGCGGTACCGGAGTTGCGCGAATTCGAGAACAAAGCCCTGCCGCTGGTGTTCCATCGTATCGGCGTCCGCGCCAACAATGTGGGCCTCACCGCCCTGGACGCACGGGCCAACCCCGAGGACGCCCGCCAGCGCGCGGTGTATGTCAACGTGGCCAACTTTTCGTCGAACCAGGTTGAAACCGAACTGGAGCTCCGGCTCGATGGCCGCCTGCTCGAAACCCGCCCGTTGCGAATCGGGGCCATGGAGATTTCGCCGCAGGTATTCATCACCACGCAGCCCCGGGACGGCATCTTCAACCTCCGCCTGTCCGCGCGGGACGATCTGGCCTGCGACAACGAGGCTTCGTTGGTGAGCCTGCTGCCGCGACCGGTGAAAGTGCTGCTGGTTTCCAAGGGCAACCGCCTGCTTGAACGCGCGCTGCGCGCCGCTCCGCTGGTCCAGCTTTCCGTCGCGCAGTCGCTCACCGATCCCGCCGCAGGTTTCGATTTCGTCGTGCTTGACGGCGTGGTCCCCGCCGTATGGCCCCGGGGCAATCTCCTGGCCTTTCGAGTGCCCAACACCAACTGGTTCGAGTCCCTCTCCCAAATCCAGGCGCCCGCCATTGTGGACTGGAAAAGCACCCATCCCCTGCTCCGCTACGTCGGATTCGATAACGTCCAGGTCGTCGAGAGTCTTACGGCCAAAACCCCTTCCTGGGCTTCCTCGCTCGTGGACTCCCCCCAGGCGCCGCTCATTCTGGCCGGCGAGCTTGGCCGCCAGCGCATCGCCTGGGTCGGCTTCGATCCGTTGGACAGCAACTGGCCGCTGCGCATCTCCTTCCCCATCTTTATCGCCAACGCCGTGGAGTGGCTCAACCCCGCCAATGTCCAGGGTGGACAGTTGCTCATCAAAGCCGGTGAAGCGTTCCGCCTCCCCTTGCTCCACCCGGAAACCAGCGCGCAAGTCGTACTGCCGGACGGCAAGGTCCGCGAGGTGCCGCTGGATGCCACTGCCAATGAATTTGTTTTTGGTGAAACCCATCGGCAAGGCGCTTACCGCTTGCGGATTGGGACCAATGAACTGGTGTTTTGCGTAAACCTGCTGGACGCCGCCGAGAGCGACAACCGGCCCCGGGACGAATTGCGGCTGGGCCAGTTTGAGCGCGTGACCGCCACCACCCTGCAGCGCGCCAACCTCGAAGTCTGGCGCAGCATTCTCGCCTTGGGCCTCTTCGTTCTTCTGACCGAGTGGTGGTATTATCACCGCCGAACCGTGTGAACTCGCCGGCTTAAACCTTGGCACCGTTTCCTTTGGTGGCCTTGGGTTGGAATCATTCCGCCGGAAGATAACCTCCCGCAGGCACACCGGGCGCAGGGGAGGGTGGAAACTTGAACATCCAACCTTGGACCGTTCCTGTGCCCTGGTCAGCCGCCGCCACACCGAAGGGGCCAAACTCAAGCCGCGAAAAATTCATGAAGCGCTTCGCCGAGGCACCGGAACTGCTCTGGGGAAGGAGCGAAGCGTGGCACAAAGGCCTCGCTGCTGATTGAATAACACAAATAACTGCTCCACAATTATTTATAGCAAAGAAGGGCCAGTCGCGATGACGCTGTTTTCAACCGAGACTGATGGCTGCCAGCCTTTGTCCCGCTCCCAAAGTGCTCAAAGCCGGTACACCGCTGCCCTTGTTTCCGCGTTTCCGGCTCTTATGCTGCTGCTCTGCTGTCCCTTGCTCTGCCAAGGTGCCGATCACCTGCCCAACGCCGCAGCGAAGATTGGAACGGTGGTGATTAACAACGACGCCCAGTTTACCACGCATCTTGAGGTCACCCTGACGATCAAGGGGGTTAACAACGGGACAGGCCTCTCGGCCATGCAGTTCTCAAACGATGGGGAGACGTGGTCCGCTCCGGAACCCTATCGCACCAGCAAATCATGGACGCTGGCTGACGACGGCCTTTACCCGGTGGGGATGAACACTGTTTTGCGAACCGTGTATGTCCGGTTCCGCGACGGGGCTGGACGGTGGAGCAAAGCGGTGACTGACAGCATCGTGTTCGCGAAATCCGCGAGCGACGTGCCGCAGATCAAGGAGGTGTGGATCATGCAACAAAAGCCTGCGGATTACTCGAGCAGCGAGCCGCCGGGCAGCCGGCGCAATCCTTTTTTGGTGCCCGCCGGCCGGAATGAAGTTGAGTTCGATTCGCTGATGTACTCGCTCATGACCAATTACGGCACTTATTGGCCCCGGGCAGCCGCGACGGTGCCGCAGTCCACGGCCACGGTGCTGACCATCCATTTGGGCCCCGGCGTTTACGAAACGCACGGCGACAACAAGGCGTATGGCAACACGCTGGCCTGGAGCCCGCGCAGCGGCTGGCGCATCCTGGGCTCGGGGAAGGACGTCACCACCCTCAAAATGGTGGACTTGGGGCGGAATTATTGGTGGTGGGTGGATGTCATCGGCGGCTATTACGGCGATGTCGCCATTTACGAGGACCTCGAGATCGCCGACCTGACGGTGGACTGCAACCTCCAGGAGGGTGGCTCCAACATTCCGGGGCGTTTCTGCCGGGGGCTCTTTTTTTCCGGCAACAACCTTCAAGTGCGGCGGGTCAAAGTGAAAAACTTTGGCTCGCACATCCCCAACGCGGAGCCGTTTGCAATCGGCATTGTCAACTTCGGGTCCGCCACCGGCAACGCCAATGTCATCCTCGAGGATTGCGACATCGTTCAGCCGCAGGTTGGCAACGATTACAGCGCCGTCATGCTCCACCTGGGCGGCACGTTCGGGACTGACGGCCAGATGCGCTACTATACCAATCTCATCGTCCGCAATTGCTATTTGAACGGCGCCTCGTATGACGGCGAGACCCCGGTGGACCCCGCCCTGTACCCGTGGAACGAGCGCGGCAGCCACGGCTTGGGTATCATCGGCACGTGGGGCGCCCTGGCCGAGGACAACCTCGTCGTGAACGTGCAACACGGCTATTACGCCGACATTTCCAGCGCCCATGACGTCACGGTGCGCAACAATCATTTCCGCAGCGTCATTTTCGGCGCCTCCATGATCATGGGCCGCACCAGCCGCGAAACCCGGCTGCTCGAGGGTTTCCTCCGATTCGACAATAATCTGGTTGAGCTGGACCCCCGCTTCTTTCCCAAGGGCGACAGTTGGGGGACGTTCGGCTGGCGGTTTGGCTTTCGGTTCACCAGCGACCTCAAGGGGCCCTACGACTATGCTTACCATCAACTGCTGATTCGCAGCAACGTGTTCCAGTTCAATGACCGCGTCAAACCAGACACCAACGTTGGCGGAACCGTCGGCTCGCTGCAGGGCTTTCTCTCCGCCGAACTGGCGGACAACGCCTTTGTGGGGATGAACCCTCCCATCTCGTGGGACAACTCGCCCGAGTATCTCGATTGCCAGGCGGATATTCTTCGGTCAAATCGCACGGCGCCGCTGATTCGCCGGGACAATCGCACGGAACAAAAAGTCATCGTCGAGGAGTACCCCTTCCTTCTGGACGCCGCGCTGCCTCGCCCCGTTATCACCCATGGCACCCTGCTTGCGTTGCCGCTGCCGCTCATTGACGGAGCGCCTGCCACCACCATCATGGGGCTGCCGCCGGCGGCGACGCTTGAGCCGGCCGGGCTGGTCCGGTGGAAAACCACGGCCAGGGACATTGGCAAATACGTCCTCAGCTTCTATGACAGCCCGCAGCGAACCAACGACCCCCGCCGCACCCTGGTGAGCGTCACCAGCCGCCTCTCTCCGGATGATCCCCGTTACTTCTCAAACAATCTGCTGGCTTTTTGGAGGTTTGACGAAACCTCCGGCACCATGCTGCTCGATTCCTCCGGCAATGAGATCACGATGAATGCCTCGGTCGGCATCAGTTCGAATCTGCTCTCCTTGGGCGCCGCGGGCTATGCGCCGGGCAGGACCGCTCTTCGGTTCCTCGGCAGTCCCGGCAATCATCCCCCGCCGCTGTCGGTCCTCAGCACCAACCCGCCGCTGTTCCGTGGCTATACGCTGCCGTTTCACCCCCTCCTGAATACCGAGGCTTCGCTGTATCAGGCGTTCACCATTGCATGCTGGTTCAACCTCGAGGCTCCTCCGCGGACCAACCAACTCCTGCTGACCGACAACTCGAGGTTCTTTTGGTGGCTCAATCCGGGCTCGGGCTCCGACTCCAACCGGGCGGCGCTTGCGTTTGTCAGCTATCCCACCAACATTCGGCTCAGTTCCCCGACCAATCTGGTGGCAGGCACATGGTATCACGCGGCGGTGGTTTACGACGGCATCGCGCTGCAGATGTTCCTCGATGGCGCGCTGGTGGCGCAAATTCCCTCCGGCCCCTTGACCGCCTATGTGCCCAACTCCACTTTTTTCGTTGGGGGCCGCTATGGCGCCGACGACTTTGTGGGCTGCCTCTCGGAGTTGGCGGTTTGGGGGCGGCCTCTTGCGGATGCGGAAATCGCAAGGCTGCGGACCGATGCCCTGAGCGGCGTAATCCCCCGCCTCGAGCCGGTGCCGCCTTCGGCGTTGCGCGTTGAAGCGGTCACCGATAACACCCTTCGCATTTCCTGGCAGGACAACTCGCTGAATGAAACCGCCTTTGTCCTCGAGCGCGGCGTCACGCCCGAACAGTTTACGGTCGTTGCCACGCTAGGCCGTGATGCCACTGGCTTCACAGACACCATCCCCCAGGGGGGGGGCACCTACTATTACCGTGTCAAAGCCGTCAACCGCCTCGGCGAGTCGGATTACTCGCATCCTTTCGCCATCAGCGATGGCAAACCGCGCGCCCCAGCCACGCTCCGGTTTCACTGAGAGGCCGGAGCACAGCCTCGCGATCGTGGCCGGCATGCAATCTGACTCCTGCTGACGGGGATGCTCCAACCCGCCGCAACGTGACCCGAAAAATCCAGAGAACCCTCGCCGGTCCGGTGGAGATTCTTTTTGGCCCAAGGCCTGTCCAAGTTTTGCACCGATCAAAGGATATGCGATCACCGCGAGTGTATGCGATGGGCCGCCACTGGGAGCAGGACGCCCCCCCAGCGCATCCATTTTGGGCTCTGATCCCGGCCGGCGAACGCGTTTCCTGAGTGTTCTTCGACACTCCCGCCGGCGGCGATCAGACGCGTTCGCAGCCGTCCCGGCTGGCGCGGCGGGCCTCAGGCGGCCACCGGAGCCGAGCCCAACTTGGCCAGGACCCGGTCGAGAATTTCGCGGCGGCGCTTGAGCATGGCCTTGAAGTCATGTGAATCCGTGCGGACGACCTCGAGGTCCATTTCGGACGCCGCATGACGCAGCACGTCGCGCAGGATTTCCAACTCCTCGGAAGTGAACTCGTAGCTTTGCATGTGCTTGCTCCCATCCACGATGGTTCACCGCGCGCGGCCGAGGGCTCCGGGCCTGATACGCAGCCCGACGCGGCCTGAGGACGCGCCCGGCATGATTGTTCGAGGCCAATATAACACAAGCCAAGCGTGTGGCAAAGTTGCTGGCCCCTCGGCCCCGCTGCCGCTATCGTCGGCACATGGACACGGATTTGCGCGGGAAAGTCGTGGTGGTGACGGGTGCCTCCGGCGGCATCGGCTCGGCGATCGCCCGGGCATTCGCCAGTGAAGGCGCCCGGGTGGTGATCCACTACCGTCGCGGGAGGAAGGCCGCCACCACCCTGGCCAGCGAGTGTCTGCCGGCGGACAACCTGGTCGTGGGGGCGGACCTCGCTACCGAGCGCGGAGCCAGGCTGCTGTTCAGCCGGGCGTTGGACCGGTTTGGGCGGGTGGACACGTTGGTGGCCAACGCCGCCTCGTGGGAAACCCGCGACGTTCCGCTGCAGGAAATGTCCCTTCGGCAGTGGCGCGCCACCCTCGAGGGAGTGTTGACCTCGACCTTTCTCTGCCTGCGGGAGTTTTTCCGCATTGTGGCGCGGCAGCGCTGCGGCAACGCGGTTTTAATCGCGTCCACCGCCGGCATCTTTGGGGAAGCCGGCCATGCGGACTATGCGGCCGGCAAGGCGGCCATCGCCTTCGGCCTGACCCGGACGCTGAAAAACGAAATCGCGCGAATCGCCCCGCATACCCGGCGCTACTGCGGCGGGCGGGTCAATTCTATTTGCCCGGGCTGGACCGTGGTGCCGCGCCTGGCGGCCCGGCTCGCGGACCATCAACAGATTCGGAAAGTAACGGCCACCATGGCCCTGCCCCAACTGGGCCGACCCGAAGATATTGCCCGCGCCGCCGTGTTTCTGGCCTCGGACAGGCTTGCGCGGCATATTACCGGCCAGACCCTGGTCATCGCGGGAGGCATGGAAGGCCGGCAATTGTGGCAGGCGGACGAGATTGACCCCGCTGCGGTCTAAAAGTCGAGGCGGTTAATCCGTCGCGGCAGCCCACGACCGTTCTCAATCAAAGCAGGCGACAGCGCCGTGCCCCGCGGCATGCCGTGGCAGGGCTAACTCCATACGCCGGGGATGACCTCGCCACAGAAGCGGCACCTTCCCGAATCCAAATGCAGGGCAGTCACAGCGAAAATATCGCGCTCAATGACGGCCTTCTTGCAGTTCGGGCACCAGGTGGTCTGGGCGCCCTCGAGGCCGGGAACGTTTCCAATGTACACGTAACGCAAACCCTCGGCGCGGGCGGCATCGCGGGCTTTGACGAGGGTTTCGACGGGGGTCGGCGGCAGATGGGTCAACTTGTGTTGCGGATGGAAGCGGGAAAAGTGGAGGGGCTGGTCGGGGCCGAGGCGCCTGGCGATCCAGGCGCTCATGCGGCGAATCGTGTCCAGACGGTCCGTGTAAGTGGGAACAACCAGATTGATGATTTCGACCCAGACTCCGAGTTCTTTGAGGGTGGTGAGTGTGCGCAAAATGGGTTCGAGCCTTCCCGAGTTGAGCTTCTGGTAAACCTCGTCGTCGAAGCCCTTGAGGTCCACGTGGGCGGCGTCCACACACGCGTACAATTCGCGGGCGGGGCGGTCTTCAATCGAGCCGCAAGTCACGACGATGTTTTTCAGTTTGCGGGCGCGGGCGGCTTTGCAGGTATCGAGGGTGTATTCGTAAAAGGCGGTGGGTTCCGAATAAGTGTAAGAGATGGAAGGGCAGTTCAGCGCGGCAGCCACGGCGGCCGCATCCTCCGGGAACAGGCTCAGGCGGGCCATCTGCCGGGCGGTCAGAGTGGCAGGGAGGGGCGGCCGCAGGCGCAGCTCCTCCCCGCCCGGGTCTTTGGTTTCCTCGGGCTTCTTTTGAGAGATTTCCCAGTTTTGGCAATTCAGGCAGCGGAAAACGCAGCCGGCGGTGGCGAGGGAAAAGGTGCGCGTACCGGGCAGGAAATGAAACAGCGGTTTTTTCTCGACGGGATCAACGTGGAAGGTGCAGGGGTTGGCGTAGGCCAGCGTGTACAACGTGCCCTCCACATTGATCCGGTTCCGGCAATGGCTGCGATCCCCCGGGGATAGCAGGCAGTTGTTGGGACAAACCTTGCACTGGACGTTCCGGCCGAGTTTGAGGTAGTGCGTCCCTTCCTTGACCCAGCCGCGCCGCTGCCAGAGCTCCCACAGCTCGCCTTTGGGCGCGTCGCCTTTGAAAATGTCGGCGGGGGCCTCGGCTTGGCGCCACTGGCCGAGCCAATCCAGGAGGGAGGCGCCGCCGGCCAGGCCCGCCACGCCGGCCACCCCCAGGCCGATGGCCGCCCGCCGCGACACCACGCCACCCCCAAGCCGCTTTCTTCCGGATTCCTGGTCCTGGTATTCGGTCGTGCGCATGAGTTAAATTCGCGGCTGCCGGCTGCGGCGCCGGGGCGGTTCCAGCCACGTTCAGGTCTTGCGCGGCTCCGCATCACGCGCCCCTTCATCGCGCGGCCCGATCCAGCCCCATCGCTGCAAAGCAAGATACACCGCCGGGACGCTGTGAACCAGCACGAGAATGATGAGGGGCAGGTGGAGCATGCGATGCAAGGTCAGGGCCGTCTTTTCATCGAGCAACCGGCTCAGGCCGTATCGGCCATCCATGATATAGCCGGTGAGCAGAAACAGGAGCACCACCGGCAGCAACGGCCAGCCGCTCCAACGCACGAGTTTCAGGAAAAGAACGTTCCGGTTGGTCATGAAACAGCCTTTCGGAAATGGAACACCGCCGCGCCGGCGAGGTTCAGCCCGGCGCACAACCAGCACACGCCGTTGACGCCAAGCAGCGGTATCAGCCACGTGCTGGCCAGCAGCGCTCCGAGACATGCGCCCATAAAGTCCGCCGTGTAAAGCCGCGCCGCCACCCCGGCGGTGCCGCCGCCTTCGATGCGGCCCGCCAGGGGAAATTGCAGCCCCACCGCCGCGGCCAGGATTAGAGTAAGCAGCGCAATGAAGAATTTGATCAAGGGCAAAGGCGGCCCGGCCTCGGCGGCCTGGGCCAGCCGGGGCAGGAGCAGCGGCAGCGACAGCCCGTAAAGCCCCAGCGCGACCGCTGAGCGGCGGAGCGCGCGGCGGTCGCCCATCGCCCCACCGGCGCCGAGCCGCCGATTCGCCCACCACGCGCCCAAAGCGAGCCCCAGCATAAAGACGGTGACGATCACGCCCACCTGATGATAGACCGACCCGCAGAGGATTTGGAAGCCGAGCAGCAGCACGAATTCGAGGGCGGACGCCGCGAAGCCGGAAGCAAAGAGCACCACACCGCAGCCCCGCAGCCGGAACAGATAAAAAACCAAGGCCGCCAGGAGCGCAATCTGGAGGGGGCCGATGCGGTGGTCGAACTGACTCAGCCAATGCCGCAAGTGGTAATAGTAGAGCACGGGGCTGAAATCCCGGTTGCGCGCGGAGGGATGGTCGAGCGCGCGCTGCAGGTCAGCCATCCGGTCCGCGGTCAGCATCGCCTCCAGGTAATGGCGGTTGACCAAACGGGTGGGAATGCCGAACTGCTCGAGCCGATCGGCGATGTTGGTGTGCAGTGGCCCGTCCGAAGCCAGGAAGAAAACCCGGCCGCCCGGCAGCATCAGCCGGTTGCGGAAAGACCCCTCAAGGGACTGCCAGGCCGAGGCGAGCACACGGGCAAGGTCCGGGCTGACGAAATTCTCGTACTGACCCAAGCTGAAAGACAAGACGCCGTCCGACGTCAGGGCGCGTCGCGCCTCGGCCAGAAACTCGGCGGTGAAGAAGCGGTTGAGTTGGGCGCTGGCCGGGGCGGGAACATCCAGCAGGATCACATCGTAGGGTTCCTTCGTTTGGCGCACAACCAGCCGCCCGTCCTGGGCATGCGCGCGGATGCGCGGATCGGACAAACGCTCCGGCAGGTGTCTTTCGCCGAGTTCCAGGATCAAGGGGTCCAGTTCCACATAGTCCACTTGCCGGACATTGTATTTGAGGATTTCGCGGGCTGTGCCCGAGATGCCGCCCGAGATCAAAAGGACGCGGCCGGCCTCGGGCCGCTGGGCAAGGGCGTAATGCACCGTTTCCTCCACCCGTTGATCGTCGCGGGTGGTGACCCATGGCACGCCGTTTTGAAGGAAATTCAAGGCGCCGTCGGTTTCGAGAACAACCAGCCGTCCGTAAGGCGAGTTGGCGCGAGTCAAGATGTGGTGGTGAGGATATTGCAGCCGTGTGGCGAGCCCGTCCAAGTCGCCCCAAACCGCGGCGAGGCCCAGCCCCATCCCCAGTCCCACGGTGGCCAGGCCCAAGCCGGATTTGCCTTCAACGTAGCTCAAGGCGGCGGCGGCCAGCAGGCAGAACAGAGCGGGGACGATGAGAAGGGCGAGGTGGTCCAGGGCGCGCACGAGGACGAAGCTGAACAAGGCTCCGCCCGCGATGCTTCCGAGCGTATCGGCAAAGTAGGCCCGGCCAATGGCGCCAGCGCCCTCCCAGCGCCCCAGGATCACGCACGCCAGCGTCAGCGCGCCTCCAGCCACGAGGCAGTAGGGCGCCAGCAGAACCAGAATGCTCATCACTGTCTCGTTGAGTCCCACCGCCGCCCCGCGCGTGAAGACCACGTCGCGAAGGGTGCGAAGGGCGAACACCTGGATCAGCGGCGCCAGGGCGACAAGGTGCAGGGCCAAACCCAGCAAGGCCAGCGAACGGGGAGACCTGCCGCTCAGCCGTCCCAAGGCAGCGCCAAGGCCCATCAAGCACAACCACAAACCCAGGACGACTCCCAGCACCATCTCATTGCCGGCAAAAGCGGCCAGACACTCGCGCATGAGCGCCAGTTGCGTCATCACGCACGAGAATCCCAGAGCGGCCACGGCGGCGAGGACTGCCTGGCGCTCGCGCGACCCTTCGGCTAGGGCTCGCCGAAACATTCCGCGTGGTAAATTGCCACCGTCGCTTCTTTTTGACGCCAGGCTGAGGGCGGGCAGCCGGCCTTGACGGCGAGTTGATTCAGGAAATTGGTCCGGTTCGGGATTTGCGCCCAAACCTGCGGCAGGAAGGTCGAGCTGCGCTCGCCGATTTTAAGGACGACCCCGTCCTCGTATGGCTGAAGCTTGCACAGCAGGTCTTCGGGGCCGTCGAATTTCAGCGGTTCGGGCACGGTCAGGACACTGATTTCGATGCGGATGTCCGGGAGTTCGTCCGGCTGAACCGGCGGGAAGCGCGGATCGCGCAGCGCGGCATTGCGGGTGTTGTCCACCACCGCCTGCCAGAGGCTTTCCTGAGGCAGAATATGGCCGATGCAGCCCCGGAGCGCTCCGCGCTTGGTCAACGTGACGAAGCAGCCGCGTTTTTCCGCCAGCGGGGGAGGCGGTTCTTTGGCCGCGGGTTCCGAGCCGGCGCCTGTTCTGACGACGTCGCGAAGGGTTTGTCGCGCCAGCTCAAGCAGTTGCCGGCGGGCGGTCGCGTCGTAGCGCTCGGGTCCCGGGGCATGGAACGCCACGGCGGCGTAACCGACGACGCGGCTTTTGTCGCCGCCCGTGTCGCCGCTGTTGCGATAGTCCAGCCGCTGGGCTTTCCACCCTTTGAGCCGCGCGAGGTGGAGCAGAGTTAGAATGGGGCCCTCGCCGCACGCCTCCTGCTTTTTCATCTGGTCAATGTCCAGCGAGCAGATGGCATTGACACAGGCCTCATCCAGGCGCCGCGCCGTGTCGTAAGGATGGTAATGGCTCAGGTCCGAGCTGGCCACGAGCACGGTCTGGTCGTCCAGCACCTCGGCCAGGGCACGAGCAACCTGTTCCGGGTCCGTCCGGCCGAACACCAGCGGGAGGATTTTTGCATCACCCAGAACCTTTTGCAGAAAAGGCACCTGCACTTCCGCCGAGTGTTCCCAGGTTTCCGGGGTGTCCCGGCCGGGTTCCGGCGCGGGCTTGCGAGCCTGGCGCCACCACGCTGGCCGCTGCACCGGGCACCGCGGCTCAACGACAAACGGGGCTTTTCCCGCCAGGCTTGCCGCTTTTTCGGAGATTCGGGCCAGCCCCAAAGGCGTCCGGTAAGCTTGGACGTCGGGAACGGATACGCCCTCGAACAAGGCATAGTGACTGGGCGCCAGGATGATGATGGTGTTGACGTCCCGACCGGCGAGCGTGCGATAACCGGTTGCGGCGGTGAGACCGGAGAACTCGTACCCCGCATGCGGGCAAATCAAGGCTTTCAGCCGGGGCACATAGTGCGGCGGTGCGCTGGCCAACAACTGTTCCAAAGCTTGGGTCAGCGTGGCTTGGTCCGCGGGATAAAACAAACCCGCCACCGCCCCCTCGCGGACCCGCTCGGCCGGTTGGGCGGACTTTCCGGCCGGGGCGGCATTGCTCGCGGCCGTCGAGATATTCGCTTCCGGCCGGGCGCCACATCCCCAGCTCGAAACCAAAAGGAGCAGAGCGCAACCGGTGGAGAGTGCGAACCGAGAACAGCGATTGGGGGCGAGGGCCAGGCGGGGCTGCCCTTCGGCTGGGGGCGTTTCCAGCGCAGCGGACCCGGCCGGCCATGGCGGAAAGCTCAGCATGATTTCAGCCATACTCCTTCGCACCGGGT
This sequence comes from Verrucomicrobiota bacterium, assembly GCA_029974925.1. Lineage (GTDB taxonomy): Bacteria > Verrucomicrobiota > Verrucomicrobiia > Limisphaerales > UBA8199 > JARKQH01. The sequence continues at coordinate 18,207 of JARKQH010000452.1, forward strand.
TGTCAACACCAACCAACCATGGAATGGAAGGCTGTCCCGCGCGACCCCTTTGTGGCATTATGCCGCTCATGAAAAACCACTCGACCAGACAGGCACGGTTCCTTCCCGCCGCCCTGCGGTGGACCGTGTTGCCCCACGCGCCAAACGGGTTTCTTGCCCCGCTGATGTGCGTGCTGGCAACGGCCGTTGCCGCTCAGACGCCCTTGCCGCGCAAATTGATCGTTACCGGCTGGGATAATCCGGACCCGGCCCAATTCCGCCGGGATTGCGGTGCGATGGAACAATGGCCCTTCGATGGGGCCGTAATTCACGTGCAAGGAGTTAATGCCGGCGGCAAACCATTCGAGGCCCGGGCCGCCTTCGGCACCAACCATTGGGAGCCGCTCTGTTTCACCCATGCGTTGGCCGACCTCCAGGCGGCCCGTTCGGACAAACTGACCGATAATTTTCTGCTGATCGGGGCAAATCCGGGCAATGTAGATTGGTTCGATGACACCGGCTGGGCGGAGATTGTAGAGCACTGGCGGCTGCTGGCGCGGCTGGCGCGGGATGGAGGCATGAAGGGATTGCTGTTCGATCCCGAGCCCTACACCGAACCCTTCAAACAATTCTGCTACTCGAGCCAGCCGGCTCGGGAGGCGCACTCATTCGAGGATTATGGCCGGCAGGCGCGACAACGCGGCCGCGAGGTTATGCGGGCTGTGGTTGCCGAGTATCCCGACGTGACCATTCTCGCCTACTTTCTGTGGAGCATCACCTGGCCTGCGGCGGCGGCAGGACCTCAGGCGCTGGCCGGTCACGGCTACGGGTTGCTGCCGGATTTCGCCAACGGCTGGCTGGACGTGCTGCCGCCGGGAGTCACACTGGTGGATGGCAACGAGCAGGCTTACCGCTACAACAGCGAGGGGGCTTTTCAGGCGGCTTTTGTGCGGATCAAGCACGCTTCGCTGGCCGTGGTGCCGGGGGAGAACCGGGCTAAATACCGGGCGCAAGTCCAGGCCGGTCACGGCATCTATCTGGACGCCCACGTCAATCCGTCCACTTCGCCGTGGTACATTGACGGCCGGGGCGGCCCGCGGGTGCATCGGCTGGAAGCGAACGTCGCCAGCGCGCTGGACGCGGCGGACGAATACGTTTGGATTTACGGCGAGAAAGCACGATGGTGGCCGCCCCGCCAGCCTGGGGCCAAAGCGTCATCCACGTGGCCCGAGGTCCTGCCGGGGGCTGATCTCGCCCTCTGGAGCGCGAAAAATCCGCTCGAGGCGGCCCGACGCAGACTCGCGGACTTGCGAGCGCGGGGCCCCCTCCCCAACCGGCTCGAGAACGGCGACTTCACCGTGGCCAGAGGCCAGCAGCCCGAATCGTGGGGGCGTTGGCAGCACGAAACAGAATCCAGCGGCCAATTTAACCGCGATCCCGAGGTGGGCGCTTCCGGTGCGGGCTCCGGCCGCCTGACTGGTATGCAGCACGGGTGCTTTTTGCAGAGTGTGCCCGCCGAGCCAGGCCAACGCTTTCTCCTTTCCGCCAAAGTGCGCCGGGTCGGGTCCGGCAGCCCCTGGATCACCGTCCGGTGGCAGACCCGCGACGGAAAGTGGACCGAGGAAAGTCGGGATGTGAAGTTCTACGCGCCCGCCGGTGCGGAGGCTTCCGCCTGGCAGGAGATCGTCGGGCGTGTCACCGTCCCGGAAGGCGCCGGGCGGTTGGCCGTACTGGCTGGGGTCAATGGCCAGCGCAATCCCCATGACCAAGTCTGGTTCGACGACCTGGTGTTGGTGGAGGATTAGCGCGTGGCCGGTCTGCTTGTGCCTCCGCCAAGGAGGACTTGATTTTTGGAGGGAGTCGTCACCGACAGAGCAGCCTTGCCGAATATCGCCGCCGCAATCGTTTAGGGCCTGAGGGATGGGAGGGCGGGCACTAACTCCCGACCATTGCGGCGACCCAATGCCCCTCGGCCGGCGCCGTCAAGGTGACCACCGCCCCGCCCTCGACCGTCTCGCGCCCGGCCCATTCGCCGGTCGCAATGTCAATCCAGCGCACCTCAAAGGGGCCCTTGGCATCGGTCAGGTCCAGTCCCACGGAACCGCCATGGGTAAAATAAAGCGCATAGGCGCGGCCCGGCTTCGCGGCAAGATAGGCCTCGTTCGGCTCCCGATTGCGGAGCAGTTGGTTGGCGGGCTCGACTTCCCACAACTTGATCAGCGATTCGAGCTTCCGCGCCGCCCGCAGCGACGCCACCGCCGGCGCGGACAATCCCAGTCCTGAATCCGGCCGGTGAAACCGGGCGGAGGCCGCGCCGCCGATGACGTGCCGCCAGAACCGCTCGAGACCGTCGCGGTTGTTACCGAAACGGCCCCCGTCGGCTCCATAGGTTTTCACCGTGTTCAGCGGCCGCGGGTGGGCGGCGATGCGGGCGCGGACCCATTGGAAATTGTCCCAGTGCTCCTGGCCTCTTTTCTGGTTGTTTTGGGAGACGTCGCAAAAGTCGTAGCGTTCGGGATGGTCGAAGGTTCGTTTGTGCTCGTCGGCCTTGAGGTCCCACGCGTCCCACATCTCGGTCAGGCACACTTTCCGGCCCGCCTGGGAGGCGCGCTCGCGGATAAACGCGGCCCAATAGGCGCCCCAGGCCTCCTCCGCCGAAGTCTCATTATCCATGCAGTACAGCACATGGTCATACTTCAGCGAGTGGGCGAGCATCTTTTCGACGAAGCGCTGCTGGTATTTCAGCACCACGGTGTTGTGGCGCTGGCCGGGCGTGGTCAAGAAAAACGGCTGGCGGTTTTGGCCGGGGTGCTCGGGGTAATGCTCGGCAAAACCGGATTGCTCATAAGTGTAATTGACATTGTTCTTCGGGTTGTAGGGATGCGGTTCCCAGTTCTTTGTTGAGTAGTCAAACCGGTCCCACACCTCGATCTGCACGATGATTTCCCGCCCGGCTGTCCAGCGCAGCAGGTTCTCGAAGCGCCGCCAGTACTCTTCGTTCCATCGCTCCAGATCGAACTTCCCGTCCGGCCGTTGAAAAAAGGGATAGACCTCGAAGCCTTTGTCGTTCCGGTCACTCATGGTGTTCCGGATGTAATTTCCGCCCGCGGCGCGGATTTCGTCGAGATGCTCGCGCAGGTCGGGGATTTGAAAGAGGTTGTCGTCTTTGCTGCCGCCCAGCAGCAGTACCGGCTGGCCCCGGTACTGCCAGTACCGCGGATTCTTGGACCACGGCTGGATCCGGTTGGAGTCGTCCGCCGCGTGCGCCGTCAGGAGCGCGGCCAGAACGAGAGCCAGTCCGCAGATGCGAGCGGAAAGTGAGCCTTGGATGGCAGCAAGGCGGTTTACAGTGTGCACGCCCATGCTGTTACCCGGGACGGACGTCAAAGTAAAGGGCGCGGTTGATTATCACGGAGCGGACACCCCGGCCGTCCTGCGTAAATGGATTAGCGCATGACCCTCGAACGGCGCGACAAACGATCTTTGGGCTCCGCCAGCCACGGTCTTCCCAATTGAAGATGCGCCCGTGTCCGGATTGATCCATTCCACCCGCATATTCCCCTGGACGGCGGAGAGGTCCACGGTCGCCTCGCCGTCGCTGGGGAGGTAAACCACGTATTCCTCGCCTGGATTTGCCAGGCAATACGTGGAGCTGGCCAGCTCCCCGTGCGGTGTCATGGCGGCCAGGTTGATCTGCTCCGCCAGCCGGTCCGCGCTCTCACGCCGGGCTCGGTCACTCGGTTCCTCAAACCGCCAAAGGGGCCGGTCAAGGCTGCCTCCGCGCGGCGATGTCCATGGCGTCCACCACGGCCGCAACGGCGGCCAGCAACAGCGCTCTCTGGGATGCCGGCACCTGCTGCTTCTGCGGCTGTTGGGCGCCCAACTCGATCAGCAGGCCCAGAACCAGTTGCAGCAGGGCGGGTTGACGGCTCTTCTGGACCCATGCCTCGTACCCCCCAGGCGGTTGGGCGTTTGCCGAGGCTGACAACATCTCAAGGTGCCCCTTGAGCCGGTCCAGCAGCAGCTCCGCCTCCACCGGCGCAGGGCGCGTTCCTTCCGGCGCAAAACAAAGCAACACCCAGCTCGCCAGTTGGAACAGGATCGCCATCGCCGGAGCTTCGAGTGTCCCTTTGAAAAGGTCCGCGAGGTCAGCCAAGAGGGGATAGTCCAGCCTTTGTAGATAAGCCGCCAGACCCCCAAAGGACGGAAAGGTTGCCATCGCCTTCGCCATCAATTTGGCCGCTTCCTCCGCGTTCCACGCCCGATCCGGTAGCGCGGGCGGCTGCGACAGCGCCAGGCGCCGCGCCGCAGCCTCGACCTCATCTTCCGGCTCATCGGTTGCGTGGGAGGGCAGGCGCCGCCGCCGCGGTGGCGGCTCAAAGAGAATCTCGTTCACCCCCAATTCCCGGAGCATCCAATTCGTATCAACATTCTGGCCGGTTTCGAGGTTGCGGGTGTCGGTCTTGAAAATCCAGAATTTGAGCCAGCGAATCAGTTTGTTCCGCAACTCGGGCATGTTGGCCGCGGCTCGCGGGGTGTGGTTGTCCAAGGCCGGTATGGGCTTGTCGAGGACGTCGTTCTCCTTCTGCCGGAGGCCGGCGCTGGCGGCCTCCTCCGGGGTTTGACCCTCTTTGAGCAGTATCCGCGATAAGGAAGTTTTCAATTGCGGCACGTCCCGCAGCAAGGCGGGCGGGACCAAGGCGGGGTCGTATTTCGGCTCCCGGAGGCGCACTTGCGCCGCCAGGTCGTCCCGCCGCTCGCCGACAAACTTGACTGCTGCCTCGAGCAACGCCTCAAAACGCGTGCGCAAGCGAGCCAGCCGGTCCGCTCCCATGGCCTCCAGCCGCCAATGCGTTTGCCCGAGCAAAATCCTTCCCAAAACCGTCTGGGCTCCGGTCAGGCTCATTTCTTCATCCTGAGGGCCGACAAACCACACCCGCGCTTCCCGGAATCCTTCGCGCGCCTCGTTGGGCCGGAGCTCGTCGTTGTCAATTTCAGCCACCGTGGTCAGCTTTTGGCAACAGGCTTCGTAGGGGGCTGCGAGCTGGTAAACGGCTTTGCCCGCCTGGGCGTCCAGCAGCTCGAACATCCGTTGCCGCCGGGCCAGCGCGACCGCGGTCAACCCCTCATCGAACAAATCCGCATGTTCCGCCAGCCATTGCCGGACTGCCTCCGGCTCACGCCCGCCTCCCAAATGGCTCACCAGCCCGAAAATGACCTCCTCCATCTCCAAGGGATGAAAATGCGGGATCGCAATGCATGTTCCTAACAACCGCGCATAATGCGGCAAAGGAATCACCGTGGCAAAATAGACACCAAACCGCACCGCTTGCGCGGCAAAACTCCGGTCCACCACCAGGATCGGCTTTCGCTCGGGGTCCAGCAAGTCCACTGTTTCCACCCGCCGGTCATCCATGATCCGGTGCGCCTCAAGCATGGCGGGCCGCATCTTCTGCCAGCCCCGCATGATGATCCGTTCGTCTGAGCTCAACCCTTGAAAGTCCGCCTCTGCCCAGCGGTCGAGCACGCTCCGGCCTTGCGCATCTTTCCGATACACGCCGTGCCACGATAGATATCGAAAATACGCCGCCGAAATCGGCCCCTCGTCCAACAGCCGGTCAAGTCCCGCCTCGAATTCCGCCCGGGAGGGAACATGATCAAGGAGCCAGCCAAAAAACTTTTTGTCTGCCGACAGCTCGATCGTTTTCAGAGCTTCATAACTGGCCGGGGCGAACACATTGAACCGGCAGCCCTCTGGACACGCATACGTGGTGTGGCGGCCCAGCGCGCATTCGGCCGCCTCGATGAGGCGCCCGGCCGCCGGACAATCCCGCAATCTGGTTTTCTTGCCCATTTTTGCCTATTCTCCCTGTTTGCTGCTTCAGTGGCAAGCCATCGGCTCTGGCTCCAATCATCTTGAAATAATCAACCCCGGCTCGGCCATTCAGCCTCCAGACCGCTTTCGATCGCACGGACGCTCCCACACCATGCTGGGGGCGTGGGCGCCGCCGGCGACCGCCCCCTCCTTCCGCGCGCAAGCTGCGGGTGCTCGTGCCGTGCTGGCGGGGGTGCAGAACACTGGCTAAGTGCCTGTGGGCAAATGGACAATATAGAGTATGCATTTGGCAATATTTGTAGTGCGCCCGAGCCTTTGCCCGTCTGATAGTATGCGCAAATCTTATTCAGCGCTGACATGAAACCTTGCCTTGCTGTTCTTAGGTGGTCTCACGCGAATCCCAACCTGTTCGCCTGCCTTGCCTGGTCCCTTTTACTGGCCTGCTCGGTCTGGCCATCGGCGGGCGCTTCACTGGCTGACAACTTCGAGGGGGGACTGGGGCAATGGATCGCCGGCGGTTCGTGGGGGCTGACCACCGCAAGGTTCGCCTCGCCGACCCGGTCGGTGACGGACAGCCCGGGGACCTTCTACACGAACAACACGGACGCGGCTCTGACCCAAGCCACCTCGCTCAATCTTGGCGGGACGGTCCGTCCGGCGCTGAGTTTTCAGCATCAGTATGCGCTGGAAGCCGGCTACGATTTTGGTCTGGTGGAGGTTTCC
>JARKQH010000368.1 GCA_029974925.1 Verrucomicrobiota bacterium
GCCGGGGGTAAGGCCGTCAGGCCACCCCCGGTCCCCCGCCCCAAAACGTCCAGCCCCCTCCGCTCGCGGAGGGGGTTGGGGGTGGTGGCATCCCAGAGTCTCCGCAAGCCGTCAGTCCCGATGAATCGCGATGCTCCCCGATACCGCGGCGGCGAAAGAGAGCTCATCGAGGGGGCCTCCCCCGGGCGAACGTACTCTGTGCGGGCCAAGGCCCAGCCCGGCCTGCCCAGTTCTGCGTCCTTCTGCGTGCTCTGCGGGCCCCCGCTCCCCACCGCGAAGCCTGAAGGCTGAGGTGCGGCGCGCAGAGCCCAGGAAGGATGCCCTACGCGTAACCGAGCAAAGAAGGGACCGCGGATTTCGCGGATTTCGCGGATGAGGGAGACGGCGCACAGGGCTCCCGGTGGCGGGGCGAAGTCACCCGTCCCTGACAGCGCCATGCTTGCCGCCATTCTCCCCGGTCTTTCCTATCCGTGTCATCCGCGCCATCCGCGGTCAAGTCAACCACAGGAAATCAGGGACCTGGTGGAACAGGTCCCTACCCAATCCCTCCCCGGCCCTCGCAACCGAAGGCCTTCTGGGACGAGACGTCCCAGCCCCCATCCCGACTCTCAATCACCTCGGGCCTCGAGACGTCTCGTCTCCAAACCTCCCACGCCCTCGAAACCAACACCCTCTGGGACGAGACGTCCCAGCCCCTATCCAGACTCTCAATCACCTCGGGCCTCGAGACGTCTCGTCGCCGTGGCCCCCCAGCGCGGGCGAATGACCGCGCAAATTGAAAGCGGCGCAGCATGGGCCTGGCGAGTTCTGCGTCTTTCTGCGTGGTCTGCGGGCCTGTGCTCCCTGCCGCGAAGCCTGAAGGCTGAGCTGCAACGCCCGGAGCCTAGGAGGACCCCTACGCGTGACCGGCCAAAGAACCGACCGCGGATTTCGCGGATTTCGCGGATAGGGGAGACGCCGCAGAGGGCTGCCGGTGGCCGGGCAAAGTCGCTCGTTTGGGACATCGCCAGGCTTGGCCGCCATGCTCTCCCGCTCTTTCTTATCCGTGCCATCCGCGCCATCCGCGGTCATGTCCACTGCCTGGAAACGGCTGCTGGCAGGGGCGCAGGCCGGGTCCGCTCAGTTCTGCGTCCGTCTGCGTGGTCTGCGGGCGCCCTCCGTCGAACCGCCGAGACACAAAGGGACGCAGAGCTCCGGCATTCCACCCTGGTCCAAGTCCCGTCCGCCGCGCCCCGCTTCAGCCGTCCCTCCGCAACCGCGCCGATTCGGATTGAATCACGCCCGGGAAACGGGCAGGATGCGGCCATGCGAAACTGCCCGGCGCCGAGTCGCATCCCCCCCTTGCGGCAGGCGGGAGGGGACAAAAGCATGGGGGTCCTCCTTCCCACCAAGGTCCCTCAGGGCCGGCTGGCGCGGCTCGGTCTTGCAACCGTTCTTGGGCTGGCATTCGCGGTGTCCGCCCTGGGGGCTGAATCGTCACGGCAACTTTCGCCCTCGAGCCGGGGCACGCCGCTGATTTTCTCGGAGATCATGTATCATCCCCGCGAGCCCGGCGGGACCGAGGTGTTGGAATACATTGAAATCTTCAACACTGAACCGGTGTGGGAGAGTCTGGGCGGTTATCAGATTTGCGGCGCGGTCAATTTCACGTTCCCGTCGAATGCGACGCTGGCCGGGCGCAGCTTTGTGGTGGTGGCGCGCGACCCGGCGGCGCTACGGCAGGCGGCGGGCATCACCAACGTGATCGGACCCTACTCGGAGAGCCTGCCCAACGATGGCGGCACGGTTCGGCTGTGCAACCGCGCGGGCGCGGTGTTGCTGGAGGTGGAGTATAAAGACCAGATGCCCTGGCCGGTGGCGGCGGACGGGGCGGGCCACTCGCTTCAATTGGCCCGTCCCGACCATGGGGAGGGCTCCGTCGAGGCGTGGGCGGCCAGCTCGGAAGTGGGCGGTTCACCCGGCCGGCCGGACCCGGAAATCCAGGACCCGCTCGGGGGGGTGGTGATCAACGAGTTTCTGGCCCACACCGACCCGCCCCAAATGGACTACATCGAGCTGTTCAATCGCGGTCCCCAGACCGTTGACCTGTCCGGCTGCGGCTTGAGCGACCGCGCGGAGACGAACAAATTCATCCTCCCCGCCAACACCTGGCTGGCGCCGGGCGCGCGGTGCGTCTTTTTCGAGTCGGACCTGGGATTTGCACTCAGCAGCCAGGGCGAGGCGATTTTCCTGGTGCGCGCCGACGGCAGCCGGGTGATTGATGCGGTGCGCTTTGGCGCGCAGGCCAACGGTGTTTCGTCGGGGCGCTGGCCGGACGGCGCCCCCGGCATCCGGGAACTGGCGCAGCCGACGCCGGGCGCGCGCAACAGCAAACCGGTGGTGCGCGACATCGTCATCAACGAGCTCATGTACCACCCGATCTCCGGCCAGGCGAAGGATGAATACGTGGAACTCCACAACCGCGGCGCCCAGGCGGTGGATGTGGGGTATTGGCGGTTTGTGGACGGGATCAGCTTCATGATCCCGCCGGGAACGGTCATCCCCGCCGGCGGGTATCTGGTCGTGGCCCGTGACCGCGCCCATTTGTTGAGCCAATATCCGCAGCTCAACCTGGCCAACACGGTGGGGGACTACGACGGCGAGTTGTCGGACCGGGGGGAGCGGGTGGCCCTGGCGAAGCCGGACGACCCGCAGAAGCCCTTCCAGGACTTCGTGGTCGTGGACGAAGTGACTTACAGCGATGGCTGGGGGCGGTGGACTGACGGGGGCGGCAGCAGCCTGGAATTGACGGATGCGCACGCCGACAACGACCTGGGGCCGAACTGGGAGGGGAGTGATGAGACGGCCAAAGCCCCCTGGACCGACATCGAACACACCGGCGTGATTGACAATCAGGCGGGGACGATGGAAGAGCTTCAGGTCTTCTGTCCGCAGTCGGGCGAGTGCCTGCTGGACAAAATCGAACTGGTCAAAGCCGGCGAGACCCTCAACCGCGTGAACAACTCCGACTTCGAAGGGGGGCTGGCCGGGTGGCAACGGCTCGGCTCGCACGAGCGGTCCGGGCTGGAAACCGGCGAGGGGTATGGCAGCAGCCGCAGCCTGCGCGTGCGCGCCAGCAGCCAGGGGCGCTATACCATCTCCATTTATCGCATCACGTACGACCGGCTCTCGACGGCGATCACGCCCCCTGTGGCGGGCGAGACGTTCACCATTCGCGCCAAGGGCCGGTGGCTTGCCGGCTGGCCCTACATCGTCATCGGAATCAAGGGCCACGCGCTCGAGGCTGTGGGCGCCCTGAAACTTCCTTCCAACCTCGGCACGCCCGGCGCGCCCAACAGCCGCCGCGTGGCCAATGCCGGCCCTGCCATCACCGAGGTGCGGCATGCGCCCGTCCTGCCGGCGTCCGGCCAGGCGGTGGCCGTCTCCGCCCGGGTTCAGGACCCCGACGGCGTGGCCTCCGTGGTGCTCAAGTGGCGCAACGACACGACCGGCGGGGCGGTCACCACCACTCCCATGACCGACCCGGACGGCGACGGCGTCTTTGTCGCGACGATTCCGGGGCAGGCGGCGGGGCAAATCGCCGCCTTTGCGGTGGAAGCCACCGACGCCGGCGGGCCGGTTGCCGCCAGCCGCTTTCCGGGTCCGCCGCCCACCGGCGCGCCGCCGCTCGAGTGCCTGGTCCGGTTCGGGGACACTTTGGCGCCGGGCGTATTCGGGAGTTACCGGCTGTGGGTGTCGGCCACCAACGTCGCGCGGTGGCTGGCGCGGGAAACCCGGAGCAACGAGCCGGTGGACACCACCTTCATCTATGGCGACTACCGCGCGGTGTACGCCGGCGGCGTCCGCTACCGGGGCAACTGGCGGACCACGGGTTTCGAGGACTACCGCACCGCGGCGTATCTGGTCGAGTTTCCGAAGGCCGACCGCGTGCTGGGCGACACGGAGGTGGCCATTGATTTCATCAGCCTGAACCAGGACAACGGCACCAAACAACAGGAGAAACAGGCCTACTGGATGGCGCGGCAGATTGACCTCGCTTCCATTGCCATGCGCTATGTGCATGTCAGTGTGAACGGCTCGGCGCTGTTCCGTTACGACGCCCTCTCGCCCTCGCGCACGCTGTGCCGCAGTTGGTATGGCGATGACGACCCGCACGTGTACGAGCAGCTCTATCCCCACGAGCCTTTCGGCAACTACACCACGACCGGCGGAGTCAAGAAACAGGCCAAGTATCGCTACTGCATGCGCAAGAAACACACCTCGACGCCCGATGACGATTACTCCCCCCTTTACTGCGTTATTGACGCGCTCGGGGCGCCAACCGACGACCTCTACGTCGCGCGCGTGTCGGCCCTGGCCGACATCCGGGCCTGGGCCGGTTACTGGGTGGTCAACCGCATGTGCGGCAACAGCGACCACTACCGTTCGGCCAGTTATCCCCATAACATCTATACTTACATTCCCCCTCGCGGCCGGTCCCGCTTGCACGCCAACGACATGGATGGCGCTTTCCGCACCACTTACACCCTGTTCCCGGACGCCGGCTACCTGCCGGGGGTGATGTTTGCCAAGCCCGAGTTCCGGCGGGTCTATTGGCGCCTGGCCTGCGACATGGCGCAGGGGCCCATGGACCCGGCCGTCAGCGGGGCGCGGCTCAACGACTGGTACCAGGTCTTCGTCAGCAACGGCATCGCGGCGGTCAGCCCCTCGGACATGAGCGCCTGGATTGCCGCGCGGCGGAACGAATACCTCCAGGCGCTGGCCCCCAAGACCAACGTCGCCTTCCGGGTGACCACCCCGGACACGGTCACGAATCGAACTCCGATCACCCTCACCGGCGAGGCGCCCATCGCGGTGACCACGATCGAGGTCAACGGCCGGCCCCACGCGATCAAGTGGGTCAGCGACACCACCTGGCAAATCCGGGCCGCCCTGGACCCGGGCGCTAATGTGCTCGCCTTCCGCGCGCTCGACGAGCGCGGCGCGGAGGTCGGGAGCGACACGCGGAGCGTCGCCTACACTGGCCCGGCGGTCTCCCTCGAGGGCAAGCTGGTCATCAGCGAGATCATGTATCATCCCGCGGCGCCCGCTTCGAGCTTCGTCGAAATCCACAATCTCTCCGCGACCGAAACGCTGCCCTTGGGCGGGCTGCGCGTGGACGGCGCCGGGGCAACGATTGGACACGGGCGCTTCATCGAGCCGGGCGGTTTCGCCGTGGTGGCCGGGAGCCTGCCGGGCTATCAATCGGCTTACGGCAACGCCGAAGTGGTCGTGGCGGAGTTTGGCGGCAAACTGGACAACCGCGGCGAGACCCTGAGCCTCGAAATGGTGCAGGGGACCAATCGGGTGATTTTGGACCAGGTGGCCTACAGCGACGACCTGCCGTGGCCGGCGGACGCGGATGGCGGGGGGGCGTCCCTCCAACTGATTGACCCCACGCAGGACAACGCGCGGGTGGGCAACTGGGCGGTGGTGAGCAGCAACACCCCGGCCCCACCGGCCTGGCAGTATGCGGTCGCCACCGGCACGGCCACCAGTTCGTCCCTTTACATGTACCTCCAGGCCGCGGGCGACGTTTACCTCGACGACATCAAACTGGTGGCCGGGCTCGAGCCGGAGGCCGGCCCGTCGCTGCTGGCCGACGGCGATTTCGAGGGCGGGTTCCCGGGGCCGTGGATTGTCTCCTCCAATCACGCGGCGTCCACGCTCAGTTCCAGCGTCAAGCACGCGGGGCAGTACAGCCTGCACCTCATTGCCTCCAGCGGCGGCTCCTCCGCCTCGACGGCCGTGTACCAGACCATTTCGCCGGCCTTGACCAACGGGCAGATTTATACGTTGAGCTACTGGTATCGGGCCGGCACCAACGGCGGAACCCTCACGCTCCGCCTGGCCGGCAGCGGCATTACCCGGACGGTGAATGTCCCGCCGGAGGGCGGGAATTACGCCGGCAGCGCCACTCCCGGCCGCAGCAACGCCGTTCACCGGCTGCTGCCGCCCTTCCCGCCGCTGTGGCTCAACGAGGTCCAGCCGGAGAACCTTTCCGGTCCCTTCGACGCCGCGGGTCATCGCCATCCCTGGGTCGAGCTCTGCAATGCCGGGTCCTCGAACGTGTCCCTGGGCGGGCTGTGGCTCAGCGACGACTACTCCGCCCTGGCCAAATGGGCTTTTCCCTCCAACGCGGTCATCCAGCCGGGTCAATTCCTGCTGGTGTGGTGCAGTGGGAACACGAATGAAACCAGCCCGACGGAACTGCATGGCAACTTCACCCTTGCTCCCCGCACGGGTTCCATCGCCCTTTCGCGCCGGCTGGACGACGGCGCCCTCCAGGTTGTGGATTACTTGAATTACGCTGAGCTGGCGGCCAACCGGTCTTATGGCAGTCTGCCGGACGGCCAGCCCTTCAGCCGCCGGACCATGTTTTACGCCACTCCTGGAAGTGTGAACGATGGCGCGGAGCCGCCAACGCTGGTGTTGATTAACGAATGGATGGCCAGCAACACGCGCACGCTGCCCAACCCGGTCGGCGGCGATTTCGACGACTGGTTCGAGCTGTATAATCCCAACGCCTTCCCGGCGGACTTGGGCGGGTGGTCCCTGGCGAACTCGCTCACCAATCCGTTACAGAACGTCATCCCCGGCGGCTATGTGGTTCCCGCCCTGGGCTACTTGCTTGTGTGGGCCGACGGCAAACCCAGCCGCAACTCACCAACGCACCCCGACCTTCATGTAAACTTCAAGCTCAGTCGCGAGGGGGAAGCCATTGCGCTGTTCGCCCCGGATGGCCGCTTGGTGGACAGCGTGGTTTTCGGCCCCCAAGCCAGCGATGTCAGCCAGGGCCGTTTCCCGGCGGGCGGCGCCTACTTCTACTCCCTCACCGCCCCCACTCCCGGGGCCGCCAATTATTTCGTCCCGCCCCCACCGACGTTTTGCGGCGTCGAACAGGCCGGACCCCAGATCAAACTCACCTTCACAACCACGCCGGGTTGCACCTACCGCTGTGACTACCGGGACCAACTGGAAGGGTCAACCTGGATTCCGCTCACCCTCCCCGCCGCGGCAACCCATGCCACAACCACGGTGACGGATTCGATCGCTGGCCGCCCGCAACGGTTCTACCGCGTGGTTCTGATCCCTTGAGCTGAAGCCGCCGGCGAGCTTCCGGAAGTCAGGCCCGCCCCTCCTGCCGCGCCGCCATGAAGGCGGTCTTGATCCGGCCCGGCGTCCACGGCGAGTTCAACAGACCGTCCTGCACTCGTTTCAGCAAAGCCGGCTCCAGGGGATCGTGCTGCCTGGCGATGCCCTGATTTACGGCCGCTTCAAGTGCGGCAAGCGGCGCGAACCGGGCATCCGCGTAAAACACGACAGTGGGCCGGCCCACAAAGCGATGCTCGCCCGGGTTGATTACCACGGTCCTATCGGAGTGTGGGCGTTCGGTGGTGAAATTGACGATGATCACCTCGCCGGTTGCCGGATTCTCGGCGGTAACCAAAACCCAGAGATGGCATTTGTCGTGACCAGGCTTCGGGATGAGCACTGTGTCGCCGACCGCCAACATTGCGTTTAATGCGCTCCGACGATGCGTTCCATCAAGGCCACGGCCTCCAGCTCGTCCTCGATGGCAGCGATCTCCAGCTCAGTCTTTCCCCCCGCCTTCAGGATGTCGCGATATTGGATGGGGATGGCGCTGCCTTGAGGGTCCTTCCATTCTGGAAGCTTGTGGGTCAGTTCCACCAACTCCCACCGGCTCTTGGCCCCGTACTGATGGAAAACTTCATCCAGCAGTTGGATTTCCGCAGCGGAAAGCTCATCCTCGCCAGGATCGCTGCGAAGCCGGACCGCATAATGCTCGGGTTCCGTGATGTGCTTCGACCACACAGACTCGTGACCCGGCAGGTCCTCTTCCGTCGCCAGGTCAAGCACCCGGCTTAGCACGGGCCCTCGATCCATCGAAACATAGCTGTCGGTGGTAATCGGTCGCCCCCAGCGGAGCAACGCTGCGCGGTCCGCCAGGTAAAGTAGTTTGATGAGCTTCATGTAGCTCATCCTCCCTTGGCGCAACTTCAGGAGGCGAGCCGCTGCTTGGGTCGCTTTGCGTTCATTGAAGCGTACGCGCATGGCAAGTTTATGATGCATGACAATGCCCCGAATCTCAAGCTGTTTGTCACTGCTGTGTACGGATGGCCCCACTCATCACCCCCGCCTCCGGCCAGCGCGAGAGAACCTCCATCCAGGTTGGAAGGGTTGCCGCCGACGGCGCCAACGCAAGACTTGCGTCCCACCTCCTTCAACCGGCGCTGACCCATTCCCGTCCCAGTTCGACCAGCGTCTCGGGCTTGAGGGTGCGCTCCAGCAACGGAAACACCTGGAGTTCCTCCATTCGAAAATGCTCGCGCGACGAGTTGAGCGCGCTCTTGAGCAGCCGGCGCGCCTCGGCCACCGTTTTGGCCGTGTAAACCTTCCTCAGGCGCTCATCAATTTCCTGGTGTTCCTGATGCATGCGATCCAATTCGCCGTCGTTGGCCAGCACATGGTCCAGGGCCAGGTAAGCCAGGCCCGCTTCCCGCCGGGCATGATTTTGCAGCAGGCCTTCAATGATCCGAGCCATCGTCGTCACCTCGCTCGGGGTGGTTAAACTCGGCAACGCCTGCTCGATCTCGTCGAACACTCTCAAGTAAATGGCATGCTCGGTCCGTAACGCGTCTGTGATTGTCATGAGCAACACAATGTGGCTGAAATGTTAACAAAAGTCCAGCCGCCTGCGCATGGGGTCTTCTGCCCGTCCCGGCCGGCGCGGCGGTCGCGGTTCAAGCGGGGCCTTTTGGTCAAAAAGCCGGATTCCAAGGGTTAAAACCGGGCCCTCTGTTGTCGCAAAATGGCGATTTCTTTCCGCAAAGTGGCGTTGCCTTCCTCCTGCCGCCGTGTTAGGATGCTGGGAACCTTGTCAACCTTTAGTGCCATGTTTTGATTGGTCCTAGTTGCAATAGAAGTCAGAAAAGCTTCCATGAGATCAGCCTTTCATCAATCACCTCAAACCTCGGTAACTCAACCCACTCGACACCTTAAGAATATGAAAAGAAAACTCCTCGGCCTTTGCCCCTTCGTGGCGGCGGGGCTGGTCGCCAGTTCCTCGTTCGGCCAGATTCAAGTGGCCGGCAACCTCTTGGTTAATGTGGACGCCACCGGGGCCCCGGTGGGCCCGCTGGCCTATCTCACCAACAGCGGGGCCTTGGGCGGTGTGTTCCTCGCCAACAACAACAACGTGGCGAGCGTCACGCCGCAAGTCATCGCTTTGGGCGGCAGCGGCACGCGGGGCGTGCTCCTGGACGGCAACTGCATCTCGCTGCGCCACTACACCGACACCTCCGGGGCGACCATCGTGTTGCCGCCGGCGGGTTTGACCGGCGCCAACCCGGTCTTCTCGGTCGAAGCGTGGGCCTACAAGCACAGCATCATGAGCGAAACGGCGCTGGTGGCGTGGGGCACGCGCACGACGGGCCAGAACGTGAGCTGCAACTGGGGGCGGCACATCAGTTGGGGCGGCTTTAGCTGGCAGGGCGGGGGTTACGACCATGGCTGGAACATTGTGCCTTCCCCCGGCGCCTGGCATCACCTGGTTTGGACGTATGATGGCAACGGGAATTTGATGCTCTATCGGGATGGCGTGCTGGACAAAGCCGCCGTGCAGACCTCGCCGGTCAATGTCAACCCCGACTACAACATCGTTCTCGGGGTGCAGCACAACAACAGCCAGACGGCCTGGTTCGGGTTTGCCAACGGCGTGCTGGCCAAGGTGCGCGTTCACGACGGCGTGTTGACCCCCACCCAGGTGGCGAACAATTACGCGGCCGAAGTGGGCGCCTTCACCAACGGCACTTTTGCGCAGGACCTGGTGAGCGGCCCGATTCACCGGTGGTCGTTCAACCAGCCGCCGACGAACAACGCGGTGGGCCTCACCGTTCCCGATACCGGCAGCGCGCCCGCCGGCGCGGCGGTGATCAAAGGCAATGCCAACACCGCCTATTTCGATGGGAACCAGCTCAATTTGAGCGGCGGCTCTTCCGCCAGCGCCGCGTATGTGGACCTGCCGAACTTCATTCTCTCGCCCTTGAGCTCCGCCAATGGCGGACCGGGCCAGGTTACGTTTGAAATGTGGGCGACCCCCACGGCTCAGAACTGGTCGCGTTTGATGGATTTCGGGAGCAACACCGTGGGCGAAATCACGGCGCCCGGCGGCTCGTTCAACGGACGGAACTATATTCTCGTCGCGGCGCAGGTGGGGGGAGACTTGGAACACTCGCGGGTTGAAGTCTATACCACTTCCGGTTCGCTCATGACGGTGGGTTCGCGGCTGGTGCCGGACATCGCGCGGGGCATGTTTAACCAGACGCACTACGTGGTCACGTGGGACGAGGCGAGCAACACCATCACCATTTACGTCAATGGGGTGAAGGCGGGCTCCTACACGGTGGCTTACAAGATCAATTCGGTTCTGGACGTGAACAACTGGCTGGGCCGCTCGAACTGGTCCGGCGATGCCAACCTGGGCGGCGGGTATCGCGAATTCCGCATGTATGACCGCGTGCTCAGCGAGGCGGAAGTGCGGCGGAACTATCTCATGGGCCCGGCGGACACGCTGGACGCCTCGACGCTGGTCTGGAATGGCAGCGTGGACGGCAACTGGAACACCACCACGGCCAACTGGCTGGCGGATGCGGCCTCGGTGGCCTATACCAACGGCGCCAGTGTGCGCTTGGACGACTCGGCGACGGGCACCACCACGCTGAGTCTGAACGGGACCCTCACTCCCAAGTCGTTGGCGGTCGTCAACGAGTCCAAGTCCTACACCCTTGGCGGCTCGGGCAAGCTCAGCGGCAGCGGCGGTTTGCTGAAGGAAGGCAGCGGCCCGTTGACCTTCACGGGTTCGCAAGTGAATGATTACACCGGCCCCACGGTGTTGCGGGCGGGCAAGACGATTGTGACGTCGTTGGGCAACGCCGGGACGCCGAGCGCGTTGGGCGTGGGCGGGACCGACCCGACCAATCTCGTGGTGTGGGGCACCCTGAGCTACCAGGGGCCGGCCGCAACCACCGACCGCGGCATCCTGTTCGGCGGCCCGGTCAGCACCCTCGACGTGCTGAACCAGCTCACCCTTACGGGCACCGTCCGCGGCGGCGGCAGCAGCGGGTTCGCCAAGACCGGTCCCGGCACCTTGGTGTTCGCCAGCGGGGGTTCGAACATCCTGTCGGGCGGCGCGGGCCCGGGGTTCAATGTGGTGCAGGGCACGGTCGTGTTTGACGGCAATCCTTCGGGCGGCACGCAGACCAATCGCAACATGGGCGAGCTGTGGGTGGGCGGCACGACCGCCTACGGGGCCAACATGATCATCTCGAATTCGACGCTGCTGGCGGACACGTGGGTGGGCATTGGCCGCGGCAACGGCAGCATCGGCAACCTGTCCACCCTGACCCTGGAAAACGGGCGGTTGATCCTTGCGGCCAACGGGCTGGCAATGGGCTACCAGCCGGGCTATGCCACGAACCTGGCGCGGCAGCGCCTGACGTTGAACGGGTCGTCCTACATCTACCTGCCGGGCAATCTCCAGATCGGCGAGAGCGTGGGCTCGTCCGCCGAGACCTATCTGAACGGCACCTCGTGGATTCGGAACGCCGGCGTGCGCCTGGGCATGAGCGCCAGCTCGACCGGCGCGCTGTATCTCGCCAACTCGGCGGTGATCACCAACGTCGGCGGTTACACGTCCATCGGCACGGGAGCGGGAACGCTTCCGGGCGGCGGCGGCGTGGGCACCATGGTCGTCAAGGACAACGCCGCGTTCTACTCGACGGGCGATTTCAACGTGTCGGACACGGCTTATACCTACGGCGCCCTGACGGTTCAGAACAACGGGTTTGTGTCCTCGGGCACGCTCTTCGTGGGCAAGGCCAACGGGTCGGAAGGCGTTTTGAACCTGGCCGGCGGAACGGTCGCGCCAGGCGCCTGGGCCTCGATTGGCCGTTACTCCGGGAGCCTGGGAACGCTCAACGTCTCGGCGGGCGCGCTGGTCATGACCAACACGACGACGGCCTTGATTGTGGGCGAGGAAGGCCAGGGCACGCTTAATGTGAGCGGCACCGGCCTGGTGCTGGCGACGAACCATCTGCGCATCGGCAACGCGGCCGGCGCGTCCGGCACGGTGAACCTGGACGGCGGCACGCTCGTCGCCCGGCGCATCTACATGAACAACGCCAGCGCCTACAGCAGCTTCAACTTCAACGGCGGCACCCTGCGCGCCGGCGAGAACGCGGACCCGAACTTCCTCTCCGGACTGTCCTTCGTGATGGTCCTGAGCGGGGGCGCGGTCATTGACAGCGGCACCAATGACATTGCGATTGTCCAGGACCTTTACGACGGCGGCGGCGGTCTCACCAAGCTGGGCACCGGCTCGCTCAGGCTGGGCGGCTCGCTTTATTACACCGGCCCGACCGTCGTGAGCGCCGGCAAGCTGACCCTGCCCACCACGACTTACGGCAACGGCGCCATTACGGTGGCGGACAATGCCGGCCTCGGCGTCCAGATTGCGGCCCCGGGCACTTCGGTCACCACCCCGTCGGTGACCCTCGGCACCGCCGCGGGCGGCGCGCTCGAGTTCGACCTCGGCACCTTCGGCAACCCCTTCACCGCGCCGTTGGCCGTTTCGGGCGCCCTCACCAAGGTGGGGGTGAACACGATCAGCATCAGCCCCATGAGCACGCTGTCGGTGGGCACCGTCCCGCTGATCCAGTATGGCAGCCTGGCCGGCGCCGGCAGTTTCGTGCTCGGAACCCTGCCGCCGGGCGTGGTCGCCTCGCTGGCGACCAACACCGTCAACAACACCATTGACCTGGTGGTGACCAGCGTTTCGCTCCCGCGGTGGGAGGGCCTGGCGGGCGGCACCTGGGACATTGGGATTACGACCAACTGGCTGGACCGGGTGACGCTGCTGCCCATGACCTTCCAACAGGGTTACTCGGTGGTGTTCGATGACTCGGCGCAGGGCACGACCAGTGTCACGCTCAACGCCAACGTGACGCCGGGCGGGGTGCTGTTCAGCAACTCGGTGCTCAACTACACCATCAGTGGTTCGGGCGGCATCAGCGGCGGCAGCGGCCTCGTCAAAGCCGGCACCGGCAGCCTCACCCTCAGCACCACCAACAACACCTACACCGGCCCGACGGTGATTGAAGAGGGCGGCACGCTCATTTCCACGGTTGCCAACAACCTGGGCGCCAACAGCCCGCTCAAGATCGGCACGGGCACCCTCAGCCTCGGCTCCAACAACCAGAAATTCAGCTCGGTGACCGTCTCCAACGGCAACATTACGGGCTCGGGCGCGGTGGTCACTTCGCCGGCCTACGACCTGTCCGGCGGCATCCTTACGGCCGTCCTCGGCGGCGGCACGGTGACCGTGTCCGGGACCAACAACGACGTCGTCAGCGCGCTGGGCGCCAACACGTACACGGGCCGCACGTTGCTCACGGGCAACACCCTCCTGGTGACCAACCTGGCCAATGGCGGATTGCCCAGCGGTGTGGGGGCCTCCTCGGCGGACCCCACCAACCTGGTGTTTGCGGGCGGCACGCTCAACTATGCCGGCGCCCCGGCGGTGACTGACCGCGGCTTTACCATCAATGGCGCCGCCACGCTCGCCGCGTCCGGCAACCTCACGCTGACCGGCCCGGTTCTGCCCGCGGCGGGAAGCTTCTACAAGAGCGGCCCGGCGGTTCTGACCCACGCCCGGCCGGGCACCAACGTCCTGACTCCGGGCGGCTATTATATCGCCCAGGGCACCGTCGTGCTGGACGGCGGCGCCAGCACCCCGGGCAATTACCTGCAGACCAACATCATCAACGGTGAGTTGTGGGTTGGCTACGACCAGGTCAATGCGGGGGCGATGCTCATCACCAACAGCAGCCTCTCGATCTCCTCCTGGCTGGCCATTGACCGCGGCAACGGCACCATCGGCAGCTCGTCGAAACTCACGCTCTACGACTCGGTGTTGACGGCGGCCAACTTCTCCATGGGTTACGCCAACAACATCGTGGGCAACTCGAGCTTCCCGGTGTTGCAACTGCTGGGCAATTCCTCGCTCACCGTCGGCGCGCGCACGTTCATCGGCGAAAGCACCGGCGCGGATGCGACCGTGGTGGTGGCCGGCAACAGCCGCTGGACCCAGAACAGCGAATGGTTCGCCCTCGGCAATTCCGGCAAAGGCACCCTCATCCTGTCCAACAATGCCGTGGTCACCTTCCCGGGAGACTACAACCTGGGCGACCTGACGGGCGGCGACGGCACGTTGTATATCTATGACAATGCCACGAACCGCGGGGCGACCTTGTATGTCGGCAAACGGGCCGGCAGCGTGGGGGTCGTTTACCAGTACGGCGGTTACCTCGGACGCTCCTCCGGCGGCGGCGACTGGCGGATCGCGGGTGTGGATTCCGCCGACGCGACTGCCGTTGGCACCTACAATCTTTATGGTGGGGTAGTCGAGCCTGCGGGGAACTTCCAAATCGGCGCCTGGGGCAACGGCACCTGGAACCAGTCGGGAGGCACCTGCCTGGTCTCCGGCTGGCCCGCCGTGGGCCGCTTCGCGGGCAGCGTCGGCACGATGACCGTGTCGGGCGGCGTCTTCAGCCAGACGGGCACCGGCCAGCGCCTGATCGTCGCCGAGGAAGGCACCGGGACGCTGACGGTCAATGGCACCGGCCTGATCAACTGCGTCGGCGGGCTGTCCATCGGTCATCAGGTGACCGGCAACGGCACCGTCAACCTCGACGGCGGCCGGATTGTAACCCCGAGCGTTTATGGCAATGTCCCGGACAGCACCACCACCCTGAACCTTAATGGCGGTGTGCTCGAGGCTCGGGCCAACAGCGCCACGTTCATTAACAATCTCGACGCGGCCAACGTGCTGGCCGGCGGCGCCATCATTGACAGCAGCACCAACACCATCACCATCCCGCAGCCGTTGCTGGATGGCGGCGCCGGGGGCGGCCTGGTCAAGCTCGGCGCGGGCGTGCTGGTCCTCAGCGGCGCGAACACCTACACCGGCCTCTCGACGGTCAGCAACGGTTTCCTGGTCGTCAATGGCCAGATTCCGGGCGCCGTTCGCGTGAAGCCCGGCGCAGCTCTCGCAGGCAACGGGGTCGTGGGCGGCGTCGTCACGGTCGAGGCCGGCGGCGCCCTCAGCGCCGGGACTTCCATCGGGACCCTGACCCTCGGCGCGTCGCCCGTGCTGGGCGGCTACGTCGTGGCGGAAGTGGACCGCAACGGCGGCAGCCCGCTGGCGGACCGGATCGAGGTGACCGGCAACCCGATCGCCTACGGCGGAACGCTGGTCATCACCAACACCGGCGCGCCCCTGCAGGTGAATGACACCTTCAAGCTGTTCAACGCCACCGGGTACATCGGCTCCTTCACGCTCCTGTCGCTGACCCCGGGCCAGAATGTCACCTGGGACACCGCCAACCTCACGGTTAACGGCACCATCCGCGTGGCCAGCGCGGTCGGAACCGTTCCCACCACGCCGACCAACATCACCTTCGGCGTGACGGGCAACAACCTCGACCTCTGGTGGCCGACCAACTACACCGGCTGGCGCCTCGAGGTCCAGACCAACGCCCTGTCGGTCGGCCTCAGCAACAACTGGTCAACCTGGCCGAACTCGACCAACGTCAACGCCGTCTCCATCCCGCTCAATCCGAACAACCCGACGGTGTTCTTCCGCCTGGTTTATCCGTAAGGCGCAGGTCCTTTCGGACTTGAATCCCACGGCCCTCCGCGCTCCGTGCGCGGGGGGCCTTTTCATTGAAATCCCCCTCCGGTCCGGCTCCCGGGACAGGCCGGCAGCCGCTCCGGTTTCTTCCGGCTGGCCCGAAGGCGGGCGGCCTGGGTAAGGTTGTTCTCATGACCGCTCGAGCGTGTGCGATACGGTTTGTGACCAGCCTCGGCCTGGCCATCGGCCTCGCTCCCGCCGCCGAGGCCCCGGCCGAAACGGCTGCCGGGACCAACAGCCCCGACCCTTTTCCTGTCACCATCCGGGTTGACGCGGCCCGGACCCTGGGCGAGCTGAAACACATCTGGCGGTTTTTCGGCGCCGATGAGCCGAACTATGCCACCATGAAGGATGGCCGCCGGCTGCTGGCGGAGCTGGGCCGCTTGCGGCCGCAACAGGTTTATTTCCGCGCGCACAACCTCCTGTGCACCGGCGACGGCACGCCGGCGCTCAAGTGGGGCAGCACCGACGTTTACACGGAAGACCCAGACGGCCGTCCGGTGTATGACTGGAAGATCGTGGACCGCATCTTTGACACGTATCTGGCGCGGGGGGTCCGGCCCTACGCGCAGATTGGGTTCATGCCGCAGGCGTTGTCAATCAAACCGGAACCCTATCAACACGCCTGGCGTCCCGGCCTGAATTACAGCCAGATCAGCACCGGCTGGGCCTATCCCCCGAAGGATTACCGGAAATGGGCCGGGCTGGTTTACCAGTGGGTCACCCACTGCCTCGAGCGTTACGGACGCCAGGAGGTCGAGCAATGGTATTGGGAGGTGTGGAATGAGGCCAACGCGGCGGTTTACTGGCACGGCACCCCCGAGGAGTTCTATAAACTGCACGATTATGCCATTGACGCGGTGCGGCGCGCGCTGCCCACCGCCCGCGTCGGCGGCCCGGATGTGGCCGGAGCCGGCGGCCGGTTCATGGAAAACTTTCTCAAACACGTCGTCAGCGGAACCAACTACGCCACGGGCCGCGTCGGCACGCCGACCGATTTCCTCTCGTTTCACGCCAAGGGCGCGCCGACCTTTGTGGACGGCCACGTCCGCCTGGGCCTGGCGGCGCAACTGCGCGAAATAGACCGCGGTTTCGCCCTGATCGCAGCCGTGCCCGAGCTGCGAACCAAGCCCATCGTGATCGGGGAATCGGACCCGGACGGCTGCGCCGCCTGCCAGGGGCCTCACCTCGGGTATCGGAACACCACGATGTATTCGAGTTACACGGCCGCCAGCTTCGCCCGAAAACATCTGCTCGCCGACCGCCATGGCGTCAACCTCGAAGGCGCGCTGACCTGGGCCTTCGAGTTCGAGGACCAGCCGTACTTTGCCGGCTTCCGCGTTCTGTCCAGCAATGGCATTGACCTGCCGGTCTTGAACGTCTTCCGCATGTTCAGCCGCATGGCCGGCCGCCGCCTGGCGGTCGAGAGCTCCGCCGAGGTCCCCCTCGAGGTGCTGCTGCGCGAGGGCGTGCGCGGCGCGCCGGACGTCAGTGCCCTGGCCAGCCTGGCGCCCCGGCAGGTGACCGTGATGCTGTGGCATTATCACGATGACGACGTGCCCGGCCCGGCCGCGGAAGTCACCGTGCGGCTGGAAGCGCTGCCGGCGGCGGACGGCCCGGCGCGGCTTGCCCACTACCGCATAGACGAGTTCCACAGCAACGCGCACGCGGAGTGGAAGCGCCTGGGCTCGCCCCTCGCCCCCAATGAATCCCAATACGCCCAACTGCAGGCCGCGGCCCGGCTCGCGCAACTCGGCGGCCCCGGGACGGTCCGGTTCGAACAGGGAAAGGCCGCGGTGCAACTGAGCTTGCCGCGCCAGGCGGTGTCCCTGCTGGTGCTGGAGTGGGACTGACGGTGGCCGGGTTGAAAGCGCGCGGGTCCGGGACTTTCCGAACGGCGGAATTGGGCTATGGTTGGGGCATGCTGACGATGGAACACCTGGCGGAGCTGGTCGAGCAACACCGGCCGGCAACCGCGGCGCGGGTCCGGGAATTCTCGATTGGGGGCCGTCCTTTCCCGTTCAACTCGAAGCCCGCGATCATGGGCGTGATCAACCTTTCGGCCGATTCGTGGTATCGGGAGAGCGTCTGTCTCTCCGCCGCGCAGGCCATCGAGCGCGGCCGGGTGCTCGCGGCCCAGGGGGCCGCGCTGGTGGATGTCGGCGCCGAATCCACCCTCGCCCACGCCGCCCGCGCCGACGAAGCGGCGCAAAACTCGCGCCTGCTGCCCGTGGTGCGCGGCCTGCGCGAGGCCGGCATCCTCGTCTCGGTCGAGACCTATCAGCCGGCCGTGACCCGCGCCTGCCTCGAGGCCGGCGCCAACGTGCTCAACCTCACCGGCACCGACGCCGGCGACGAGCTGTTCCGGATGGTGGCGGACCACGACGCCGCGGTCATCCTCTGCTACGTGCAGGGCCGCAACGTCCGCGAGGTCGGCGACTTCGATTCTTCCTCCGATCCCATCGAGCCGATGCGCCGGTACTTCGCCCGCCAGATCGAGCGCGCCGTCCGGAATGGCGTCCAGAAAATCCTCCTGGACCCCGGCCTGGGATTTTACTACCGCAACCTGCAGGACAGCGCCGTGCGCGTCCGCCACCAAATGACCACCTTTTTGAACACCTTCCGGTTGCGGACCCTCGGTTTTCCCATCTGCCACGCGTTGCCGCATGCGTTCGAGTTCTTTGGCCCGGAAGTCCGCTGCGCCGAGCCGTTCTTTGCCGTCCTGGCGGCTTTGGGCAAGACCGACTTGTTTCGCACCCATGAGGTTCCCCGGACGCGGGCGGTGTTGGAAACGATGGGCGTTTTCTGAAGCGGCCCGCTCGCGCGCCCCCCGCCTGGCGCCAGCTCCGTCTTGTGGACTCGCCCCACTTTGGGTAAGAAAAGCGTATGAACGCATCCACCTCCACTTCCTCCTCCGGTTCCGCTCCAGCCTCGGCCAGCCCGGCCCCCGCCGGCGGCAGCCAGCGCCCCCGCCTCAACCGGCGTCAGTTCATGATCACCGGCGGAGCGGCGGCCGTGGCGGCGACAATCGTGCCGCGGCACGTTCTGGGCGGGGCGGGTTTTGTGCCGCCCAGCGAGAAAATCACCCTCGCCTATATCGGTTGCGGCACGCAAGGGTTGCGCGAAATGCCCGACCTGCTGCGCATGCCCGAAGTGCAAATCGTGGCCGTCTGCGACCCGGTCAAGGAAGGCTATGACTACCTGGATTGGTCGCGGGACGGACTGCGCGCGGGCATTGCGGCGGCCTTGGGCCGGCCCGACTGGCGGCGCGGCGCGCCCGGCATCCCCGGCGGTCGTGAGGTGGCCAAAGAGGTGGTCGAGATGGCCTACGGCAGCCAGCGGGACCGCGGCCAGTTCAAGGGCTGCAACGCTTACGCCGATTTCCGGGAACTGCTCGACCGCGAGCCGGATGTCAATGCGGTCAAGATCATGACCCCGGACCATTCGCACGCCGTCATTGCCATCGCGGCGATGAAAAAGGGCAAGCACGTCCTGATGCACAAGCCGCTGGCCAACCGCCTGCACGAGGCCCGTTTGGTCATCGAAACCGCCCGGCAGACCCGGGTGGCAACGCATTTTCTGCCGGCCAGCGACGGCGCCCACCTTCACCCGATTCGCCAGTGGATTGAAGCGGGCGCCATCGGCACCCTCCGCGAAATTCACAACTGGTCCAACCGCCCCGTCTGGCCGCAGTATGCCACCTTGCCGCAAGACTCGCCCCCCGTGCCGCCCGGCTTTGACTGGCCTTTGTGGCTCGGCCCGTCCACCGACCGCCCCTACCACCCCCACTACACCCACGCCGTGTTCCGCGGTTGGTACGAATTCGGCGGCGGCGCGCTGGCCGACATGGGCCATTACAGTCTGTGGCCCGTGTTTCAGTGGCTGGACCTGGACGCGCCGGTCGCCGTGGAATCCCGCGCCAGCCACGTGTGCGGACTGGAGGGGCTGGTGCCCAGGAAGATTCTCAACGATTATTCCTTTCCCGCCGCCTGCACCGTGCGCTTCCGCTTCGCGGCCAAAGCCAACCGCCCGGCCCTGGACCTCTACTGGTACGACGGCTCGATGAAACCGCCCCGCCCGGACGAGTTGGACCCGCGAGAGGAAGACCTCGCCGCCGAGGGGCTGATGTTTGTCGGCGATGCCGGCAAGATTCTCGCCGATTTCCGGGGAGAGAATCCGCGGCTCCTCCCCGAGTCCAGACGGCGGCAATATGCGGCGCCGGAAAACCCGCCGGGCGGTCCGGCCGGACCATCCCGCGCCAGCTCGGGGCGCCGCCAGGCCTCTTCATCCTGGGTGGCCGCTTTTCGCGGCGGCGCGCCGACCTGCGGGGACTTCCTTCTGGCAGGACCGATCTCGGATGCCTTCAACCTGGCGGCGGTCTCCTTGCGCCTCGGCGGCCGGCGTTTGTTATTCGACGCCGAGAAAATGAGCATCACCAACCATCCGGAAGCCAACCGCCACCTGCGCCGCGAATACCGGCCGGGGTGGGCATTGGGTTGAAGAGGCCGGGGTGGGCGGGTGTGGCGACGAGACATCGCCTCCCCCGAGGGGATGGATCTGACCGCGGATGGCGCGGATGGCACGGATAAGAAAGAGCAGAGAGAATGGCGGCCAAGCATGGCACTGTCCCGTCCAAGCGACTTCGCCCGCCACCGGGACCTCTGCGCGGCGTCTCCCCCATCCGCGAAATCCGCGAAATCCGTGGTCGGTCATTGGAACGGTCACGGCGGGTTATTCGTGCCTTGCCAACCCGGCGCGGGTGGGGCAAATTGGCTT
>JARKQH010000369.1 GCA_029974925.1 Verrucomicrobiota bacterium
CAAGCGGCAGCCGCCGGCAAACGGGTGCGTTACGGCATCATGACCAACGGTTTGCTTTTGACCGACCCGGTCATTGATTTTCTGGTCGAGCGGCAGGCCGAGGTCAGCGTGAGCTTTGACGGGCCGGTCGCCGTACAAAACCGCAACCGGCCGCTGAAAGGCGGCGGCCGTTCCTACCGCGTCATCGCCGGCCGAATCCAAAAACTCCTGGCGCGCTGCCCGGATGCTTCGCTCCGCGCCACGCTCTACGCCGGGACCGACCTTGACGCGGTGCTCCAAACAGCCTGCCGGCTGGGTTTTAGGCAATGCCGCATCGAAAAAGTGTCCAGCTCATTGTTGACGGAAGGCAAAAAAAACGACGAGACGGCATCTTCCGACCAATTGGCGGCGCATTTATACCGTCAGGGCGAACGCTTTCTGGCCGCCGTGCGGGAGCGGGATGCGGCCGGTCTGCGGCGGATTGCCGTGGACAGCACGTTCATGGAGGGAGTAAGGCAAATGTTTTGGGCGTCCCAGCCGGGCGCGCCGGTCCGGCGGCGCTGGTTTTCCTGCGGCGTTGGCCGGCAGCTTTTGGCCGTGGCGGTCAACGGCGACCTGTATCCCTGCCCGCGGTTCCTGGCCCTGCCGGAATACCGGCTGGGGTCGGTGGCCGAGGACGGTTTCCAGGGAGAATTGCACCAAAAAAGCCTGTTGATCCACAGCGAGGACTGCCGGTCATGCTGGGCGCGCTATTTCTGCGGCGGCTGCTGCATTGTGGAGCATGTGGGCCATACCGGCTCGATCTTCCGGGCCAATCCGGATACCTGCCGCCTGCGGCGGGCCAGAATCGAAACCGGTATCCGGGTGATCGCCGAATGTTCGGACCAAGACAGGGGGTTCCTACAGGAGACCGGCGTTCTGTCGGGCCGACGGACGCCAACAACTGACCAACGGATATGAGGAAGGGAGCATGAAAGGATGAATGATGCTATGGCGCAGTTGGCGCCTGAATTGATGGAAAAAAATAAACTGGAACTGGCGCCGTACCACCGCTTTACGGTGGAAGGGCGGACTTACGCGGTGACCATTGACCGCTTCCGCTGCACCCGCCTGGACGACAGGACGGCGGCCTTTCTCGCCGCCTGGGAAAGCGACCCCGGCGTCCGGCCGGAAGACGACGTACGGAGCGTCCTCTTGAAAATCGGTTTGCTGGCGGCCGACCCGGGGAAGACCTGCCCCGACGAAGCCAGCCGGCTGGAGAGGGACTGCCGGGCGGCTGGCAAGTGGCTGGGCACCGATGCCGCCCGCACCGATACACTTTGTCTGATGGTGGCCCAGGAGTGCAATATGGCCTGCGTGTATTGCTACGGCAGCGCGGGAACCTATGGCGGCGGCGGGCTGATGACGGAGGAGACCGCCCGACGGAGCGTCGACTGGCTGATCCGCCACAGCGGCGGCAATCAGAAACTGGCGTTGTCCTTTTTCGGGGGAGAACCGCTCTTAAACCTGCCGGTTATCCGCTCGACGGTGGCCTACGCCCAGGAGACGGGCGAGAAAAACGGCAAGACATTTATGTTCAGCATGACCACCAACGCTTCGCTGGTTGATGCGGCGATCATTGATTTTTTGCGGACCAACCGGTTTACACTCATCATCAGTTTTGACGGGACACCAGCTGCCCAGAACGAGCACCGGCCGCTCAAAGACGGCCGTTCGTCCCACGCGGCGGTGGCGCCGAGGATCAAAGAGCTGCTGGCCGCCTTTCCCGACGCCTGCGGCCGGGCCACCCTGTACGGGGCGACCGATCCGGCCGAGGTCCTGGCGGCGATGAAGGAAATCGGCTTCCGAAGCTGCCATCTGGTCGCGGCTTCCGGGTGCCTCTTAACCGACGCGCCGTCGGAAAAAGCCCTTTTCCAGCGGGAAGAGGAGCGGGCGGCCGATTTCCGGCGCGGGGCGGCGGCGTTCGTGGCGGCGGTGAAACGGCGCGACCCGGCGGAGGCCGCCCAACTGATCAAGGACCGGGAGTTGTCCCGCATCATATCCGTCGCCAACGGGCCGTTTCAGGTCCGCCGGCTGTTTTTCTGCGGCGCGGGGCGCAACTACCTGGCGGTCGACGTGGACGGCAGCCTGTATCCCTGCCACCGCTTCGTCGGCATGCGGGAATACCGGCTGGGCAACATCAGCGAGGCTGAAGACCCGCCGCGGGGCGTGTTCCACCAAACCCCGGTCAGCGAAAACGGGGAATGCCGGCAGTGCTGGCTCAGATACATGTGCGGCGGCGGCTGCGCGTATGGCAACATCGCATCCACCGGCAGGCCCCTCCGGCCTGATCCGGCATTTTGCCGGCAATACGGGCAAACGATGGAGGCGCTGCTCGACGCGGCCGGCCAACTGACCGCCGAAGACCGGGAGTTTCTCTACGAGAACAACGTGGTTGCCCGGCCGTCGTGTCCTCTGGATTTTTAACAACCCATAGCCAAAAACGAGGAGGGAAAACAATGTCACTTGAACATGCCCGGGAATTCGTCAAGCGGGTAAAAGGTGATCCGGACCTTTTGAAACAAGCGGCGTCGTTCAAGACCAGGGAAGAGCGGCGGCAGTGGGCTCAGGGGCTGGGCTACGACTTTAGCGGCGAAGAACTCAAGCAGGCCTCCAGCGAACTGACGGACGAGGAACTGGAACTGGTGGCCGGCGGCGGATGCTGCGGTTTTACCTGTGAGAATGAGCCGCATTGTCTAAGGGGAGATCACTAGCGTTGCATAAAAATCAGTAACAAAAAGTCAATAGATAAATCTAGAAATATTGGAACTCAGCGGAAAAAGCCAACCTCAAAAAGAATCCTGACACCAAAGAAAAAAACTCATAGCAACCCATGGCCAAAAAACAAGGAGGAAAGAGCAATGTCACTCGAGCATGCCCGGGAATTCGTCAAGCGGGTAAAAGGTGATCCGGACCTTTTGAAACAAGCGGCGTCGTTCAAGACCAGGGAAGAGCGGCGGCAGTGGGCTCA